>VFZX01000094.1 GCA_016871015.1 Acidobacteriota bacterium | reverse complement strand
TCGCCCTTCGGGCTCCTTACGTCACGCGCGCCGGGGAAAAGGCCCCATTTTCTCCGAAAATGGGGCGTTCAGGAAACCAAGAAATCCGGAATATCGAGGTATTGACAATCGCGCGGAGAAGGTGTAAGGTGAAGATCGAGCCGCACCCGCCCTTGATAAGTGTCAAGCAAGAATCCAGGCTAAAGTGTCAAGGATGTGTCCGGTCGCGCAGTTCCTCAAGCCGAGCTTTTCCATCTCAGCATTCACCAGATCCGCGGAGAAGCGGTCGAGCAGGAGGTTCGTGGCGGTGTTGTCGCTGACCACGATCATCAGGCGCATCAGGTCGCGGACAGGAAGGGCGACCCCTTCGGAGAGCTCGCGGACGACACCGGAGCCTGAGACCTTGTCCGATTCGCGAAGTGCCAGCGTCTCCGTCCAGGAGGCCCGCCCGCGGTCTACTTCGGCGAAGACCGCGACCATGATGGGGAGCTTGATGGTACTGGCTGTCCGGACGCGCTCGCTCTCGCGGATGCCAAAGTTGGATCCCGTGTCCAAGTTCTTGGCGTACAAACTCACGGTGGCTTGAAACTTTTGGACCACCTTTTGAATTCGATCTCTCATCATCGGTTCCCAGGAGGAGGCTCCCGCGAACGCGGATAGGATTGTTAAAAAAAGATTACAAGACAGCACCCGGATTGACCTGAGCATAGGGTATCATTACATTCAGGGGGGCTAGTTCATGAAGCAAGACGTCACTCCGATGAGGAGTGTAGACGTGGTCGGTGCGCGAAGTACGCGCCAGAAGGCGGCGATCCGGAAAGCGTTTGATGGGGCCAATCGGCCGCTGAGCGCGTCGGAGGTTCTAGAAATTTCATCGTCCGACGTGTCTGGGATCGGAATCGCCACCGTTTACCGCAACATCAAGTTCATGCTCGAAGCAGGCGTGTTGGCTACCGTCGAGCTTCCCGGGCAGGCGCCCCGCTATGAGCGGAACGGGCTGCAGCGCCACCATTATTTTCACTGCATATCCTGCGACAAAGTGTATTCCGTGGGGCTTTGCGAGGTGAGCACGAAGAAGGTCCTGCCGCGGGGGTTTAAGCTCGCCGGACACACGACCATCCTGTACGGAACTTGCTCAGCCTGCGGCAACGGCAGCCGCTAGTTCTTCGAGCGCGGCGCGGACCTCGGGCTCGCGCTCCGCTGATTCACCGAAGAGAATCGCGACTAAGGTGAGCACGCTCGCGCCACCGCAGTTTTCCGCGAAAAGGGATAGGATTGCGTCTGCCCAGACGTCCACCGAGAGGCAAACATAGCCCGGCTGCGGTGCGCGGAGCACGGTGGTGTCCAATGCTTGCCCCGCGAGTCTCACCTGATGCCGCGCGCCCTCTGTTACGGATCCGGTGCCGGTTGCGGCGGCAAGGCGGCCTCGAAGATCCGCGGGTGCCAATTCGCTCATCCGCATCACCGTGACGTTCTTAGCCGGGGTTCCGGGGTGCCGCTCCAGGCCGAACCGGAGCATCGCCAGGAACGTGTGCCAGCCGCCGTGGGTGGACTCGTACTCGGCGTCGAAGCTGGCGTCCGCCCCGAATCCCGAGTGGACGAGGCGGAGTGTGGTGGATCCGCCTTCCCCAGCGAGGGTCAGCTCGACGGTACGCGGGCGCTCCGAGCCTTGGTGCTCGGTCCAGCCGAACCGCCGGCCGGGATCCCAAATGGTGATCGGGGCTTTGCCCTCCATTCCGGGCCCCCAACTGAGGAAGACGCTACCGCCTTCGCCCGGCTCGACCTGAGCCTCGGGCGCGAACCAGCGGGTGATTCCGGCGCCTTCGGTGATCGCCTGCCAGACCAGTTCCCGAGGCGCCGCGACTTCAAGTTCGATGTCGTGTTTTCTTGATGACATTCAGTCCTCCATGACGGCGCTTTCCGAGCCGTCGTCTTCATGTTTGGTACTTGCGGGATAGCTGCCGATGAGCCAGCGGAACTTGCGTCCGTCCGGTGCGTTCCCGTCGTGATAACGCGACGCCAGATTCGCCAGCGTGTTGGTGAGCTCCTCGGCAAACCGGTTGCGGTCCTCCGGGGAGCGGAAGCGGACCTCGGTTTCGACCGTGAGCGTCGCCAGGCGCTTGCCCGCTTTGCGCGCGCGCACGCCGAGCACGGCCAGATCGCGAATCATCCGGGCCGCCGCGGAGACCAGGTAAGCTGCGGAAAACCGGTCGCGGCGCTCTTCCGCCGACTGTCCGATCGCGCCGAGCGCTTCCGGACTGATCAGATAGGTGCGGGCGGTGGCCTGAACAATCCGCTCAACGCAGTTTCCCTTCTTCCGCTCTTCGACGAACCGGACCAGCCCGTGCTTTTCCAACTCGCGGAGGTGGTAGTTGACCTGCTGGCGGGGCAACTCGATTTCGCGGGCAACCCCCGATGCCGAGTTCGGCTGGGACAGGTGCTCCAGGATCCGCAGACGGCCTGGCTGGAGCATGGCGTTGGCTTGTTCGGTGTCGCGCAGAAGCTGGACGGCCGGGATCACATGTCTATTGAGCCACCGAAATAATTTTTTGTCAAGAACAATAATTTATTCGGTAGGCCGTAATCTTGGAGAGACCTTTACCGTCTTTAAGTTCGTGGCGTTGCGCGCACTCGTCGTTGTTTTTTTGGCCATGCCGTTGCTGGGACAGCAGCAGCCGTTGGACGTCCACCCGTTGTTCGATGGGGACGCGGTGCACGAGATCCGGCTGACGTTTTCCGAGCCCGGCTGGTATGAACAGCTCCGCGCGAATTTCGAAGGACGTGCCGATCCCGTGTACATGGAGGCGGGCTTCGACTGGGGCGACATCCACTACGACCGGATCGGCATCCGGTTCAAAGGCAATTCAAGCTACCGGTCGTACCCGGGCCAGAAGAAGTCGTTCAAGATCAAGCTGAACGAGTTCGTCAAGGGGCAGAAGATTCAGGGGATCGACTCGTTTGCGTTGAACAACGCCTTCAAGGATCCGTCGTTCGTGCGCGAGAAGGTCTACTACGAGTTGGCCGCGGCCATCGGACTTCCCGCGCCAAGGGTGAACTACGCGGCGGTGAGCATCAACGGCGAATTCTGGGGTCTGTACTTCCTGGTAGAAGGAGTCGATGGGGCGTTCATCGAGTCGCGGTTCGGGAAGAAGGAGAAGGGGAACCTCTACAAGGGGGACCCACAGGGAACGCTTCAGTTCCGCGGGAACACCGCGGCGCCCTACAAAACCCTATACGAGAGGGAGAACAACGAGGACAACGACGACTGGAGCGACCTGGTCACGCTGATCGACACGTTGAACAATCGAGATCTTGGGAGCCTGGGCGAGATCCTCGACATTGAAGCCGCACTCAAGTTTCTGGCCCTCGACATCCTCACAGTGAATCTGGACTCATACGTGGGGTCCGGCCACAACTACTACTTGTACCGCCGGGAGTCAGACCGCCGTTTCATCACGTTTCCGTGGGATCCCAACGAGGCCTGGGGGAACTTCAATCTGGGAATGCAGATCGACCAGCTTCGCCGGCTGCCGCTCCAGTTCGCTCCGGGTCCGCCGAATCCTCCTCCGGGCGCTCCACCGCCGCCGCCCCAGCAGCAGAACCCGCGGCCGCTGTCGCAGAAACTGTGGGCTGATCCTGAGCTTGCAGCGGTCTACCGCGCGCGGATCCGGGAGATGCTGGAGGGCCCGGCACACCCGGATACGTTGATTGCGCGGATGCTATTGCTGCGGGACCTGGTCCGGCCGTGGGTGGAACGTGACACAAAGAAGATGTTCCCGACGGCGCAGTTTGAGAGCTCGTTCACGGAGGATTTCCTGCCCCGGCCGCCGGGTCCGGGGAGTCCACCGATGCCTGTAATGCCGATCCCGGGGCTGGAGCCGTTTATTCGCCAGCGGGCGGCGTTTTTGGGGCCTCTCGTCGAAAACTGACCGCCACCGCGGCGAACACTCCCAGGAGCGTCAGCGCGAGGCCGCCAATTATCGAAGCTGGCCGGTATAACATGTCGATCGTGTGCTGGCCACGCTCGACCACAATCCCGCGCATGGCCCCGTAAACTTCGAGGACCGGCGCCCGGTTGCCATCGATCGTCGCGCGCCAGCCTGGATAGAAGCTGTCACCCACGATCACCATGCCGCGGCAAGCCATTTTCGCGTTGATGGTCACCCGGTCACTGTTGTGGCGGACCAGCCGGATGTCGTCGGCTTCGGCGCATTGTTCCAGCGCGGGAGCAGGCGCTGTCATCACAGCGCGATTGTGCAGGTCGAAGGCGGGATCGTCGATCATCGCGCGTAGAGATGCAGGGTCCTTCGCCTGTACCGCCTGATGGACGGACCGGGCCCGCGGGAATGCCCCAGGATTGCGAAACACCTGGACGCCCGAGGCGCCAGCGAAGACCGGGGGCTGATCGTCACGAAACGGCTTCTTGCCTACGACGTGGGTGACGCCGAACAACTGCTGAATCCTGGTCCCGTGGAGTGCGGCGTCCACCAGGTTGCGCGGGACTCCGGCGACGTAGCCCTGCAGCATCTCGATCCCACGCCAGTCGCCGTAGTTTTCGGGCACGTCTTCCTCGCGGACATGGATCCGGACGGGGCCGTTCTGAGCGCGGAGGAACT
This sequence comes from Acidobacteriota bacterium, assembly GCA_016871015.1. Lineage (GTDB taxonomy): Bacteria > Acidobacteriota > Terriglobia > Bryobacterales > Bryobacteraceae > SYLY01. The sequence goes on along the minus strand of VFZX01000094.1, from coordinate 19,206 downwards.
CAGCGATGTCCGCGTTCCGCGACAGGGTTGCCGCGTGCTTTACCTGATTGCCCTCGAAGCGATGGGGGAAAGAGGTGAGTCCAGTGAGTTCCATGAACATGAGCAGGAACAGCGTTGCGAGCAGAGCGGGAGCGCCAAGAAGGCTGCGGGACCAGAGTGTCAAGGCGGCGGCTGTTCCCGCCGCGCTGATGCCGGTGGTGAGCATCCGCTGATCGGGATCGAGTCCGTTGATGAGAGCCCAGGCGGCTTGCGCCAGGATGGCGGCGCCGGTTACGGCGGCGGCGAAGGTGGGGATCCGGCTGCCTTCGCGGCGGAGGATGCGGTCGAGTCCGACGCCAGCGAGCAGCGCGATCGCGAGTCCCGAGAGGTGGATCGCGCGGACGGTCACACGTGCTTTGGCGAGCGGCGCGGACAGGGCGTAGAGGACTCCGTGAACCGGTGAGAGCGCACCCAGGGCGTAGACGAGAGCAAGCGCAAGGAGTCCGGCCAGCCAACGGGTCCGGCGGTCACCCCAGGCGGCCAGCAGTCCGGTCAACGCCAGTGCGGTAACGGCAGCGCCCTGGAACGGGGACGTGTCGGCGTGGCGGGCGTAGGTGGGAAGGAACGTTTCCAACAGTCCTTTCGCGGGGAGCGAGTACAGGGTGTGGATCGTGTAGGCGACACGATCGTTCCATCCGGCAGGATCCTGGACGCCCACCCACCGCACCGATAGCCGGCCGAATTCGATGGTTGGCCAAAGTTGGGCGGCACTGACCAGGCCAGCGATCGCGATCATGAGCAGGGCGTGGCGGATCAGGCTGGGACGCCGCCAGCAGAACAGGATCCAGGCGATGCCGCAGAGCAGGGAAACGAGCAGCGGGAGCTCGTGGTGTCCACTCAGCCAGGCGACGCCCAGCCAGAGTCCGGCAAGGGCTGCGCTGGCCGCTGGCCGCTCTCCGCGGGCCGATCGAAGCAGGTACAGCAGGATCAGCGGAGTCCAGATGCCGCCGTTCACGACGTCGAGCCAGGGGACGGTTCCAAGGAATCCGCCGAAGGAGAATGCGCAGCCCGCGGCGACGGATCCGGCCGTTCCGAGTCCCTGGTCGCGGCACAGGGCGTAGCAGAACAGCGCGGCGAGGAAGTGGATGAGGACGAAATATCCGTTGAGGAACTCGACCCGGATCTGGCCGTCGTGCAGGGGGAGCAGAAAGAACAGCAGGTTCAACGGGAACAGAGGCCCCGGCTGAGTTTGGCCGATGAGCGGCTGTCCGCACCAGATCATGGGGTCCCAGAGGGGGAACCGGCCGCGTTGGATTTGCGACGCCTGGAACTGCAGGCGGGGCAGCTCGATGGCGGTCATGTCCGGGTGGTCGAACCAGATGTATTGGTTGGTGAGCGCGAGCTTCCAATAGGATCCAACGGTCAACAGGAAGACGATCAGGATCCGCCTGAGCATTGCGTTCGATGATAGCAGGCATTACAGTAGATCCTCATGAGAGCTCTACTTCTCCTGACTCCCGCCCTTGCCGCGGCGCAGAACTACGACCTGGTGCTCAAGGGCGGCCACGTCATCGATCCGAAGAACAACATCAACGCCGTGATGGATGTCGCCGTGGCTGGCGGGAAGATCGCGCGAGTGGCTCCATCGATTCCCGCGGCGCAGGCCAAGCGCGCTGTTGACGTTCAGGGATTGTACGTCACGCCTGGGCTGATCGACATTCATGTCCACGTCTACACGCGGCCTCTGCGGCCGGGCCTTGAACGCAGCTCGAGCGTCCCGACGGATGCGTTTTCGTTCCGCACTGGCGTCACCACGGTGGTCGACGCGGGGACTACGGGCTGGCGCGATTTCGCCGATTTTAAAGCGCAGATCGTCGACCGTTCGCTGACGCGGGTGCTCGCGCTATTAAACATTGTCGCGGCGGGGATGGGTACGGGCCAAGAGGATGATCCTGCACAGCTCGACGTTGACGGCGCGGCCAAGACCGCGCTGGCGCACAAGGGTGTGATTGTGGGCTTCAAGTCGGCGCACTATGCGGGTCCGGGATGGGAATCGATTGACAAGGCGGTGGCGGCGAGCAAAAAGACGGGACTGCCCGTGATGGTCGACTTCGGATACCTGAACAGCCAGCGCAATATCGGAACCCTGCTGCGTGACAAGCTCCAGCCGGGTGACATCTACACGCACTGCTATGCGGGGCATCGGGAGGAAGTGCTGCCGGATGGCAAGGTGAATCCGGCGATGGTGGACGGCCGCCGCCGCGGCATCTTCTTCGATATCGGACACGGGGCGGGGAGCTTCTTTTGGTACGTCGCCGTTCCGGCCTACCAGCAGGGATTCCGTCCCGATTCGATCTCGAGCGACCTCCACACAGGCAGCATGAACGCCGGAATGAAGGACATGGCGAACGTGATGTCGAAGCTGCTGAACCTGGGTTCGCCGATTGACGAGGTTGTCCGCATGTCCAGTTGGAATCCGGCGAAGCAGATCAAGCGGCCGGATCTTGGGCATCTTGACGTGGGAGCCGAGGCCGATGTTGCGGTGCTGCGGATCGATAAGAGCCGCTACGGGTTTGTGGATTCGGCGGGGGCCGCGCATTCCGGGACGCAGATGATCGCCGCTGAACTGACGCTGCGCAAAGGCCGCGTGGCGTGGGATCTGAATGGGCGGGCCTCGCAGGACTGGAAGAGCTTCCCCTACGACAAGAAGCCGTGGCGGAAGCCGTGAGGCCATCCGCGCTACCATCATGGATAAGTGCGCATCGGTGATCTTTACAAACAGGGGCGGCCGGTTTTCAGTTTCGAATTCTTTCCGCCCAAGACAGACGCTGCGGTCGAGGAATTGATCAAGACGGCGGCCGACCTCAAGTCGTCGGTGTCGCCGGACTTCATCTCAGTGACCTATGGAGCGGGCGGGACGAGCCGCGCCCGCACGATCGGGACCGTGACGCGGATCCAGAACGATCTGGGAATCACGGCGATGGCCCATCTCGCCTGCATGGGACATCGCGAAGAGGAGTTGCACGAGGTGGTCAGCAACCTTGTCGCACAGGGGATCGAGAACGTGCTCGCGCTCCGCGGGGATCCGCCGAAGGAAAGTCCTAGCGCGCATTCGGATTTCTGCAACGCGACGGAACTGATCGGGTTCCTGAAGTCGAATTTTGCGGTCGATATTGGCGCTGCGTGTTATCCGGAGGTGCATCCGGAGGCGTCGAGTGCGGACGATGATCTGCGCTTTGCGGTGGAAAAGACCGAACGCGGGGCACGGTTCCTGATCACGCAGTTGTTTTTCGACAACAACGACTACTTCCGTTTTGTTGAGCGCGCGTGGGCGGCGGGCGTGCGGGTTCCCATCGTTCCGGGAATCATGCCGATCACCAACGTGAATCAGGTGGAGCGGTTCACCAAGCTGTGTGGCGCGCGGATTCCGGACCGCCTGGCGGAGCGGCTGGACCGGTTCCGTGAGGAATCGGGCAGCGTGATGGCGATCGGACTGGAGCACGCGATCACACAATGCCGCGAGCTGTTGGCCGGGGGCGCGCCGGGGCTCCACTTCTACACTCTCAACAAGAGCCTGGCGACAAGAGGTATCCTTTCCGCATTGAGGTGATCCGATGATAACCCGCCGCGCGCTTGCCGCTTTGCCGTTTGTGATCCGGTCCGTGAGGGCGGCTGATGCGCGCCGTCTCCAGGCGGGAGCGGCGATGGCCAACATCACGCCCGCTCTGGGAGCTTCGCTCGCGGGGGGCATGCGCAACAATCCGGCCAAGGATGTCCACGACGAGTTGCACGCCAGAGCGCTGGTGCTCGACAACGGCACGGCGCGGATCGCGGTCATTCTGGTGGACTCGTGCGCGGTGCCGCGCGAGATCATCGATCCGGCCAAGAGGATGATCGCCGACCGGGCGAAGATCCCGGCGTCGCATACGCTGGTGGCGGCGACGCATTCGCACAGTGCTCCAGCGGCGACACACTTGTTCCAAAGCCGGCCGGATCCGCGCTACGTCGAGTTCCTTACCGGGCGGATCGCTGACGCCGCGGTGATCGCGTCGAACCGGTTGCGTCCGGCGCAGATCGGGTGGGGCATCGGTACGGAGCCGCGGGCGCTTTTCAACCGTCGTTGGCATACCAAGCCGGGCTACGTCAACGACGATCCGTTTGACAACGGCACCGACACGGTGCGGATGAATCCCGGGTACGGCAATCCGAACATCACCAAGCCCGAGGGTCCGATCGATCCGGACCTCGGGTTGATCGTGGTGAAAGGCGCGGACGAACGGGTGATCGCGGTGATCGGCAACTACGCGCTGCACTACGTTGGGGGAGTCGGCGGGGGCGCGGTCAGTGCCGACTACTTCCCGGTGTGGGGACGCACCCTGCTGCGGTTGGCGGGTGTCAACGATCCCGGCGTGGTGACGATGATGAGCAACGCGTGCTCGGGGAATTTGAATAACGCCGACGTGACGTCCAGGCCGGTCAGCAGGCCGCCGTACGGACAGATCGAACATGTTGCGGCGCTGCTCGGGCCGGAATCGCTGCGGGTGTGGCGGTCCATGAAATTCGAGCCGTGGGTTGAGTTGAAGGGGTCGCTTGAAGAGTTCGAATTGGGTGTCCGGCTGCCGGGCAAGGTCGAAGTGGAACGGGCGAGGAAGCTGATCGCAGGGGCACCCGCGGCTGAGCGTGCCGAGGATCATTACTCGGACCGGAAGCATATTTACGCGCGCGAGACGCTGATCCTGAATTCGGAGTATTTTCCGAGTGTCCGGACGGTAGTCCAGGCGTTGCGGATTGGCAGGCTGGGGATCCCGACGCTGCCCGGCGAGGCCTTCTGCGAGCTGGGGCTCGAGATCAAGAAGGCGAAGGTGTTCGCAGGCCTCATGCCAGTTGAACTCGCCAATTCCTACAACGGCTATATTCCGACTCCGGACGCGCACCGGCACGGCGGGTACGAGACGTGGCGGGCGAAGTCGAGCTACCTGGAGACGGAGGCGGCAACGAAGCTGGTGGCGGCGGCGGTGCGGAGGCTGGGGGCGATCGCCTGAGTGCGCGCGCGGAGATTGATCTCGCTGTGTCCGAGTTCCTGGCCTACCAGCAGTTCCGCGATCTACTGGCTGCGTAGGCTGCGGCGGAGGAACTTGCCCGTGGCGGTCTTAGGAATCTCAGGCACGAATTCCACCTGGCGGGGATACTTGTAGGCGGCCATCCGCTCGCGGCAGTGGGCGATCAGGTCCTCGGGCGCCACCCTTCCGATCCATTCTGCCGACAGGGCCACGAATGCCTTGACCGTTTCACCGCGGTATTCATCCGGAACTCCGATCACCGCTGCTTCCTTGACCGCCGGATGCTGGTAGAGCACGTCCTCGACGTCGCGCGGCCAGACCTTGTAGCCGGAGGCGACGATCATGTCCTTCTTGCGGTCGACGATGTAGAACCAGCCCTCCGGGTCCATCATGGCGATGTCGCCGGTGAGGAACCAGCCGTTGTGGAACGCCTTGGCCGTGGCTTCGGGCTTGTTCCAATAGCCGGGGAAAATCATGGGGCCGCGGAGGGCGTTCTCGCCGGTTTCGCCTGCGGGAAGATCGCGCGACGGATCGGCGGCGTCGACGATCTTGGCTTCGCAGTTGGGAATCGGGAGTCCGATGGCGAGGGCGCCGTAGTTTGGGTCAACGGGTCCGCGCTGGTTCAACGGGGTGATGTGTGACGGTGAGTTGCTTTCGGTGAGTCCGTAGGTATTGTGGATATAGGCTCCGCAGCGGGCCTCGAACTGGGCGGCGACGGCGGGAGCCACAGGGGCTCCGCCGGTGAACACCTTGACCATCGAGCTGAAGTCAGCGTGAGGGGCGGCGGGATCGTTCATCAGTGCGATGTAGGCGGTGATGGCGCCAAGCGACAGAGTTGGACGCCAGCGCTCGATCATCTCGATGGTCCGGCCGGGGTCGAAGCGGTGGTAGAGGATCAGGGGCGCGCCGGAGAGCGCCGAGAGCGAGATCTGCGCCACGAGTCCAGTGATATGGAACAGCGGCGCGATGCCCAAGATCCGGTCGGCAGGCGTGACCCGCATCCAGGTGCGGAAGACTTCGGTGTTGAATCCGATGTTGCGGTGGAGGCACATCGCGCCCTTGGGGTCGCCTGTGGTGCCGGAGGTGTAGACGAGATAGGCGATGGCATCGGGGCTCGCCGGGACGCGCTGATCCGGGCGGGGTTGCTCGGAGGCGAGCGAGTCGAGCAGTTCATCCACGAAGAGGGTCTGCTCCACCGCGGTCGAGCCAAGCACGGGTGCGGCGTGCTGCTCGAAGGCGCCGCGGATGGCCACCAGCACCCGCGCGCCTGAATCGCGCAGGTGATATTCCATTTCCTTCTGTTTGAACATCGCGCTTAGCGGCACGGCAATGCAGCCGCGCTTCCAGGCTCCGTAGACGGCCACGAGGAATTCGGGGTCGTTCTGCATCCATACGGCGACACGGTCGCCGGACGCGATTCCCCAGCGCGATAGTCTGGCGGCGAAGCGTTCGGCCCAGCCGTTCAACTCGCCAAAAGGAATGGTCCGGTCGAAGTGGTGGATGGCCGGAGCTTCCGGCATCGCGGCGGCTGTCTGTTCAAACTGGTCGATGAGGCTGCAGGCAGCCAGCGGGAGCTGGTGGGGAACGAAACTGTCGTAATGGCGCAGCCAGGGGAACTGCGTCAGTGGTTGAATACGAACTCCTTCGAGTTGACGATCGCCCACAGGGCATCCTCAAGGACTTCCTGGCGCGGGCCTTTGGCGATTCGTGTCAACAGGCGGTCCTTTTCACGGGCCGACGGGCGGCGCGAGAGCGTGGCCAGGAACATCTCCTCGAGCAACTGGCTGTCACTCATTCCGGCGGCGATCCACTGGTTTAGGCGCGAATCCGGTTGCGTGACCTTCTGCTGGAATTCGGGTCCATTGACCAGATGCAGCGCTTGCGAGACGGTGACGTTTTCCTCGCGGTCGCAGATGACCAGGCGCGAGGAGCGCTCGAAGACATCAAGGAACGCCGAGGGATACCGGTTGTCGGGAAGCTGGATGGCGCGCTTGGCTTCGAGCCAATCCTTGAAGGTGTCCGGGACGGCGGTCACCTGGGCGATCGCATCCATGTATACCTCGGCGATCATACGGCGCGGATAAGCACGCGAGTAGTACTTGAAGTCGAGCCGGTTGGTTTCGTTCGCCGCGCTGGAATGCTGGTAGGCACGGGATGCCATGATGAACCGGATCAGGTGCTTCTGGTCGAAGTTGTGATCCGCAAGCTCCTTGGCGAGCAGGTCGAGGAGAGCCGGGTGGGTGGCCGGGTTGGTCTCGCGGAAATCGTCGACCGGATGCACGACGCCGCGGCCCATCAGGTTGCGCCAAATGATGTTGGCCATCGTGCGCGCGAAGAACGGATTATCCTTGCGGGTGAGCCATCCGGCGAAGGGAACGCGGCGGTCCTCGCCGGGAGGCACCGAGATAATCCCTGCGCCGAGGTAGCGGGGCTCGGCGGCCTTCTTGGTCGCGGGATTGATGACGGCCTTGGTGGCGTCGATCCGCAGGTCGAACTCCTGAGGCGTCTTGGTGTGGAACTCGACCACCTGGGCGAACACCGCGGCGAGTGAGTAGAAATCGCTCTGGGACCACTTCTCGAACGGATGGTTGTGGCACTGCGCACACCCGATCCGGATCCCCATCATCACCTGCCCGGTTTGGATCGCGGTCTCGATAGGGGTCGAGATCTTGTCGTAGTTGCCCCAGTAGTTGGCGGCGCCGTTGGTGAAGTTCTGGCCCGAGGCGGTCAACAGCGTCCGGGCGAACTTGTCGAGCGGGCGGTTTACCAGGAACTCCTCCCGCAGCCAGCGGTAGTAGCTGCGGACTCCGCCGACGCGGTGGAAGCGGGAGTCTGAGCGGAGGCGGTCGGCCCACATCAGCGCCTGGAGATCCGCATACTCGGGGCGTTCGAGTAGGGCGTCCACCAGATCCCGTCGCTTGGTTGGGGACTGGTTGGCGACGAAGCCGCGGACATCCCCGGGTGAAGGCAACGTGCCGGTGAGGTCGAGCGATGCGCGGCGGATGAACTCCTCGTCGGTGGAGAGTCCCGAGGGGGTGATGTTCAACTGGCGAAGCTTGGCATAGACTTCACGGTCGACCGGATGGACGGCGGCAGGGGCTTTGGAGGCTGCGTAGGCGGTGGCGCCAAACACGGGCGCGGCGAATCTTCCGGCGTAACGCACCATGATTGCGGCGTCACCGGTGGCGCCTTGGGCGGTGGCGAGTCCACTGGGGGACACTTTCAGGACGGCGTCGTCGTTGCTCGAAAAGATCGACAGGGCCGTGACGTCTTCTTTCGAGCCGTCCGAGTACACCGCCGTGACCTTCATCTGCACGGTTCCGCCCTGCGCCTTGAGGACTTGATATCCGGGGGTGACGTCCAGCTTGTCGAGCGACGGAGCGTCCTTGGCGCCGAAGGGGGCGCCCGCCTCGATCCAGGCCTTGAGGATCTGGTAATGGCGGGAGTCCGGTTCGAAGCGGGGCCCGCCGCCGTGGGCCGTCTGCATGGTTGGCTTGCGCAGCAGGAGGCTCTCAGCGGGCTTTTCAAGGTTGACGCGCTTGGAGACGAGGACCTCGTAGTCCTTGTCCGGTTCCGATCCGTAGAGGGATAGCTTAAATCCGTTCTTTCCGACGGGTGAGCCGTGGCAGGCGCTCTGGTTGCATCCTCCGAAGGTCAATATGGGAGTGATGTGAGTTGAGAAATTCCACTTTTTTGGCGTCTCCGCGGTTTGGGCGGAGGCCAGCAGGCAGGGCGCGAGGAACACCGTCATTGACCGGAGCGTCATATCGTTGAGATCAGAATATTGCAGCCGCCCCCACCGCGTCAAATAGGACCATCACCGGCCTTCGTACTCAGGAATCTAAGGAAGGGTGCTAAGGGATCGCTGAGGTCTTCTCAGGGGTTTACTGGTAGGGACATCGTCCCGGTTGTGCAGCATCATGAGGCATGGGGCGCGCTATGAGGCTGCTCGAAAAAAGAAACAAAAACAAACGAGGATTCGTGTTGATGACGGCGGGGCTGAGCTTGGTCGCCCTGGCGGGAATCGCGGGACTCTCGATCGATCTCGGTAGATTTTACATCGCACGAAACGAACTGCAAACGTACTGCGACGCCGCCGCTCTCGCGGCTGCGATCGAAATCAATGGAACAACCGAGGGAATCACGGCGGCCAAGGCCGCGGCGGTGGGCTTGCCGAACAAATGGAACTTCGGCACGACGGAACTTTCGGGCACACAAGTCAAGGTTGAGTTCGCCGCCACGCCCACGTCGACGGCGTGGGTGGTCACGCCGGATGCGACGCAGGCAAAGACGTTCGTCAACGCACGTGTCACAGCGACGGTGCCACTGAAGCTCTACCTGCTGCCCACGGTCAATACGGGGAGCTCCGCCTACGTGCAAGCGGACGCGGTAGCGGGGCGGCTGACGTCGAACTCGGTCGTACCCGGGAACTTGCTTCCGTTCTCACCGATCGCGCCGACCCCAACGGACACCGCCAACTTCGGGTTCGTGAAGGGCGTGTCGTACACGCTTCGTTGGTCCTCCAACGTCGGCAACAGCGGCCCGGCTCCAAATGGAAGCATGTGCGCCGGGGATCTGGCGCTGGGGCATGGCTCAGGGTCCACGCTGGAGCGGGTCCGCAACGGGCCGTCGGCGACGCGTGGCTATTGGGGGACCCAGAGCGGCAACGAGCTTGACAACAGGATTGAGAACGGTTATCAATCGACGGTTGCGGTTGGCGACCTGATCGAAATGGTGACCGGGTCCAAGAATGGCCGGAAGAACGCGATGGAGGCGAGGGTCCAGTCGGACACCGACCACACGAACGTCCTTTTCACCTCGTATGAGAACAACCGGGTGAACAACATTCGGGTCGGCAATGGGCGGCGGATCATTGTCGTGCCCATCAATTCCGGAGAGCCTGGATCCAGCACCAATGGGGGTGGCAACGGCAATGGGAACGGGAATGGGAACAACAGCACCAACAACAACGGGAACGGCAACGGTGGTGGTGGCGGAGGAGGTGGTAACGGCGGCGGGAACGGCAACGGCGGTGGTCCGGAGTGGCGTCCCGTGATTGGATTCGCGGCGTTCTTCATGAACAACCTGAGCTACGACGACACCGCGGGGAACGAGCCGTTTTGCGCGGAGTACCTCGGGGCCTACGTGCAGGGAGCCAACTCCCACTCGGGTGGTGGCAATGCCACCGTATCAAAAGTGAGGTTAGTGAGATGGGTACAAAATTGAGTGTGCGCAAAAGGCGCCAAGGGAACGCGATAATCGAGTTCGCGCTGATGGCGAGTGCGATGGTCCCGCTACTGACGGGCGTGACGCAGTTCGGGCATACGTTTTTCATGTATAACCAGCTCGTCTCCGCGGTGAAGGCGGGTTCACGGTATGCATCGGTGCGGGAATACGGCGGAACCACATCGACAGTTCCGACCGAGTTTGCAACCGAAGTGAAGAACATGGTTGTCTACGGGAAAGAAGATCCGGTCACCACTGGAGTCTCTCCGGACCAGCCGGTGGTCAAGGGACTCTCGGTGAACAACATTTCGGTCAGTGTCACGATGAACGGGACCACTCCCAAGACCGTGACGGTCAACGTGGTCAACTTCACGATCGGCAGCATATTCAAGAAATTCACGTTCAATGGAAAGCCCGCCGCGACCTATCCGTTCAATGGCAGCTAGTCCAACCGGAGAGGACAAATGAGATTCAATCGCAAGCGGCGGAAGGGAAACACCCTCGTCGAGAGCGCGTTCATCCTGACGACCTTTATCGCCGTTACCGTGGGTGTGCTGGATATCGGCCAGGTGATGTACGCCCACCAGGGCTTGGTGGAGCGGGCCCGGGCTGCCGCATCATGGGCGGGCAGCCGCCCGTTCAACGCGACCAATATCCGGAATGTCACTGTGTATAACACGTCGAGTCCCACCAACAGCTCCAAGGCGATATACAACGGGTTGACCCTGGCGATGGTCTCGGCGACGCTCGAGGATTCGGGTACGCCTGAGGCGCGTGTGGTCGTCAAGATCAGCAACTATCCGTTCACGTTTTACTCGCCGTGGATCACGGCAATGTACACGGCGCGTACGATCACGGCGGTGGCGACTCATGAGGCGAGTTTGCCGTAGGGACCGCCTGCTCGCGCCCGCGGCCCGGAACGCCGCGGCTCAGGAGATTCCGAAGTCGGTCCGCAGCTCGGCGATCGTTGCTCCCGCGCCGCCCTCGTGTTGGTCGGCGGCCCGGAACTTGGCGACGAGGGGATGGTTCTTCAGCAGGCCGGCTACCGCGCGTTTGAGCACGCCCATCCCGTGGCCGTGCACGATCCGGACGCGCTCAACTGAGGCAAGGGCCGCGCTGTCCAGGAATTTATCCAACTCGGCGACCGCCTCTTCGGCGCGGCGGCCGATGAGGTTGATCTCCCGGACCTGCGTGACATGATCCGCGCGCGGAGCCGTCCGCAGTGAGACTCCGGCCGGGAGCTTGGCTGGCGGCGCCGTGTCGGCAGGGAGCACCTCGACGACGTCCTCACGCGATACCTGGAGTTTCAGGAAACCGGCCTCCACTTCGATTACGTTGGCGTTGATCAATTTGCGGACCCGCGCCGGGTCCCGCACGCCACGCAGCCGGACGCGCGCCCCTTCGGTAATCGCCGAAGGATCCACGGCCTGCTCCCCCGGCCCGGACTTAGAGGTCGCCGCGTCAACTTCGTCGCGGAATTCGCGATTGGCCTGTGACACCTGGCGGCGCATCGACTCGAAAGCCTTCCGGTGCTCGGTAGCCTTCTGCATCATCTCGTCCACCTGCTTGGAGCGCTTTTCGAATTCCGCCAGAAGGTAGTCCGACCGGCGTTCGAGTTCCTTGAGGCGGGCGTGCTCGCGCTTTTCGAAGTCCTCGATCATCTTCTTGGCGTTGACCTCGACTTCCTCGGCCCGGGCGATGACTTCGGCTTCGCGGGCGGAGAGTTTCGTCAACCGTTGCTCCAGGGCTTCAATGAAGCCCGCAATCTGGCGTTGTCCCTCGGTCAGCGAGGATCGCGCGAAATCGATGATCGAATCGGCGAGTCCAAGGCGTTGTGCGATGTCGAGCCCGGCGGAGGCACCCGGGGCGCCTACCCGCAATTCGTAGGTCGGGCTGAGCGTCTCGCGGTCGAAGCTCATCGCTGCGCTCAGCACGCCGTCGACGGTGGCGCCGTAGACTTTGGGAGCGAGGAGGTGTGTGGACGCGATGGTGTAGGATCCGCGTTGGCGGACGTGATCGAGAATCGCCACCGCAAGCGCTCCGCCCTCGTCCGGATCGGTCGCCCGGCCGAGTTCATCGAGCAGAACAAGCGACGTTTGCCCGGCGGCGGTCAGGATCTCGCGGATCCGCGCCACGTGCGCTGAGAACGAGCTGAGGCTCTGCTCGATCGACTGATTGTCGCCGACATCGGCGAGGACTTCGTCGAAAAGGGGCAGAGTGGCTTCGTCGGCTGGAACCGGAAGTCCGGACTGCGCCATGAGAGCCAGTAGTCCCACGGTCTTGAGGGCGACGGTCTTGCCGCCGGTATTGGGACCGCTGATCAGGAGGATCCGCGTGCCGCCTTCGAGCGTGACCGACATGGGGACCACGGGCTTACGTCCGGATCTGCGGACGACATCAATGAGCAGCGGATGCCGGGCGTTGACCAGCGAAAGCCGGCCGCTGAAGACGGGGATCGTGCATCCAAAGTCGGAGCTGAACTGGGCTTTGGCGAACAGCATCTCAAGGGCTGCCAGCTCCTCGACGGTGGACTGGATGTCTCCCGAGGCGGCCTGAAGCTTTCCGGTCATCTCCGCGAGGATGCGGTACACTTCACGCCGTTCCTGTTCGCGCAGCCGGACGAGGTCGTTGTTGAGCTCCACCGTGTCGATGGGCTCGATGAACAGGGTGTGCCCGGTTCCCGACGCGGCGTGAATAATGCCGTCGACCCTGCGCTTCTGGCCGGAGACGACTGGAAGCACGAAGCGCTCATTGCGGATGGCAATGAACTCTTCCTGGAGAATGCCATCCTCACGGTGGCGCTTGATGAACCTTTCCAGCGATTCCTGAATGAGGCGCTGTTGGCGGTCCATGTCGCGGCGGATCCGGGTGAGCGCAACCGAGGCGTTGTCGGCGATGGAGCCGTCAGGCTCGATCTTGCCGACGAGTTCCTTGAGCAGCGGACGGAATTCACCGATTCGCGCGGCGCGGGCGGCGAGCCGTTTGAATCGCGATCCGGCGGCAACGAGCACGGCGCGGATGTCGCAGGCCCGGTCGAGCAACTGAATCACCTCGCGGATTTCCAGTGCCTCGAGCGTAATGCCGCCGATGGCGAGCTTGGCGGCGAGCGGAACGGGGTCGGGGAGACCATCGAACCGGATCCGGATGGCGGCTCCGCGGGCGGCGGGCTGGGGCTGGGAGGCCGTCTGCAGATATCTGACCGCTTCGCCAGTCTCTTCGAGCGTGGTGTTGATCTGCTTGAGGCTGGTCGAAGGGCGCAACAGGTCCACCTCGGCGTGTCCCGCAGGGCTCGAGACGTACCTGTGCAGGAGCTCCTTGAGCGCGCCGAATTCGAGCAGGTCGTGCGAGGTGTGGGTCATTTGCTCTTGAGGTAGAGGTCTTTGCGGTCGAAGGCACGCTCAATGACGGGCAGGGTTCCATCGGTCAGGCGAAGCGTGGCGAGGTCCTGCCGGCGGAACCACGCGGCGCGCGAGGCGTCGTCGGAGGGAGCCAGTTCGCCGCCGGTGACTTTGCAGAGATAGTCGATCAGGACGTAGTGGTATTCGGCCTTGCCGTGCTTGTCGCGCATGATGCGCTCGAAAATCTCGAACACGGCGAGGGGCTTGATTTCGAGTCCGGTCTCCTCGCGGACTTCGCGGCGGACAGCGTCTTCCAACTTCTCACCCGTTTCGAGGACGCCGCCCGGGAGTGACCAGTATCCCTTCAGCGGCTCCTTGCCCCGCTCGACCAGGAGGATCTTACCGCGTTGGAAGATGAGTGCGCCTACGCCAGGAACTGGGCGGTCCGGGTAGCGGCGGGAGTCTTTGCGGCTAATACTGCACCGATCCTTTAACGTCCAGGCGGACGCGGTAGACCGAGGTGAGCGCGGTCACGTAGAGTGTCTGGAAGTCAGCGTCGCCAAACGCGCAATTCCGGGGTGTCTCGGCGAATTCGATCGTGTGGACGAGCTTACCCGCGGGCGAATAGATGGGCAGCTTGTTCGCCGTCACGTAGATGTTGCCTTTTTCGTCCACCTTGATGCCGTCGGGCGGCCCGTCGATTCCCGACACGAGCTTGCGTTCATTCGACGCCGTGCCCTTGCCGTCGAGGTCATAGGCGTAGAGCGCGCGATCGTCTGAGTTGGCGACGTAGAGGACGCGGCCGTTGGGAGAAAGCGCGACTCCGTTGGGGCGTCCCGCGGGCTTCGAGATCAACTCCATTTCGCCTTTCGGAGAAATGTGATAGATGCCGTAGAAGTCGAGTTCGCGGCCGTTGGCCTGTTCTCCGAAAGCGGGGTCTGTGAAATAGACGTGTCCATCGCGGCGTACGACGATGTCGTTGGGAGCGTTCAATCGCTTGCCTTCCCATTTTTCCGCGATCACCTCGACCGTGCCTTTCTTGTCGGTTCGCGTGACCCGGCGTGACTGGCTCTCGCAGGTGTACAGGTTTCCTTTGGCGTCGTAGGTGTTGCCGTTGGCCTTGTTGGACGGGCCGCGGAACACGCCCGGTTTTTGCCCGGGGACCACCTTGTAGATCTTGCTCTCCGGCGGATCGCTGAACAGCAGGAATCCATCGCGGGCCCACACGGGACCTTCGGTGAACGTGTAGCCGCCGGTGAACTTCTCCACCTTGATGTCGGTGAACGTTTGAGCCGGACACAGCCCGGCGGCCAGAATCAGGATGGCAGTGCGCATCTCTCTCCAGTTTAGGCTGATAAAATCAACGCTGGAAGCCAATTTTGGCCGGTGCTGGGCCTGGTCTTCAAAACCAGTGTGCGGTACTACGTATCGCAGGTGGGTTCGACTCCCACTGGCTTCCGCCATCGCGCTCTTATGCCCTATTCGCGCCGGTCTCTCCTTGCCTCAGGTCTGGCTCCGTACTTCGCTTCCGCCCAGCCCCGCCGGAAGTACAAGACGGCCACCGTTGGAACCGGGTGGTGGGGCATGAACATCACGCGCGAAGCAATGCGGTCCGGCGAGTGCCAATTGGCGGCGGTGTGCGATGTGGACGGCAGCCAGATCCGGCCGGCGGCAGCGGAGATCGAGAAGCTGTCCGGAGACAAGCCCCGGCAATATCGCGACTACCGCGAGATGCTGGCCAAAGAGAAACCGGAGATTTGCATCGTCGCGACGCCCGACCATTGGCATCCGCTGGTCATGATCGAAGCGGTGCATCACGGGGCGCACGTATATGTCGAGAAGCCAATCAGCCACACGATTCTCGAAGGGCGCGCGATGGTGAATGCGGCACGGGACGCCGCACGGGTGGTTCAGGTGGGTACGCACCGCCGCGTGTCGCCGCACAATATCTCGGGGATGGAGTTTCTGCGAGCGGGGAAAGCCGGGAAGATGGGGATGGTCCGGGCGTTCGTCCACAACGCGAGCGGGCCTGGGGCGAAGACACCGGATTCGGATCCTCCTCCGGATCTCGACTGGGATTTCTGGCTTGGCCCGGCGCCGAAGCGAGGCTATAACAAGAGCATCCATCCGCGCGGATTCCGCCAGCACCTGGACTACGCCAACGGGACGATCGGAGACTGGGGAATCCACTGGTTCGACCAGATCCTGTGGTGGACCCACGAAAAGTGGCCGAGGCGGGTGTTTTCGACAGCCGCCCGCCATATCAAGCAGGACAGCGCGACGGCGCCCGATACCCAGATTGCAACGTTTGAGTTCGAGGGGTTCACCGCGACTTGGGAGCATCGCCAGTATGCGGGGAACGAGAGCGAGAAGCATCCGCTGGGTTGCTACTTCTACGGAACCGAAGGCGTGTTCCATATGGGGTGGCGCGACGGCTGGACCTTTTATCCACACAACAAGAAGAATCCGCCCATCCATGCCGAGCCGAAGCTGAACGACCCGGATTCGCAGAATATCCGCGAGCTGTTTGCCAATTTCCTCGATTGCATCAAGTCCGGCCACAGGGCGGTGTGTGATATCGAGACCGGGCACAGGTCCACGGTGATGAGCCTGCTCGCGATGGTGAGCTTGAAAGCGGGCCGTAGCGTTGTTTGGGACGGCCTCCGGGAGCGGATTGTTGGCGACAGCGCAGCGGACAAGCTCCTCAGCCGCCCTTACCGTGCGCCGTGGAAGTATCCGAAAGTCTGAAGCTCTACGCTGCCGCGCCGTGCTGATTTTCGCTCGCGAACAGCATCGCGTGGACCTTGCCCGCAACGAGTGCGCCCGCGATCGGCGCGACCCAAAATGCCCACAGTTGCGCGATCGCCCAGCCGCCGACGAACACAGCCGGGCCCGTGCTGCGCGCCGGGTTGACGGACAGGTTGGTCACGGGGATTCCGATGAGGTGGATGAGAGTGAATCCGAGTCCGATGGCGATGGGTGCGAATCCGGCGGGCGCGCGCTTGTCAGTGGCGCCCAGGATGATCAGCAGGAACATGAAGGTGAGCACGAACTCGGCGGTGAGGCAGGCGGTGAGACTGTAGCCGCCGGGTGAATTGGATTCGAACCCGTTGGCTGCGAAGCCGGCCAGCACGAATCCGGACTTGCCGGACGCGATGACGTACAGGATGCCCGCGCCAGCGATTGCTCCCGCGACTTGCGCCGCGACGTATCCCAGCAGTTCAGACGCGCTGAATCTGCCCGCCGCCATCAGTCCGATTGAAACGGCAGGATTCAAATGGCAGCCAGAAATGTGTCCGATCGCATAGGCCATCGTCAACACCGTGAGGCCGAATGCGAACGAAACGCCCAACAGACCGATACCGACGTTTAGGTACGCGGTGGCCAGGACCGCGCTGCCACAACCTCCAAACACCAGCCATGCGGTTCCGATGAACTCGGCAACCAGTTTGTTCATGGGATGCTCCTTTCGCTCAAAGAGTATGGAGCGGACCACGGCGGTACCAAGACTCAACGCTCGATTTTCCCGAACATTTCTCCGCCGGAGCCTTTATCATTACTCCAGGTGCCCGCGTACTGTCCCCTGTAGAACAGTACGCGCGCGGTGAATTTGCCACGGCCCGGCAATCCGACGTCGGTAAGGGTGATGACGGGTGTGTCGCCGGCCCACAGTACTGTGACCGGCACAGGCACGGTGTAATCGTTCTCACCGTATTGAATCCGTGCGTTGATGATCCAGGTGTCGCCTGCCAGCCGGCTGACCTTGCCGACTGTGTAGCGCTCCTGACGAAGCTGGTCGGATTTGAACGAGCTGAACCGCCCCACGAGAGTCGCTCCGGAAAGCATTTTCTCGAACTCCGATTCCAGCCGCGCCTGTTCGGAAGCCGAATCCCGGCGTGAACAGGAGGAGGCCGTTAAGAGGAAAAGAACCAGCGCAATGGGCCGCATCGCCTGACAGCATACCGCAGCGAGGACTACCGGGCGGCGGAGGGATCCAGGTCGCGCATCAATTGGACCAGCAGCAGCAGGATCCGGCGCAGTCCAGTTTCGCGGCCCTCGGCGCGGAACCATTCGTTCACGGTGTGGGCTCCGCCCCCCTGGCCTCCCGCGCCGATCGACATGGCGGGGAGCCCCAGTGAGAGCGGAATGTTGGCGTCGGTGGAGGCGCAGTCGATGTGGGCGCGGATTCCGAGGTGCGAGTCCACGGCGCGGATGTGCCGGACGATGCGGGCGTCCTCGGCTACCTGTCCACCGGGACGGGATCCGATCTCGCGCACCTTGGCGGACACTCGTCCGGCGGTGGACCGGTCATTCTCGATCTCGATGGCACGCTCAAGGGACGCGGTCAACCAGGCCGCCATCTCGTCGATGCGGGACGGACTCTCCGACCGCAGGTCCACTTTGGCGCGCGCGGAGGCGGGGATCGAGTTGACGCTGGTTCCCCCCTCGATCAGTCCGAAGTTGAACGTGGTCCGGGGGCCGGAGGAGACCGGCTGTTCGGCAAAGAACGTGATTGCGCGGCTGATGGCGTGGACCGGATTCCCGACGCCCCAGTCGCTCCAGGAGTGTCCCCCTGGCCCTGAACAGGTGATTTCGAATCTGCGGCTGGCCAGTGCCCGGCAGGTGATGTGATCGGTTGCGGGGCCATCGAGAACAACGAATGACGCGATCCGCGAGCCCATTCCGGACTGCCGGCACAGGAAGCGCATTCCGCTCAGGTTACCTTCTCCTTCTTCGCCGACATTGGCGACCAGCAGCAGCGGCAGGGCGGAATCCCGGAGCGTCCGGTTGCCGCGGAGCGCGCCCGCAACCGCAAGCAGCGCGGCGAGTCCGGCGCCGTTGTCCGCCACTCCGGGCCCGGTGACTTCGCCATCGCGGCCGATGCGGATGTCGTCTGGGGAGCGGGGCTCGAGCACGGTGTCCAGGTGGGCTGTGAGTGCGACCATCTGGCCGCCGTGGTCACCGTTGACATGGGCGAGCACGTTTCCTGCCCGGTCCACCCTGGCGTCGCATCCAAGCGAGCGGAACTGGGCCACCATCCACTCAGCGCGACGCTGTTCCTGGAAGGTGGGGGCCGGAATCCGGCACAATTCGAGGTGTTTCTCGTTGATCCACCGGCGCTCGGCGGCAAACCACTGGCAGGCCTCAATCAAGGCGGGCTCAGCGGCGGTTTGGGCGATCGTGCGGGCCTGAATCAGGTCAGGCCGGGCGGCGGTGACGGCTCCCACGGCAGACTTCCAGTCTATCAGCGTGGCCCGCTCAGTGTGCGAACCGGAGACATCCTTGACAAGTGTGCCGGTGGGCGGTTGACACAAACGAAGGGTAACCGGGGGACAGCGGTTAAGCTGGGGGATGCCCTGGCGAGAGGTGAGCCGCATGGACAGCAAGGTCGAGTTTATCGAAGATTGGCAGGCAAACGACCTGTCATTTTCAGAATTGTGCCGGAAACACGGGATATCGAGGCAGACCGGGTATACGCTGGTGGACCGGTTCCGTGTGGAGGGCTGGGATGGCCTGCAAGAGCGGAGCCGTGCCCCCCACCACAGTCCGGCCGCCATGGAGGAGGGCACGCGTGAGGAGTTGATCGAACTGCGGATGCAGCA
>VFZX01000093.1 GCA_016871015.1 Acidobacteriota bacterium | reverse complement strand
GGAACGCACGCACCTGGTCCGGTGTGGGGAGGAGTCCTGTGAGATCGAGGTAGACGCGGCGGAGGAGCGTTTCGCGTGAGGCCTGGGGAGACGGCTGGATGCCGCGGGATTCGAGGCGCGCCAGCAGGAACGCGTCGATGGGATCGCGTTTCCACGCCGCGTTGCGGACCAGGGGTTCGGCGGGACGGCGGATGGCGGAGAACGACCAAGGCTTGGCTCTCGGCGTGGCGGGCCAGGTAGCGCCCGATTCGATCCATTGTTTGAGAATCGCGATTTCGGCGGGCGGCAGCGGACCTGCTGGCGGCATGCGGGGCGAGCCTGTGTCTGTGACCATACGGAAGAGCTTGCTCGCGGCGGGGTCTCCGGGCTGGATCACGCGCATGGCGGAGTCGCGCTGGTCAAGGCGAAGTCCGCGTTGCTGCACCTGGGGGCCGTGGCATCCGTAGCAGCGTTTTTGGAGCAGGGTCTGGACGTCGGCGGCAAAGGAAACCGCGAAGGCGGCAAGAAGCTCCAGGCCCATTCTTAGAATTGTACAGCAGCGCTAGAGGACGGAACCGCCGTTGGGGAGCTTGGTGCGCAAGAGGTCCATTCGATCTCGATGGGCAGTGACAACCATCCGGCTCACATGTACATGCCGCCGTTCACGTCGAGCACGTGGCCGGTAATGTAGGCTGCCTCCTCGCTTGCCAGAAACCGGACCGCAGCGGCGACCTCGGCGGCCGTGCCGGCGCGGCGCAGGGGAATCCGCGACACCATCACGCCCTTCTGTTCCTCTGTCAAAACGCCGGTCATGTCAGTGTCAATGTAGCCGGGCGCGACTGCGTTCACCGTGATGTTGCGGCTGGCCATCTCCTGCGCGATCGCCTTGGTGAGGCCGATCAGTCCGGCCTTCGAGGCCACGTAGTTCGCCTGCCCTGCATTGCCGCTCTCCCCAACCACTGACGAGATATTGATGATCCGGCCCCAGCGCGCGCGCATCATTCCCTGCAGTACCTGTTTGATGCAAAGGAACGAACCGGTCAGGTTGGTCTCAATCACCGCTGACCAATCCTCGGGCTTCATCCGTAGCACGAGTCCGTCCTTGGTGATACCGCCGTTGTTCACCAGAATGTCGACGGTGCCGAATTCACTGGCGGTGGACGCGAAAGCTGCCTTGATCGACGCAGCGCTGGAGAGATCGATCTCAACCACGAACGCTTCGCCGCCGCCCGCGCGGACCTCGGCGGCCACCTCCTCCAGTTTCTCGCGATTCCTGGCGGCCAGCGCCACCCTGGCTCCGGCTCGCGCCAATTCGAGCGCACACGCGCGGCCAATCCCGCGGCTCGCTCCAGTGATCAATGCGTTTTTGCCCTTCATAGCTACGTTCCTTCACAATAGCGTATATGGCCTATAAAGACCTCCGCGAATTCATCGCGGCGCTGGAATCGGCGGGTGAACTGAAGCGGATTCCGTTTGAAGTGGACACTGACCTCGAGATCACCGAGTTCGCCGACCGCTCCGTCAAGTCCGGCGGACCGGCGTTGTTGTTCGAGAAACCGAAGGGATCCCAGGTCCCGGTCCTGATCAACGCCTTTGCGAGCATGAAGCGGATGGAGATCGCCCTGGGGGTCGGAAGCGTGCAGGAGATCGCCGACCGGATCACTGAATACCTGCAGATGAAGACACCCGAAGGGCTGATCGGGAAGATCAAGATGCTGCCAATGCTCGCCGAGATGGGGTCGTTTTTTCCCAAGATCGCCGGCGGCGGGCCATGCAAGGACGTAATCCTGCGCGACAGGTTCTCGCTGTTCGATTTTCCGTTCCTGAAGTGCTGGCCGGACGACGGCGGCCGCTACATCACGCTGCCGATGGTGTTCTCGAAGAATCCGCTCACTGGAAAACGGAACTGCGGCTGCTACCGGCTCCAGGTGTTCGACGAGCGGACCACGGGCATGCACTGGCAAACACACAAGCAGGGAGCCGAGCACTACCGGCGTCTGCGAGCCGCGGGCAAATCCGCGCGGATGGAGGCGGCGGTGGCGATCGGCGCCGATCCCGCGGCGATGTATTCGGCCATCCTGCCCCTGCCCCCGGATCTCGACGAGATGATGATTGCCGGGTTCCTGCGGTCAAAGCCGGTCGAGATGGTGAAGTGCGAGACCGTGGACATTGAGGTTCCGGCACAGTCGGAGATCGTGCTCGAAGGCTACCTGGAACTGGGTGAAATGCGCACGGAGGGACCGTTCGGCGACCATACGGGTTTCTACTCGCTCGCCGATGAGTACCCGGTGTTCCACGTGCAGTGCATCACGCACCGCAAGAATCCGGTCTATGCGACGACGATCGTGGGTCCGCCTCCGATGGAGGACTTCTACATGGGCAAGGCGATCGAGCGGATCTTCCTGCCACTGATGCGGCTGAACCTGCCGGAAGTCCGCGATATCCACATGCCGGCCGAGGGGATTTTTCACAACCTGATCCTGGTGTCGATCCGCAAGTCCTACCCGGGCCAGGCGCGCAAGGTGATGCACGGGATCTGGGGTACAGGCCAGGCGATGTTTTCCAAGTGCATCGTCGTGGTCGACGAAGACGTGAATGTCCAGGACTTGAGCGAAGTTGCGTGGAAGGCGCTCAACAACATCGATCCGCAACGCGACATCGAGTTCGTCACTGGACCCGTGGATTCGCTGGATCACGCGAGCCGGCTGCCAAACTTCGGGTCGAAGATGGGAATCGACGCGACGCGCAAGTGGCCCACCGAGGGATTCACACGCCCGTGGCCCGACGTGATCACGATGCCGGAGCAGGTCAAGTCGCGTGTCGAGGAGATGTGGCGGCGCGCGGGACTTTGATAGTCTCCGGTCGGGTGTAGATTGAGATGATGCGGCGCTCTCATCTCGTCATCTTTCTGGCGGCAGCACTCACGGCGGCGGTTCCGGATCCGCGGCACCTGTCCAACGGCAGCGTGATTCCCGACGAGGGATACTCAGACCAGCCCTACATTGTCAAGACCAATGATGGCGCGTGGCTGTGCGGGATCACTACCGGTCCGGGGCGTGAGGGCGCGGGCGGACAACATATCGTGACGCGGCGCAGCATCGACCGCGGCAAGACGTGGACCGATCTGGTGGATGTCGAGCCGGGGACAGGGCCTGAGGCTTCCTACGCGGTGCTGCTCAAAGTCCCGTTGGGGCGGGTGTACGTCTTCTACAACCACAACACAGACAACATTCGCGAAGTGATTGGCGACAATCCGCCGTATCGCGACGGCAAGGTGCGGCGCGTCGACAGCCTGGGCCACTTCGTGTTCAAGTACAGCGATGATCACGGGCGGTCGTGGTCGGCGCAGCGGTATGAGATCCCGCAGCGGGATTTCGAGATCGACCGGAAGAATGTCTACCAGGGACGCATCAAGTTCTTCTGGACGGTCGGCAAGGCGTTTACGCACAAAGGCGCTGGTTACGTGCCGCTGCACAAGGTGGGCGGTTTCGGCGAGGGCTTCTTCACCTCGAGCGAAGGCGTGCTGCTGCGGAGCGCCAACATCCTTACCGAGCGGGATCCAGCGAAGCTCCGCTGGGAGACGCTGCCGGATGGCGGCATTGGGATCCGCACACCGCCCGGAGGCGGTCCGGTGGCCGAGGAGCACAGCTTCAGCGAGATGAGCGACGGATCCCTGTTCTGTGTGTTCCGGACCATCGACGGCCACGCGGCCTCCACATACAGCCGCGATGCGGGACGCACCTGGGAGCCGGCGCAGTACATGCGCTATGCCGACGGCCGGCTGATGAAGCACCCGCGCGCGGCCAATTTCGCCTGGCGCGCGGAGAACGGCAAGTTCCTCTACTGGTTTCACAATCACGGCGGGCGGTTCATCCTGGAGCATCCGCGGCGGCGCTCGATCGCCTATGAGGACCGCAATCCGGTGTGGCTGGCAGGCGGCGAGGAAGTGGAGTCGCTCAAGGGGCGGCTGATCCGGTGGTCGGAGCCCGAGATCGCGCTCTATGACGATGATCCGGTGATGCGCATGAGCTATCCCGATTTCGTCGAGGAGGGCGGCAAGTTCTACCTGACGGAGACAGAGAAGGAGATCGCGCGGGTGCACGAGATCAGTCCGGTGCTGCTCAACGGATTGTGGGGGCAATTTGGGAATCGCACGGTGGCGGCAGAAGGGCTTCTAAAGACCGAGGCGGGCCAGCCGGTGGCGCTGCCGGACTTCCTGCGGCGCGCGGCTGGCGGACATGGCACCGACGACCTGCGGACGGGGTTCACGCTCGATGCTTGGGTCCAGCTTGCGAGTATGGCGCCGGGCCAGGTGCTCGCCAGTACGATGACGGCGGATGGGCGCGGGTTCGCGCTCGAAACAGCGGCCGGTGGTGCGATGCGGCTGTTGCTCAGCGACGGACGGACGAGGAACGAATGGCTGTCGGATTCGGGGTCGTTCGAGGCGGACAAGCGGCATCATGTGGCCGTGATCGTGGACGGCGGTCCGAAAGTGATCCTGTTCGTAGTAGATGGAAAGCTGCAGGATGGGGGAACGCAGCGGCAGTTTGGATGGGGGCGGTTCAGTGGGAATTTGAAGTCGGTGGCTGGGGGTCCGCTGCGGGTGGGGGAGGTGAAGGGGCTGCGAATTTATGGGCGGGCGTTGCGAGTGTCGGAGGCGGTGGGGAACTTCAGGGCTGGATCTTAGAGCGCGGCTTATCGCACCGTCAGGTCGCGGATGAAGATATCCTTGAACCGGATCCGCGACAGCTTGCCCGGATGGATCTGCAAGGCGATGACGCCGTCGGTGTTCCTCGGATCCGGGTAAGTGAAGTCGATCATCTGGACTCCGTTAAGGCGGGTCCGGATCCGGTTGCCTTCCACCGAAACCGACATCTCATTCCAGTCGAATGGTCTCAACACTGCTTCGAGCTCAGGCGCGGGCCACACGATCCAGCCCTTGCCCTTGAGCTCCGGCGTGTGATCGCCATGGAGTCCACCGGTATGGCCGCCGATGGCGCTCGATATCTCCACCTGAATGAAGCGGATCTTCGTGATGTCCTCTTCGATACCGGAGTGATAGAAGAAGCCGCTGTTGTTGGGAGTTTCGCACTTGAAGCGGAGCGATGCATGGAAGTTCTTGTATGTCTTCTCGGTCTTGAGGAATCCATCCTTGCCATGAATTCCCTCGCCAAGGATCGTACCGTTGTCGACGACCCAGCGTTCCGGCCCCACGACCCTCCATCCAGTGAGATCCTTGCCGTTGAACAGCGGGGTCCAGCCCGCGCCCGGTGACTGCGCGAGCAGGACGGATGTGGCAAGAGCGGCTGCGATCCTAGACGTCAACGCCCAATTCCTTCCAGGTGACGCTGCGGCCCTTGTAGATTGCTTCGCGGCCCATGATCGCGGTGAGGGCGGCTACCGCGCCTACCTTGATGTCGGCGAATGGCTGCCGCTTCTCGCGGATGCAGGCAAAGAAGTCGGCCACCGCGGTGTCGCGCTCGACGGCTCCGCCAGGCAGCATGTCGCGCGGCTCGGATTCGCCGTAGATGTCGTGGAACATGGCCGAGGAGTGCGTCATGTACACACTGCCCTTGTCACCGAACACGGTGTACCACATGCCGCTCGGTAGAGTTTTGAGATTGCGGGGATGAAAGCTGATCTGGCTGTAGTCGCAATGCATACCGTTCTCGTAAATGTACTCGACGCTGAAGGCGTCCATCATCACGGTGCCCGGTGGAATGGGCTTGGGGAAGTACTTCTTGCCGTGTCCATAAGCGCTCACGGGGCGGCTGTTCGCGATCCAGTTGCAGGCGTCGATGTTGTGGACTGCGTTCTCGACGATGAGATCACCCGAGCGCTTCACGTCGGCGTACCAGGCGGTCCGCGTCTCGGCTTGTGGACTCGGCCGGGGACCGCCATCCTGCGGCCGGCTGCGGCTCCCATGCCGGTGCGCCTTGATGATGTGCGTCTGGCCCGTGATACCAGAGTGAATCTGCCGGACCGCCTCCCGCACGCCGGGAAAGTACCGTAGTTGCTGCCCGATCTGGAGGAAGGTCTTCGCCCGCCGCGAAGCCTTCAGTACCCGATCGACTTGCTCCGGCGTGATACCGAGCGGCTTCTCGCAATAGACGTATTTGCCCGCCGCCAGACACGCCGCCGCCATTTCCGCGTGCAGATCGCACGGCGTGCCGATGAAGACTGCTTCGACGTCGTTCAACTCAAGAACCGCCTTCCACTCGGCGAAGGATTTGGGCGTGTCACGCGACGCCGCGGCGGCCGCCTGGTCCCGCGTCTGGACATCGATGTCGCAGATGGCGGCCACCTTGATGTTGTCCTGCGCGAGCGCCTGTTTGAGCAGGCTCCCTCCGCGCACTCCGACTCCGATGAAGGCGGACTTGATCTCCCGTGTCTGCGCGGCTCCGAATCCCCCGGATGCAGCCGCGGCCGCACCTCGAAGCAGCGACCGCCGTGTGTTCGATTCCATAGGGCTCCCTTGTCGGATCAGTCCGGCACCAGCCGGATCTCGACCTTGCGATAATACACCGGCCAGCCCTCCGGATGGAGGCATGGCAAGCAGTCCTAATGATGGGATGGTGCTGAAGAGCCATTCGGCTCCGGTTTCCATCTCGTTTGAGACGCCGGAGGCTCCGAACGAGCGATCTATGTGTTGTGGAACTTGTACCGCGCTAACACCGCGGGCGCGAGTGAATCGCTGAGGTTGCCGATAGCGCCCGCGCAGAGTGTGAAAGCTATTGGCCCACAGTGCACCGCTCACGGTGTAGTACATTGATTGCGTGCTTTCGCTGATTGCGCTCGCCCTCCTTCCGAACACAACCGCCTGGGAGTTTCCAGCCGACATCGTTGGCCAGCAGTATGCCGAACTGCGGGCCTTCTACGAGGCGCAGTGGAAAAAGCCGGGCACAATCGATCTTGGGCGGGAGCGGGAGTTCATCCGGCAGTCGATTGGAGCGATCGACGAGTTCCGCGCGCCTGCGCCCAACATCGCCGTGCTCGGTGAGTCCGCCGGAATCCGAGTGTCAGCGGTCGAGTGGCCGATTCTGCGGCTGGGCACCATCGATCCAACGCGGGGATTTTCGGGCGCGCTGGTGCGGCTGTACGGAATCGTCCTCGAACCCGTGGCGGCAGGTCCGCACCCGGGCATGGTGTTTGTCAATGACGCGGATCCGGCAGCGGATCCCAAACCCGCGCTGTATCTGGCTGCTTCCGGGCGCGTGGTGTTTATGCCGCTGTTCACTCCGCGGCGCGCGTTCTCGCAAGTTTGGCTGGAGGATCGCGATTGGCTGAAGCGGATCGGCTACCAGACCGGGCATCACATCGTTGGCAGCGAGGTCCAGCAGGTGATTGCGGCGGCGGACTGGCTGCGGTCTCTGCCGCGGGTTAACGGCAAGGTGGGTGTGGGCGGCGTGGGACAGGGCGGCATGACGGCGGTCTTCGCAGCCGCGCTCGATCCGCGGTTCAGCGAAGTGTTTGCTCACAACTATCCGGAATCGACGCCAGAGTGGGATCAGCCCGCCGACCGGCTGTTGTGGAAACTGCGCTCGCGCGCCGCTCCCGAGGATCTGGCACGGGCGGTGAACGCAGCGCCCTTCCCTGCCCTGGACCGGCCTCCGCAGGGCTTCAAGGTGAACATCGACCAGACACGGATTGCCCAGATGCTGACGCACCAGTTCCGGCAGTGGGAAGCCTACTATCGGAATCTCGCGCTCGAATCGTGGCGCAAGCGGGACTCGCGCTGGAAGCCCGACTACAGTTCACCGGACGCCTACACGCAGTCGACGCGGGACAAGCATGAGGCGTACCTCGACATGATCGGGCGGTATCCCAAGCCCACGGGGCCGGTGGAGGCGCGGAGTGTGCAGGTTTATGACGAGCCCACATGGACCGGATACCGGCTGCTGGTGAAGGTCTACGACGGCGTGGGCGCTTATGGGATTCTGTGCGTGCCGAAGGGGATCCGGCCCGGTGAGAGGCGTCCGGTGGTGTTCGTTCAGCATGGACTGGCGGGGAAGCCTGAGGACTCGATCGGACAGGCGGCGAACGCGCGCGGTGAGTACGCGCAGTTCGGCAAGAAGCTGGTGGAGCGCGGCTACATCGTGTTCGCACCGATGATCGCGACGCAGGACAATGTCGAGCGGCAGAGGCTGAACCGCAGGTCGCAACCGGTGGGGATGATGCCGGTGGGGATGGACGTGGTGAAGTTCAACCGGGTGCTCGATTACCTGGAGTCGCTTCCGTGGGTGGATAAGGACCGGTTCGCGTTCTATGGGCTTTCCTACGGGGGATTCACGGCGATCTGGACGGGGCCCGCGGTACCGCGGTTCAAGGCCGTGATCTGCAGCGGCCACTTCAATGAATGGACTGCGAAGACCACCGACTTCACGATGGGCACGGCGTATCCGCACTACGCTAATGTCGATGACCAGTACAATTTCGGGATGCTGAACGGGTTCGACCATTCCGATCTGGCGTCGCTCACCGCACCGCGTCCCTTCATGATCGAGATGGGGGATTTCGACGGAGTGATCATCGAGCCGCGGTGGGCGGCCGATCGCGAGATCGACCAGGTGCTGGACATTTACCGGCGGCTGGCGATGCCGGGGAAGGGGCGGGTGGCGAGATTCAATGGTCCGCACAAGATTGACGGGGCGGAGGCGTTTCCGTTCCTGGATGAGCAGTTGAACTGGAAGCCGCGGCCGTGACCAGGAGGCAGTGGCTGGGTATGGCTCCGGCGGTGATGGCCGGGCAGGCGCGGAAGGCGCGGATCGCGATCACGCTGGACCTTGAGATGTCGCGCAACTTCCCGCTGTGGGAGAACACGCACTGGGACTATGAGAAGGGAAACCTGGACGAGGCGGCGAAGCGGTATTCGGTCGCGGTGGCGCGGCGTGTGGCGGCGGCGGGCGGGCGGATGCACTTCTTTCTGGTGGGGCGGGTGCTGGAGCATGAGAGCGTCGAGTGGTTGAAGGAGATCGTGGGGATGGGCCATGCGATTGGAAATCACACTTACGACCACGTGTATGTGCTCGCGCGCAAGGCGGAGGAGATCCAGTTCCGGTTTCAGCGCGCGCCGTGGTTGATGCGGGGACGGGGGGTGGCTGAAGTCCTGGAAGAGAACATCGCGGTGACCACCGAGGCGATGAAGCGGCGGCTGGGCGTGAGTCCAGCGGGATTCCGGACTCCGGGTGGATTCGCGGACGGGCTTGCCGGGCGCGGCGACGTGCAGGAGATGCTCAAGCGGCAAGGGTTTGGATGGGTGTCGGCGAAGTATCCGCGGCATCCGCTGGACGGTGATCCGCGGGCGGTGCTGGCGGAGGCGCTTCGGGCGGCGCAGCCGTTCCGGTATCCGGAGACGGGGCTCTTGGAGATCCCCATGAGTCCGGTGAGCGATATTAATGCGTTCCGGACGGGGCGGTGGCCGCTTGACCGGTTTGTGAGGACGACACGGGCGGCGGTTGAGTGGGCGATTGAGAATCGCTCGGTGTTCGATTTTCTGGCGCATCCGTCGTGCTTGGGTGTGGTAGATCCGCAGTTCCGGACGGTGGATGCGATTTTGGAATTAGTGAAAGAGGCAGGCGGGGGCGCGGAACTGGTGGATCTGAGCAGTGTGGCAACGGTGTAGAAGGCGTCCGGTCGGCGGTCCTCCCCGGACCCGCTCTCGTCGGCCCGCGCGAGAATCTACGAAAGGAAGTCCCGCGGATTCGATTGCTCCAGCAGGTCCAAGACCAGACTGATGCGTCGTCGTTGCCAAATGCGGTGATGTCCCCTGTTGGCATCGAGCGCGGCGGCCAGGCAGGCGAAAGCGGGACCTTCAAGAAGTCCAGCTCAGTTGGCCCTACTGATGGGCGGCATGCCAGGCGGGTCGCTCTCTGGGCCGTCCGCCAGGTTTGGTCCCGGTGTTTTTCGAAATGATGAAAACGGAGCCAGCCTATTCAATCGAACTTGAAGCACTTCGCCTGGCGAACCATATTGGTGCGCTCCGGACGGTATTGGTGCGCTCCGGACGGTGAAGTGGCCTGTTGATTGCAACCGAGTGATTGAGGCGCACATGAATACCAAGAAAACTGTTTCGTTAGGCGCAGCAATGGTGGGCGTTGCGGGGTTTGCCGCAGCTTACCGGGCATTCCGGCGGGACATGGACCGCGCGGTTGCGCGCATTTCCGAAAGCCAAGTAGTCCAGACGGCGCACGGAGCGGTCGAGTATGCGTCTGTGGGCAAGGGATTCCCCCTGTTGATCATTCACGGGGCGGGTGGTGGATTTGACCAGCTTCGGAGTTTCGACTCCGATTTCCGCTTGAGCGAGCTTGGCTTCCGGTTGATCTTCGTTTCGCGGTTCGGGTACCTGAGAACGCCACTGCCGACAGATGCGTCGACGCGGGCACAGGCGGACGCTTATGCCGGGCTGCTGGATGCAGTGGGTATCGGGCAGGCCGGAGTGATCGCGGTGTCGGCGGGGGCGCCGTCCGGCCTGGAGTTCGCCGCGCGGTATTCCCAGCGGTGCGCAGCGCTCGTGCTGCTGGTACCCGCCGCGTTCGTACCCGGACTGGCAGCCACCGAGCCCGGGGTACCACCTCTCATGCAGTTGTTTCGCGAGACGCTTCTCAAGTCCGACTTCGCATTCTGGGCCGCCATCAAGCTCGCGCGCGGAGCCCTGATCGAGAACATCCTGGCGACGCCGCTGGAGGTCGCGAACCGGGCGAGCGAGCCCGAGCGGATTCGGACCGACAAAGTCCTGATGGACATCCTTCCGGTCAGCCGCCGGGCGGCGGGACTTCTGAACGAGGCCGAGGTGGTCACCCACATGCAGCCGGCTGAGGTGGGCCGGATCCGGTGTCCCACGCTGCTGGTCAGCACTGAGGACGATCTGTACGGGACGGCGCGCAGCGCCCGTTACCTGGCCGGGCAGATTCCGGGCGCGCGGCTGGTGGTTTATCCGGACGGAGGGCATCTTTGGCTGGGGCATGAAGCCGAGCTACAGCGAGAACTGACAGAGTTCCTGCGTCCGGTGGGCGCGACCGTCAGCCAGTCCGCTTCCCTTCCCGCTTGAGCGGGTTCTGGTGCGCACGGGGCACGGGTGGCGGGCCGAGCACGTTCACGGTAGCACTCTGGGACTCGTCGTAGGCCGTGAACGATTTCGCACCCGCCGCGGCGAAGTAGGCGCGCTAGGCATTGACGATCTTGTCATGCTGGGCGGCGCCGTGCCAGGGCAGGTAGACCACGGACACCTCGACACCGGTGGCCGTTTGTTTTCTGGACCGGCTAAAAATGTTTCATCAACTGCTGCGCGGCAACCAGGAGCGGGTCCCATACCGGGGCGAAGGGGGGTGCGTAGGCGAGGTCGAGGTACTGGAACTCGTCGACCGTCATCCTTTTTGTGATGGCCGTGGCGACGACGTTCACGCGGCCGGCGACGCCGTCGTCCCCGAGGACATGCGCTCCGAGCAGGCGGCCGGAGCTACGATCGGCGATGAGCTCGATGCTGGTAAGGCGGCCGCGGAAGTAACGTGGCTTGTCACGCGCCTCGATCCGGGCGGACACTGGCTGGAAGCCTTCCTTACGCGCCTGCGAGGCCGAGAGTCCGGTTACACCCACGCCGAGTCCGCAGACACGTACGATGGCGGTGCCCGCAACGCCAGGAAAGCGCTCGCGCCGGCCAGAGGCGTTGGCGCCAGCGATGCGGCCCATCTTGTTCGCGGTGGTCCCGAGCGGGATCCAGACAGGACGGCCGGTGACCAAGTGGGTGGATTCGGCGCAGTCACCGGCGGCGTAGATGCCGTGGAGATTCGTCTCGAGGTGCTCGGTGACGCGGATGGCGCCGGTCCGGCCGAGTTCGATCCCGGCGTCGAACGCGAGGGCGGTTTCGGGCTTGAGTCCAGTGGCAGCGACCACCAGTTCGGTGTCGAGCGGGCCATCCACGGCGTGATTCAGCGTGACGGGCACGCGGCACCGGTTCAGGTGGCGGACCAGTGTGGCCGTGAGTTGGGCGTCGCCGCGGCCGAGCAGATCCGCGCCGCGGGTGACGAGCCGGACGCTCCAGCCGTTGGCGCGGAGTGCCTCGACGGCTTCGAGTCCGATGTAGCCGCCCCCGATCACGGTCGCGCGTCCCGGCGGCGTCACCGTCAGGTGCTCTTTGAGCCGGACCGCGTCGCCGAGAGTGTTCAAGTGGAATGCGCCTGGAAACACGCGTGAGGGGCGCGCGCCGGTAGCAATGATGAGCTTGTCGTATGGGATCGCCTCGCCGCTCGCCAACCGCACCTGTCGTTTGGAGTGGGCGATCGCCACCGCCTCGCATCCCGTGCGGACTTCGATGCGGCTCTCGGCGAACCCGGCGGCGGATCGCGCGATCAACTCGCGCCAGTCCCGCACGCGGCCGTCGATCCAGTACGGCAGCCCGCACGCCGAATACGACGCGACCGGACCGCGTTCGATAACGGTGATTTCAGCGCCGGGATCGAGGCGGCGGACGCGTGCGGCGGCGCTCATCCCAGCCGCGACTCCTCCGATGACGGCGAGCCTCATTCGGGCGGAGAGTGGCTCTGGACGAAGCTGAGGATATCGAACCGCTTCACGGCGCGGTCCGGGTAGAAGCTGTTGACGGCGTCTTGCTCGTCGGCGAAGACTTCGAAAATCGTGTTGAGTTTGGTGAGGACGAGGAGCTCGATTTCGCGCTCCTTCAGATTGAGCAGGCGAAGCGCACCGCCAGACTTTTTCGCCGCGCTATAGCACAGCACCATCGCCCCAAGCCCAGTGGAATCGATGAAGTCTATGCTGGCCAGATTGAGCACGGCATTGAGCGGGCCCTTTGCAACGAGTTCGTTTACGTAGTCGCGGAGCTTGCCGGTCTCCTCACCCGCCACCAGCCGGCCTCGCATGTCGAGGATCGTTATGCCCTCGGTGGTGCGGGAAGTAATCTCTAGGCTCATACAGAGATTCTATCGCCAGAATCCGGGTCCGCCGGGCCGAACGTCACGGTGAATACGGATCCCTTGCCCGGTTCGGAGTCGACGCGGATCCGCGCGCCGTGCGCTTTGACGATCCAGGCGACGAAGCTGAGGCCGATTCCGAGTCCTTTGTCCGGGTCGCGGGATCCATCGGGCACGCGGTAGAAACGGTCGAAGATGTGGGGCAGATGCTCGGCGGGAATCCCGCGGCCGGTGTCGGCGACAGCGAGCTCGACTTCGCTGCCTTGCGGCCGGACCGATACCGTAATCCTGCCGCCCGCGGGCGTGTATTTGATCGCGTTCGACAGGAGGTTCGAGATCATGCGCTCCAATTGGACTTTGTCGCCGAGCACGATCATGCCTGGGACCATGTGCGATTCGAGTGCGAGGTTCTCAGCTTCTGCCGGATACTGGAATTGATCGGCAATCGCGGCGGTAACCGCCGACAGATCGAGCGGGTCGCGTGCTACGACCACCTGTCCGCTCTCGGCCTGGCTCAAGTGAAGCAGCGCGCGGACAACCTGCGCGAGGCGGTCAACGTCTGACACGGCGGCGACCATTGCGTCGCGGTACTGCTCCTTGGACGTGGCCGTCATCAACGCGACTTCGAGCTGCCCGCGGATTGATGTGAGCGGGGTGCGCAGCTCATGGGAGACATCGACCGTGAAGCGGCGGATCTGGTTGAATGATGCCTCCAGGCGGTCGACCATGTTGTTGAACGAGTCGATCAGGTGGTCGAGTTCGTCGCCCGCGCCACGGCGCGGCAGGCGGAGGTCGAGCTTGTGACCGGTGATGGACTGCGCGGCGTGAACGACATCGTTCAGAGGCCGGAGCGCGCGTCCGGCGGCGATCCAGCTCAGGATTCCGAAGCCCAGCAGCAAGCCAGGCGCGAGGTACAAGTAGCGGTTGGTGAACTCGTCGACGACGGCGGCATCAGCGTCGAGCGAGCGTCCCACGGCGATGTAATAGGGGCGCTTGTCGTCGTCGAGCATCACACCCGACCGGATCATGTAGTTGTAGCCGTACTCGTCGGTGTGTTCGCGGATGGCGGGCTTGGCGGCGGCGACCGCGGCAGTGATGTCGGCTTCGGATTCAGGACCCAGATCGCGGTATTTGTCGGAGATCTCAAGGGTATTGCCGGTCCGGCCGGCGATGTGAAGGTAGCCCTGCCGGAACCGGAGAACGGTGGCGGTCTCCTCCTCGTCCTTGCGGTCGAAGTACCATTCGGGTTTTTGTTTTTCGAAGCGGAGGTAAGCGCGCATTGTGGCCCAGTCCTCTTCGAGCAGGTCGGCGGAATTTTTTTTGAGCTGGGAGATGAGCGTCTGGCGGAAGATCACGCCGAGGACCGCAAGAATCGCAATGCAGAAGAGCGCGTAGACGAGGGTGAGGCGGAGCCTGAGTCCAAGCGGCCGCCAGCGCACCGGTTATCGTTCCGTTGCGCGTTCGGCGCCGGCGGGAGCTTCCAGCATGTAGCCGACGCCGCGCACCGTTTGAATCATCTTCACCGGGTACTGGTCGTCGATCTTGCCGCGGAGGTGGCGGATGTAGACGTCGACGATATTGGTGAGTCCGTCGTATTCGACGTCCCAGACGTGCTCGACGATCATGGTCCGGCTGAGCGGACGGCCCTGGTTCCGCATCAGGTACTCGAGGATCGAGAACTCCTTGGGGGCGAGTTCGATGTTGTCGCCGCCGCGGGTCACCTTGCGGCGGATGCAGTCGAGCGCGAGGTCACCGACGATGAGCCGTTCCGGAGTCGGCGTGCCGCGGCGGAGCAGGGCGCGGGTCCGGGCGAGCAGTTCAACGAAGGCGAACGGCTTCACGAGGTAGTCGTCGGCGCCATGTTCGAGGCCCTTGACCCGGTCGTCGACAGCATCGCGGGCCGAGAGGATGAGCACGGGCGGGCTGGACTTCCGGTTGCGGATCTTTTTGAGCAGTTCCAGGCCGTCGGTGTCGGGAAGCATTAGATCGAGGATGATCAGGTCATAGTCGGTGGAGTGAACATATTCGATGGCGCTTTGGCCATCGGCGGCGACATCCACCGCGTATCCGGCGCTCTCCAGGCCGCGGCGGACAAAGTCCGAGATTCGGGTTTCGTCTTCGACAACGAGCAGTCTCACGTTCTGATCCTCCGATGGTAACGCTATTTGGGTTCGTGGCAGTAGGTGCAATCGTTGCTCGCCTTGTTCCTGCGATGGCAATTCATGCATCCGCCCATGGAAATGTCGGTCTCTTTAAACAACATGTCCCGCTGGGAAACTTCTCCATGGCAGGTGGCGCATTTCGCTCCCGCCTCGCCATGCGCGCGATGGCTGAAGAAGACGTAGGACGGGATCCGGTAGACCCGGGCCCACGGCACTTCCACCTTGTCCTGATGGTAGCCGGCGAGCTTCCGGATGGCCGGAGAATCAGCCCGCACGGTTTTGTGACATCCCATGCACACCGACGTAGAAGGAAGCCCCATGGTTTCACCGGGATCAGGGTTGGTGTGGCAGTTGGCGCACTGAAGTCCCAGGGCGAGGTGCTTCTTGTGGCTGTAGGGGATCGGCTGTTCGGGTGGCGGAGGCGGAGAGGCTTGGAAGAGCGCGGCAACGAGGGCGAGCAAAGCTCCCATGACCGTATGGTATCAATGCAATGGTAGAGCCCGGCTGTGATATGCTCCCGGCATGCTCAGGCTCACTGTTGCTCTCTCTGCCGCCGCGGTTGTCCATGCGCAAACGAACACGGGATCGATCACCGGAACGGTGTTTGATCCGCAGCAAGCCGTAGTTTCCGGTGTGAAGATCACGGCAGTCCATTTGGCAACCAACGTGACCCAGTCCGCGGTGACGAGCTCGGCTGGTGCGTATACGGTTGCGGCGCTGGTTCCGGGAGCGTATCGGGTGACGGCGGAGCTTGAGGGATTCAAGAAGCTGGTCCGCGAGCCGGTGACGGTGGAGACATCGGCGAAGGCGACGCTTGACCTGACGCTGGAGGTCGGCAGCACGGCGACGGAAATCCTGGTGCGCGCGGATCCGCCGCTCATTCAGGAATCTTCATCCACGATCCAGTACAGCATCAACCAGAAGCAGCTCGACGAGCTTCCGCTGGCCAACCAAAGCGCGCTCCAGATCCTGAACACGCTACCTGGGGTGCTGGGCGAGCCCGGGTCGGAGCAGGCAAGCGTGACCACCGGGTTCGTCACACCGGGCGGCGGGCTGTCGGTGTCCGGGGGCCGTATGGGGTCCACCCAATACCAGGCCGACGGCGTCTCAAACAACGCGATGTTCCTGGGGCGGATCTCGCTGTCGTTCAGCTCGGACGCGATCCGCGAGGTGACGGTGCAGCAGAACGCCTACTCGGCGGAGTTCGGGCGTGTGGGCGGCGGGATCGTAAACATGACAACGAAGTCCGGCACGAACGAGATCCATGGCGTTGTGTTTTCGTTCACGCAGAACGACAAGCTGAACGCGGCGCCCTACCGGAACACATTCGACCGCAAGGGACATCTGAGATATTGGCGCGGCGGGGCCGATGTCGGAGGTCCGGTTTTCATCCCCAAGATCTACGACGGCCGCAACCGCACGTTCTTCTTCTTTGGCTACGAGCCGCTGCGGCACTACACGCAGTTGTCGGCGTTCACACGAGTGCCGACCGAGCTTGAGCGCGAGGGGGACTTCTCACAGTCGGTCTACAACACCACCGCGAATCAAAGGGTGTTCATTTTCCGGCAATGGGAGTTCAGTCCAACGGGGACGTTGACGAACAACCGGATCCTGCTCGAGCCGGGGCAGGCCTATCCGGTCTGGGAAGGCAGCGTAATTCCGAAGCGCTTCATTTCGCCGGTGGGACAGAGGATCGCCAAGATGTATCCTCAGCCGAACATGCAGCTCAACGCTCTGGGGCAGAACTATTCGGTGTTCCGCAATGTCCGCAACATCGACAACCGGTACACGTTGAAGCTCGACCAGGTGATCACTTCGGCGAACCGGATGTCGTTCCGGTTCGCGCAGGTACCGGTGAAGGGGCACCGCGCGTTCTTGCCGGGGCTGCTGGAGCAGGTCCCCACGGACACTTCGACGGGCACAAACATCGCGCTCAATGACACGCACGTGTGGGGCGGCAACAAGGTGAACGACCTGCGGCTCGGATTCAACCGGTCCAGTATCGCGCGCCGTCAATCCGACGAGCAGCTTTCAAAGAACTGGTTCCAGGAGCTGGGGTTCCCGTCGAATCTCCAAGAGGGGTTTCCGATTATCGGTGTCGGCGACGGGATTTTCAACGCGGGCACGAGCGTGGGCAACTACGAGATCGACAACTTCTTCCAGGCGGTGAACATTTTCAACTGGACGCGCGGAAAGAACAATCTGAAGACGGGATTCGAGTTCCAGGCGCCGCAGCAGAACCTGATCGATTTCGCGAGTGTGCAGGGGAACTGGAATTTCGGGTCGGGGATGACCAACATCGGCGGGTCGGGCAACACGGCGGCGGTGGTCGGGATTCCGAACGCGCAGACGGGATTCGGGCTGGCGTCGTTGCTGCTCGGATTTCCGGCGGGCGTGAGCATGGCGCCGGCCGTCATTTCATATCAGTACCGGTGGAAGTACTATTCGGCGTTCATTCAGAACGACTACAAAGTGACGCCGCGGCTGACGTTGAATCTCGGAGCGCGGTACCAGGTGGAAGTCGCGCGGTCTGAGAAGAACTTCAACCAGGGCCACTTCGTTCCTGAGACGGTGACCAATTCGCGCGGCCAACAGTTGGGGGGATTCATTCAACTGCACGGACTGGGCGGAGCGCCACGGACGTTGTGGCCGACGCGGTACAACAACATCGAGCCGCGGATTGGGTTCGCCTACCGGCTGCCGCCGGCGTTGAAGGGGCTGGCGGTGATTCGGGGGGCGTACGCGATCTCGCACGTGCCGACGAACGGACTGTTCCGCATTCCGATTCCGGATTTGAATCCGCGGCCTGACCAACTGGCGGCGGCTGGCGGCGTCAATGGAGGCTGGGTCCAGATGGATTTCAATCCGCTGCGTCCGCCGGCGGGAGGCAATACGAAGCCGCAAGATGGAAGGCTGGTGGACACGCAGAATGTCAACCAGATCTACTTTTTGAACCGCGACGTGAGCATCCCCTATATCCAGCAGTGGAACTTCGGACTGGGGTTCCAGTTCGGCAAGGACTACGGACTGGAGGTGAACTACGTCGGGTCCAAGGGGACCAGTCTGTTCGGCCCGTCGGCGTTGTACAACACGATCGACCTGCCGCGGTACACGCAGCAGTTTCTGGCAGGCGAAAACATGGGTGAACGGCTGCCGAATCCGGCGGGGTTGACGGATCCAAACGGAAATGTGGTGCTGGTGGCGCGGCAGGATTTTTTGCGCGGGATTCCGACGATGTCGAGCATCGGGAATCCGATCGCACAGGGCTACGATTCGCGGTATAACGCCCTGCAGACGAATTTCGTGAAGCGCTATTCCCAT
Organism: Acidobacteriota bacterium; assembly: GCA_016871015.1. Lineage (GTDB taxonomy): Bacteria > Acidobacteriota > Terriglobia > Bryobacterales > Bryobacteraceae > SYLY01. The sequence goes on along the minus strand of VFZX01000093.1, from coordinate 5,438 downwards.
GGGATCCAGATGAACGTCAACTACACCTGGATGAAGTCGATCGATAATTCGTCGTGCGATGGGCAGTTCTGCAACGACAACATCCAGAACTGGGGCGTGGGATTCCCGCAGCTTCGGGGCGGCAGCCGGAGCCTGGAGAAATCGATCTCGGTTTTCTCAATTCCGCACGTGTTCCGGTTCAACTACAACTGGGACTTGCCGTTCAGGGCGCGGGGCTGGCTGAACCAGGTGATCGGCAATTGGAAGCTCGGGGGAGTGGGGCAACTTTCGAGCGGACTGCCGCTGCAGGCGCACCTGGGCACCAACGCCGGGTTCCCGGATGATGTCGGGCGGATTCGCGTGAACCTGGTGGAGGGGGTCGATCCGGTGATGCCGGGGTGGCGGCAGAATGTGAACAATCCGGTGACCCAACGTGTGCCCTATATCAACGTGCTGGCGGCTTTCCAGCCTCCGGACCGGTTGACGGTGGGCGGTGCGCCGCGGGTGCTGGATCATGTGCGGATGCCGTGGACGCAGAGCTACAACATGTCGATCCTGAAGGAGTTTCCGGTGCGGGAGGAGGTGAAGCTGCAGTTCCGGACGGAGTTGTTCGGGGCGCTGAACCATCCATTCTTCCAGACCAATGGGAACAACTTCATCGCGTATCAGAATCTGGACTACCAGAGGTTCGCGCGGCCACCGGTGGCGGCGACGAATTTGAGTCCGGCGTATGCGGACATCGGGTCGAATATTGGTGGGATCCGGAGGATTCAGTTGGGGCTCAAGTTGTACTTTTGAGGCCGCGGCTGGCGAGCAGGTCCGCTACCGGAATCAAGGCGGCCTGGACGCGATCGAGGATTAGGGGGACGGCTTCTCCCCGGCGGTAGTCGCGGCGGACGGTGTAGTCGCCTCCGCGCGGATCGGCGTAGGTTTCGATCACGGCATCGACAAGGTTCACGATCCAATAGCAGGGAATCTCCGCCGCGGCGTACATGCGGCGCTTGAGTCCACGGTCGCGCCGCAGGGACGCCTGCGCGACCTCGACGGCGAGTCCGACATCGGAGGGGCCCGGATTCCGCTCGGAGTAGTCTTCCACTTGGCCGCGGACGACCATAAGGTCCGGTTCTGGCTCGCTGTCCACAAGGGTCAATGAGCTCTGATAGGTTACGTGCCAGCCCTCGGGCGCCGCGCGCGTCAGTGCGATGTCCGTCCGGCGGCCGGATACGTTCTGTGGGGGATTCTTTCCCATCTTCGTCACCAGACGTCCATGAAGGAGCTCGACATTGTGGTCATCAAGGAGGCCCGAAGCTATCATCGCGTGATAGACCTCGACGCTGATGGGCCACAACTCGCCCCATGGAATCTCGTCTTCGGCGAGTTCCGGCGCAGGCGAGAGCAGTGTGGACATCGCTAGAACTGATACTTTAACGCGAACTGGATGTTCCGCCCGTCGCTCGCGCTCAGGATCCGTCCGAAATTCGGGTTCGCCACCGATGACGTGGGGCCGCCGAGATTGCGGTGATTGAGCGCGTTGAACATCTCAAACCGGAACGTCAGGCGGTGGCGCTCGGTGATCAGGAACTGCTTGTGCAGCGCAGCGTCGTAGTTGAACGCGGTCGGCGCGCGGAGCGCGTTGTAGCCGAGGTTGCCAAAGCGGCGCTGAAGGCGGGGCCCATTGTTGTCGAAGGCCGCGGTGTTGAGCCAGACGAGGGTGTTGTTGTCCTTCACGTACTGGGTCTGGCCCTGCACCAGATCCGTGCGCTGGCCGGCGACGCGGCCGTTACCGAATGAGTCGATGCCGGAAACGATGTTCACCGGGAATCCGGAGCGCGCCGACATGATGCCTTGCAATTGCCAGCCGGCGAAGGCCGCCTTGAGGAATCCGTTGCGGGCAAAAGGAGCCGGGACCGCGTAGGAGTGCACCATCACCCAGCGGTGGCGCAGGTCGCTTTGCTTGGGTCCCCTGGAGCCGGCGATATTGAACTCGCCGTCCTGAACTTCACCGTCGAAGGTCAATGTCGAATCGGGCGCGCCGTAGCCCATCGTCTTGGCGAAGGTGTAGTAGACATCCAGCGTAAGGCCCTTGCCCATGCGCTGGTTGGCCGAAAGCTGGAGTCCGTGGTACCACGACCGCAGCGAATTCTCGGCGATGATCACGTCGGCCAGGTCGGTGCGTGGGCGGCGTCCGAGACGGGGGTCAACCAGGTTCAGGGTCCGCGCCGTGAACAGCTTCAGCGCGCGGCTTCCGACGTAGGATGCCTGCACCGCGAGCGTGGGCTTCACCTGGTACTGCATCGAGTAGTTCCACTGTCCGGCGTACTCGGTGCGGCTGTTGAAGTCGTTGCCGCGCCGGGTCACGACAAGGTTCGACGGGAATGAGTTCGGATTCGCAACGATCCGGTCGATGTAGGACTGCGGAAACGGATAGGCGGTCGATGTCCCCACGATGTCGGTGGGCGCCAGGGTCGCGACAAACGGCAGCCGCGGATCGATGAATGCCTGGTCGTAGTAGACCATCGGTACGGTGGGCACGTAGCTCACGCCCGTGCCCGCGCGGACCACGAGTTTCTGGTTTCCGAGCGCGTCCCACACGAAGCCGAGACGGGGCCCGAAGTTGTTGCGGTCGGCGGCGAACATCGGGCTTCCCGCAGTGTTGAATGGACCGTAGGGATCCGACGTCGCGAACCCGAATCCGCCTGTGAGCGGCGGGAAGTATTCATACCGGATGCCGGCGTTCAACTGGAACCGCGGCGTGATGCGCCAATCGTCCTGAACGAAGAATCCATTGTTCCAGTTGCGCAGACCCTTGCCTCCGCCGAACAGCACTTGGATCCGGTTGGAGCGGTCTGCGATCAGATCGGCGAGGTTGTTGTACATGTGCGTGGGCTGTCCACCCTGGTCGCGGACGCTGCGTACCTGGCGGATCTCGAATCCGGCCTTGATGGTGTGTTTGCCACGCACCACGGTGAAGTTGTCGGCCAGCGTGTAGGTGGTCGAAATGAAACGGATGTAGCTTACCAGCGGGAGGCTGATCCCGACGCCCGCCACATTGATCCAGGCGGGGACTGCCTCGCGGCCGGGCTCATAGCGGAACAGGTCGACGCGGTTGAATCCGAGCCGGAGCTCGTTGAACATCGTGGGCGACAACGTATGGGTGTCCTGCACGAGCGCGTTGTGGAAGCGCAGCGGAAACAGGCGCGACAGCGTGGGCGTCAGCAGCGGCGTGGTGAAGTCCTGGTTGTTGTAGCTGAAGCGCAGCGACAGGCGGTTTTGCGGGCTGATGTTCCAGTCGCCGCGGCTGAGCGTAGTGACTTCGTCGTTCTTGCGGCGATCGTTGCGGCGGTGGAAGCCGATCTGGGGGTTGGTGGTCGGCTCGGAGTCCAGGGGCAGGTAGGCGAGCGCCTGGCGGATCGCCGGATTCACCTGACTGATCAGGAGCGGCGTGGGAACGTTGCCCGTCACCTGCTGATTGCGGCGGACAACGGCGCCCTCATAGTTGAAGAAGAAGAACAGCTTGTCGCGGAAGATGGGTCCACCGAGGTTGCCGCCGAACTGGTTCCAGCGGAGCGGGGGCTTGGAAAGCCCGGACCGGTTGTTGAAGAAGCTGTTGGCGTCGAGCTTGTCGTTCCGCAGGAACTCGAACAGCGTGCCATGCAGCGCATTCGTGCCGCTCTTGGTCGTGATGTTGAGCACGCCGCCGCTGGCGCGTCCATACTCGGCCGCGAAGGCGCTGCCCGTGGCCTTGAACTCCTGGATCGCCTCGACGCTTACGGTGTTGACGAGTGATCCGGCAGCGCCAGCCGATGCGGTATCGCCCGCGGTGCCGTTGTTCTCGCCGAAGCTCATGTCGACGCCGTCGAGCAGCAGATTGTTGCCTTGCGAGGGGGAGCCGTGGAACTCGATTCCACCGCGTCCGCCGGCGCCTCCGGGAGGCGAAACGAGCACGCCCGCCTGGAGTCCGACGAGTTGGGCGAAGTTGCGGCCGTTGAGGGGCAGCGCATCGACCTTGTTCTTGTCGATCACGACTCCGAGATCGGTGGTTGAGACGTTGACTAGCGGCGGTGCGGCGGCCACTTCCACCGATTCGCTCACCTGCCCGAGGACGAGCTTGAGGTCGACGCGGGGACGCGTGCCGGAGTTGAGCTCGAAAACCGCGCTCAGCGCCTTCTGAAATCCGCGGGCTTCCGCTTCGAGTCTGTACTGAGCGGCGGCAAGCAGCGGGAACTCGTAGTAGCCGAGCTCGTTGGTCCGCGTCTCGACTGGCACGCTGGTCGCCTGGTTTGTCGCCCGGACCTGGGCTCCAGCCACTGCCGCGCCCGTCGGATCGGTGACGTATCCGATGAGCGAGCCGCCTCCGATTTGCGCGACAAGCGGCGCGGTTGCAAGGAGCAATACAGCGAGTGCTTTTCTCATGAGGAACCCCCTGGCGAGAACTATATCACCGTTCAAAGTCGGCGATCGAAAAGCGCGCAGCGTAGAGGTGCCCCGCGGGCGCCTTGTCGCCGCGGTTGGAGTAGTCGACCATCAGGATGTCGCCGCCCGGCAACTGGAGCCAGGACGGGTAGCCGTTGTCGGACCGCTGGCCGGGCACAGGAGGATTGGGATTGATCTCGAGCATCCGGTCAATCTGGTATTGGTCCGGGTAGCGGCCGGAGGCGGCCGTCCAGTTCCAGGTGAACTCGGGCTCGGTCTCGTTCACGGCGCGATAGTAGGCGTGCTCGAACCAGGCCTCGCCCTGGCTTTCGGGATTGCGTCCAAAGTAGACGGGCTCGAGTGGCCACTCGCGGATCATCACGCCGTGGATCACTTCCCTGCCGTCTACGGCGACCCACGTCCGGCCGTGATCGGTCTGCAGGCGCAGGGTGTGGAACCGGGTCATGTCGAGCTTGTGGATCACGTCGACGCGCACAACATCGGGGCGTGCGGGGTTGGTCATGGCGCCACGGCGGAAGTCGCAGCGGATCTGGTCGCGCAGGATCTCGACGGTGAGGCCAAGACGTCCGATCTGAAACGCGGCAAGCGGGGAGCCGGTGGGGCCTTCCACGCGGGCGCGGACTTCGAAAACGCAATCGCTGCGAAATGTTTCGGGTGGCATCAACTGGTAGCGGGTGGTTGCGTTCGGGCGGTTCCGGATGTGGAGGACGTCCTGGGCGAGTTCCACCTCGTCGTTGTAGTGGACTCCGCTGGGCTGGTATCCGTCGTTCGACGACAGATCGCCCAGCCAGGCGTGCGTGCCCGTGTTACCAGCCTGGTTACGGTAGGTGACGAGCACGCGGCCGTCTGGCAGGGCCTCGGCGAACGGACGGTCGCCTGCAAAGGGCAGAGGTTTAGGCTCAATACTGTTCACTTAACGTTTCTTGATCCGCAATACGATCTTGACGCGGCGGGTCTGGCATCGTCCGCGTGGCCTCAGGTTGTAGTTGCTCATCTTCCGTTTGACTCCACGCGGGTTGCTTCGG
>VFZX01000092.1 GCA_016871015.1 Acidobacteriota bacterium | reverse complement strand
TCCCGCGGACAACGGCGTCGCGGATCGCCTTCGCCCATGGCCGCGTGTCGGAATATCCGGTGAATGCCATCGGCGCGATCTCGCCTTTCTGGTGGCAGCCTTGGCACTTGGCACGGATGACTGGATACACGTCGGCCGAGAAGGTCGGAACCGCGGCGCAAAACGCGGCGGCCGGGACCAGCAGGATCAGAGCGAGCTTCATACTGCTCCTATTCTATTCCGGCCAGCGCCACGCACGCCGCGATACAATCGGGAAAGCGTGAAGATCACGGTCTCGAAGGAGAACTACCTTAAGGCAATCGCCGAGGCCCAGGCGCAGGGAGAGACGGTGATCGCCGCGACCCTGGCGCGCTGGCTGAAGGTGTCCGCTCCCGCGGTCACCATGGCGATCCGGCGGCTCAAGCGCGACGGATTCATTGATGTCGCGCGGCAAGGCCAGATCACGCTGACCGCCGAGGGACGCAAGATTGCCGACCGGATCCTGTTCCGCCACCACCTGATCGAGCGAATGCTGGTGGAGATCTTCGGCATGGAATGGTACAAGGTCCACGACGAGGCCGAGCGGCTGGAGCATGTCGTTTCAGAGGACTTCGAGCAACTGCTCATCACCAAGCTCGGCGAGGGACCGCTGTGCCCGCATGGAAACGACTCCGAGACAGTGTCGCCCGAGACGCTCCGTACGCGGGGATGGACGACTCTGGCCGAAGCCGGCGACCGGGCGCAAGTCAAGGTCGTCTCGGTTTATGAGCGCGACCGGCAACTGCTCGAATACCTGGACGGATTGTCCGTGCATCCGGGCGCGCGGATCGAGATGGTGGGGAAGAATTACGACGACACGATTACGTTCCGGGTGGGCGGGAAACCTGTCCAGTTGGGCGAGGCCGTGGCGCGCAAAGTTTGGGTGGAGGCCGTGGCATGAAGCAAGACATCTTACTCGCCGATAAGGAATTCATGTTCCCGGCGCTGTTCCACTATTTCCAGGAGCCGCTGGTAATCACGCACGCCAAGGATCAATGGGCTTGGGATATCGACGGAAACCAGTACCTGGATTTCTTCGGGGGCATCCTGACGGTGAGCGTCGGCCACTGCAACAGCTATGTGAACGAGCGGGTTCACGCGCAACTGGACAAGCTGCAGCACGCATCGACCGTATATGTCACCGAGCCGCTCGTGCAGCTTGCCAGGAAGATCGCATCGATCACTCCGGGCGGGAAGCTGACCCGCAGCATGATTACCAACAGCGGCACTGAGGCCAACGAGACGGCGATTATGGCAGCGCGCTGCTACACCGGGTCAAGCGAGATCATCGCGCTGCGGCATTCCTATCACGGGCGGTCCAATCTGGCGATGGCGGTTACCGGAAATCATGCCTGGAGGGCGGCCGCGAGTCCGCTGCCGGGCGTCGTGTTCGCGCACAATGCCTACTGCTACCGGTGTCCGTTCGGGCTCACTTACCCGAGTTGCGATGTGCGCTGCGCTCGGGATGTGGAGGATGTGATCCGCACGACCACCTCAGGCCGGATCGCCGGGCTGATCGCTGAGCCGATTCAAGGCGTCGGTGGTTTCGTGACGCCTCCCAAAGAGTACTTTCAGATTGTCGCCGATACCGTGCGCAAGTATGGCGGCGTGTTCATCAGCGACGAGGTCCAGACCGCTTGGGGACGTACCGGAAACCGCTGGTTCGGATGCGAGCAGTGGGGCGTGACTCCGGACATCATCACCAGCGCGAAGGGGCTCGCCAACGGGTCGCCCATCGGGTTGACGGTCACAACCACCGAGATCGCCTCCGCCGTGCCGTCGCCCACGATCTCTACTTTTGGCGGGAATCCGGTGACGTCGACGGCGGCGCTGGCGGTGCTCGAATTTATCGAACAGCAGAAGCTGCTGAAACACACGGCCGAGGCCGGGGCGCATCTCCGCGCGGGACTCGAGGAACTGCAAGCCAAGCATCCGGGGATCGGCGAAGTCCGCGGCATGGGGCTGATGCAGGCGATGGAGTTGGTGACGGACAAGCAGACCAAGGAGCCTGCGGCCGCAAAAGCGGCTGCGGTGCTCGAAGCCGCGCGGCGGAACGGGATCCTGATCGGAAAGGGCGGGCTCTACGGCAACGTCGTGCGGGTCACCCCGCCGTTGAATATTTCGATTCCGGACATTGACGAGTTCTTGAAAAGGCTCGACCGGTCGTTCGCGGACTGAGCCGGCGGCCGCCTACTGCCTTGGCAGTGGATCCGCCGGGCGGCCCATCTTGCCCGCCTGCGCTTCGACAACATCAATGTCGTTGACTTCGAGCGTCTGGCCGGTCACCCGTTCCAAGTCCACCTTGGCCTTGACGTAGGACGCCATCGCCGCTACCTCATTGGACTGCGCCTGGGCGAGGTCGCGCTGATACTGGATGATGAAAAAGATCGTCGAAGCGCCCAGCGCGTATTTCTTCTGCTCGGCGTCGAGGGTCTGCTCCTGGAGCTCGCGCTCCTTGACCGCGGTCTCAAAGCGGGCGCGGGCCTGCTGGAGCGCGATCACGGAGTTTTGCAGATCCACGCGGAGCTGGTTGAGGGTGCGCTGGAGTCCCAGTTCCTGCTGCCGCAGGTTCAACTGGTCGATCACAAGGTCGGCCTGGGCGGAGCGGTTGCGGAGCGGGATGTTCAACTGGAACCCGATCGTGTAGTCGGGGAAATTGCGCCGCACCAGTTGGCCGAGGTTGGTACCGAAGCCGCCAAGAAAGAACTGGTCCACCTGGCGCGGCACTGGGCGGCCGCGCAGGAGGTTCTGGTTTACGGATCCGGCGAGGGAGTTGTTTTGCAGGGTCCCGGCCAGGTCAAGCGAGGGGAGCAACTGGCTGCGGGTGCCGGTGAGGCCGATCTTGGTGTTCTCGATGTTGACCTTGGACTGTTCGAGATCGGGCCGCTTGTTGAGGGCCATATCGAACAGTTCCTGGATCGGCAGGATGGCGTCCTTGTCCGGAATCCGGAGGCGGTCGGTGGGGACGATGCGGGCGTCGGCGATCGTGGGATTGGCCGGGCCGTTGCGGCTGATCGCATTCTTGATGATCGTTTCCTGTTGCAGCAGGAGCGTCTCGGCCACCGTGAGCTCCTGTTGCCGGCGCGCGACCTGCGCCTGGGCGTTGACGATCTCGATCGGCGCCTTGGTTCCGATGTCGACTTCTTTTTTGTTGTCCTCGTACAGCTTTTCGGCGAGCTCAAGCGCCTTCTTCTTCACGACGAGGTCTTCATTGAACGCCACCAGATCCCAATAGAGGTTGGTGATCGCGGCAACGGTCACCATAAGCTGGGTGCGGAACTGAAGGTCGGTCACCTTCAGGTTGTTCTTCGCGATCCGGATGTTGCGGTCGTTCACCGCGCGCCCAAAACCCTGCAACAGCCTCTGGGTAACCTGCAACTGGATGTTGGATGACTGGGACGGGTTCAGGTCGAGCAGCGGGTTGTTGGATGAGAACCGGGAGTTGTTCCAGGCGAGCGACGCGGTGGTGCCGGTGAGCCAGCTCTGCTGGACGCCGTAGCTGTGGTTGTGGCTGTTAAACGCGACCGCGGTGAGCCCCGTCGTGACGGTGTTGCTTTGGGGGCGCGTCTGATGTCCGCCGTTGTAGACGGCGAAGGCCACCGGATCGAGATTCAGGAACGCCGTCCCGGTGGTCGTGATGATGGTTCCGCCAGCGTCGTCTCCGCCGCCGCGGGCGCCCACGTTGCCGCCGCCACCGCCGCCACCCGCGCCACCGGAGAATCCGCCCAGGACCTGGGCCTGCGCGCTCTGCGGACCTTGCCGGACCGACGGCGGAACACCGCGCAGCAGACCGCCAGCCTGGGCGCGGCTCAAGCTCGCCCTGGCGATTTCGGGCCCGTAGCGCTGGAGCTCGACGTCGAGGTTGTTCTCAATGCCAAGAGCGATTGCGTCGCGCAGAGAGAGGTAGATACGCCCCGCGCGGACCAAGGACTCCAGCCGCGGCGAGTTTCCCATGTGCAGGGGCATCACTTCGCTCGCCATGTAAGGGCGCTTGAAACGGTCCCAAAATCCCGGTCCGTCGTATGTCTTTACGTAGGTTGTGCTCTGCTGGGCGAACGAAGCAGGACTCATGAGAATGAGCACACAGAGTCCCGCTGTCAGGTGGCGTGGGGTGAACATGTAGGGCTTTCAGGAAAGACGGCGAATCGCGTAGGGAAGGTTCCCTCAAACAATGGTATTGTAGCGATTTCCGGTGAACCGAAGTCTATTGGACGCGGTACCGGGCGACCGCGTCTTCGTCGAGATCGATTCCAAGTCCCGGTTCGGAAGGCACCTCCAGGAAGCCGTCCCGGGCGCGGATCCGTTGGCGGGTAATCTGTTCACGGAGATTGGTTTCCTCTTCCGCGACGAACTCGCAGATCAAGGCGTTGGGGATCGAGTTGAGCCAATGCAGAGCGGCAGCGACATTGATGTAGGTGGTGAATCCGTGGTTGGCCACCGGGAGGCCGCGGTCCCAGGCGAGCGCGGCAATCTTCATGGCTTCGGTGAATCCGCCGCACCGCGTGAGATCGACCTGGACAACGTCAACGCGCCCGCGGTCCATCAGGTCCAGAAACATGGCCCGGCCGGATTCCGATTCCCCAGCCGCGATCCGGGTGTCGACGGCGGCGGAGAGCTTGGCGTATCCTTCGTAGTCGTCCGGGCGCAAGGGCTCTTCAAGCCAGAAGATGCGCTGTTCCTCGAACGCGCGGGCGCGCTGAATGGCGGTCTTGGCGTCCCAGACAAGACCCGCATCGATCAGCAGATCGGCGTCGTCGCCGAGCCCGCGGCGGGCCTCGCGGACAAGGGCGCGGTCAGTACGCTCATCCTGGCCCATCGGCGCCCAGCCGAACTTGACCGCATTGAATCCCTGATCGCGGAAGCGGCGGGCGAGTTCACCGGTCTGCTCCGGCGTGGATCCGAACAGGGAGCTGGCATAGCAGCGGATCCGCTGGTGGAAGCCGCCTCCAAGCAGCTTCCAGACCGGCAGGCCGAGCGCCTTGCCCTTGATGTCCCAGAGCGCCATGTCGATACCGCTCATGGCATGAAAAGCGGCGCCGCGGCGGCCTCCGTAGATGTTGCGGGTGTACATCTCGTGCCAGATCCGTTCGGTTTCGAAGGGATCCATGCCGGTCACAATGCGGCTGAGTCCGCAGGCGATGGTATGGGAGAAAGGTCCGTCGATGGCGCCTTTGGCGGCGAGCGGCGCGGAGTCAACCTCGCCAATGCCGGTGATCCCGGCGTCGGTGTGGACGCGGACAACCAGCGCGTCCTGGCCGGAGTCGCACTGTTCCTTGACGTCGGGCAGGCGGAGATAGATCGTCTCAACGTTGGTGATTTTCATGAACTGGTTCAGAATTCGGGAGGGCGGACGCCGGGGGTGGAGATCGGAATCACGCGCAAGGAGGGAGCGTACTTGGCAACCTGCTCTTTGATCTTGGAGGCCGCGCCGGTGAGGCAGAACTGGAGGTTTTCCTCGCGCAGGTGCTTGCGGATGGCTGCGTTCGCCTGATCCACGGTCACGGCGTCGATCCGCGAAAAAAGGTCGTCGACCTCGCCCCGGTTCAGGCCATGGAGTTCGATGTCGCCGAGGATGGCGGCGACTTGATCGGCGGTTTCCAATTGATCCGCCGGATACTGGCCCTTGATGTAGGACTTGGCGGAATGAAGCTGCTGGGCGGTGAGTCCATTGGACCGGATCTTTTTGAGGATGGAAAGCGCGAGATCGATGGCCTGGACCGTGGTTTCGGTCTTGGTGAAGGTCCGGATAATGGTGGCCCCGGGAAGGCGGTCCATTTGAACGTCGCTGCCCGCGCCATAGGTGAGTCCGCTGTTGACGCGAAGCTCGTCGTTGAGCATGGATGTGAAGCGGCCGCCGAACAGGGTGTTCACGACCCACATGACGGTGCGGTCCGGATGCGTGCGGTGCAGCCCAGGCTGTCCGATGACGAAGTAGGTCTGGGTGGCGTCGGGTTTGTCGATGAGCAGGAGCCGGGGTCCTTTGCGGACGGGCGCCGGAGGTTCGGGGATCCACTCGTGGCGCGCGCCCGCCGGGATCGCGCTGATGCGCTTTTCAATCGCAACGCCGAGAGAGGCGGATACATCGCCAGCAGCCACGAAGATCATATTCCGCGCCGCGTAATATTTCGTGTGAAAGCCCTTCACGTCGTCCAGGCGAAGCGTCTTCAGCGAGAGTTCGTCCTCAACGCGGCCGTAGGGGTGATTCGGTCCGAAGTAGAAGGTGCGGAAATAGGCGCTGTTGGCTGGTCCGGCCTCGTCCTTGAGGCTGGTGGCGCGGTCGAGGCGCTCGCTCACGAGCTTCTTGAATTCCGCGGGATCGAACCGGGGCGCGGTGAGCGCCGAGGCGAACAGGTCGAGCGCCTGGTCCGCGTGGCGGCTCATGAACTCGATCCGGACAATGGTGGACTGCTCATCGGAGCCGGCCCGGAAACTGGCGCCCGTCTGGTCGAGATCCTCGGCGAACTGGCTGGCGCTGCGGGATCCGGCCCCGCGGTTGAGCATCGCGGCGGTGATCGAGGAGAGTCCAGGATGTTGGGCGGGATCGGCCTCCGTGCCGCCGCGGATCACGGCGATCAGAGTGGCAAGCGGGACTTCGGGCTTGGACACAGTGAGGAGCACGGCTCCGTTCGAGAGTTCTTTGCGCTGGTAGGGCGGCAGCTTCACCTGGGCGGCGAGCGTGGCTGCTGACAAGAGCAGAGCGGCGGATCTCACTTGGCGCCGCCCTTCTCTTCCGGAACGAGGACGGCCACAGTCCGGTTGGTTTCGGTGAAATACAGGTTTGCGACACGCTGCACGTCAGCGGCCGTGACCTTTTCGAGAGAGGCGGCGAACTGGTTCACCATGCGCCAGTCTCCATAGTAGATTTCCGCGCGCCCCAGCAGATTGGCCTTTCCGGCGATCGTCTTGAACTGCCGGTAGAGCGAAGCGAGGAGCTGGTTGCGGGCCTTGGACAGCTCCGCGGGCGTGACGCCCGTGTCAGATATCCGCTTGACCTCTGCGTAGAGCGCCTTTTCCGCGGTTTCGGTCGAGCTGCCCGGCTTCACGGAGATATTGCAAACCCACTGGCTGGGATCGATCGCATCGTCGAGCTCCGCGCTCACTTCGAAGGCCACCTGGCCCTGGTCGACCAGGGCGCGGTAGAGGCGCGAGCTGCGCCCAGCGGTCATGATCGCGTCAAAGACCTGAAGAGCGGCGTTGTCCGCATGGCGGCTCTCCGGAACGTGATAGCTGACCATCACCAGCGGATTCTGCGCCTGCTTGCGGACGATGACGCGCCGTTCGCCCAACTGTTTCGGTTCCTTGGTCCGCACGGGCGGCGGCGGTTGCTGTTTGGGAATCGGTTCGAAGTACTTGCGCGCGAGCTTGAGGGCTTCGGCTTCGGTAACGGCTCCTGAGACGACGGCAATGCAGTTGTTGGGCGCGTAGCCCCATGCGGAAGTGCGCCTTCAGTCATCGAGTGTCCAGGTCTCGATGTCGGCGGGCCAGCCGATAATCGGGATTCCGTAAGGATGGGCTGTGAATGCAGCCGCGTCAAGCTGCTCGCGCAGAGTGCCTTCGTTGCTGTTGTCGACGCGCAAGCGCCGCTCGCTGTAGACCACGCCCCGCTCGCTTTCGACCATCTTGGGATCGATGGCCAGGTGTCCGATGCGGTCGGACTCCATGTCGAACATGAGATCGATTGCTGACTTCGGGAACCAATCCGTGTAGGCGGTAATGTCCCGGCTCGTGTAGGCGTTGTTGGCTCCGCCGTTTTCCTCCATCCGGATGTCGAACTGCTTGGGGCCGTACTTGCGCGCGCCGTTGAACATCATGTGCTCGAAGAAGTGGGAGAGTCCGGTGATGCCCGGGCGCTCGTTGCGGCTGCCGATTTTGAAGAAGAGGTAGAGGGCTGCGTTCGGGATGTCGTGATCCTCATGGACGAGCAGCTTCATCCCGTTGGCGAGCACGTGTTCGGAGACCTTGAGATGTTGCCCCAGAAGCGGCGCTGCAATCAGAATCCCCGCGAGAAAGCGCATGGTTCAACATAACATTGTATGGGTTAACCTATTGGGATGCGCACACTCACGCTTCTCTTCGCCGCCGGCGCGCTGATGGCCGCCGACAAGCCCGCCAAGCTGGAAAAGGGATTCAAGGCCCTGTTCAACGGAAAGGATCTCGCCGGCTGGACCAAAGCCAAGGAAAACGAGGGCACCTTCCGGGTGGAGAATGGCATGATCATCGCCAACGGTCCGCGGTGCCACCTTTACTACACCGGCGGCCAGGCGGCATTCAAGAATTTCGAGCTCAAGGTCGATGTCATGACCAAGGAGAACTCGAATGGCGGAATCTACTTCCACACGGCCTACCAGGAGAAGGGCTGGCCGGACAAGGGATTCGAGGTCCAGGTCAACAATACGTTCACCAAGGATCCCCGCAAGACCGGCGGGCTCTACATGGTGCAGGACAACCATGGCCAGGTTGCCGAGGACAACAAGTGGTTCACCGAGCACATCATTGTCAAGGACAACCGTGTCACCGTTTTCGTCGACGGGAAGCAGATCGTGGACTGGACGCAGCCGGCGGACTGGGCTGGTCCCAAGAACATGCCGGGACGCGTGCTGTCGGGTGGAACGGTCGCGCTGCAGGGGCATGATCCGGGGTCGACTGTGCACTACCGGAACATCCGCATCAAAGAACTCAAATAGTGTGATACATTGCTGATCATGAGGACTCCGCTGTCGCGCCGTACATTCCTCCGGGGCGTTGGCCTCGGCGGCTCCGCGGTCCGGGTCGGGCTGCCGCCCCTGGCCGCGATGTTTAACTCGAGCGGTACCGCGTACGCCGGGGCCAAGGCGGCCAAGCCGTCCCGGTTCGTGTTCTGGTTTAACGGCAACGGGATCCCGGAGAAGTATTGGATTCCGCGCGAGACCGGCGAGCAGTTCGAATTCACGCCGTGCCTCAATCCCCTGGCTCCGTTCCGCGAAGACATCCACATTGTGACCGGCCTCGACAGTCCGGCGGCGCGGGTGCCCCAACCGGGCAACAGCCACTATCCGTCGATGAGCGGGCTGATCTCCGGACAGCCGTTCACGGGGCGCGGCGCGGGTGGACCGTCGTTTGACCAGCACATTGCGCGGAAGATTGGCGAGGAGACGCGGTTTCGTTCGTTGCAGATCGGCGTGTCGCAGGAATCGTTTGGCGAGGCGATCCAGCGGAACATGAGCTGGGCGGACCGTGACCGTCCGCTACCCCCGGAGATGCTGCCACACCAGTTGTTCGACCGGCTGTTCGGCAAGCGCGAGGCCTCGTGGATCAACCGGCAGTCGAGCATCCTGGACACGGTGCGGCAGGAAGCCGCGGCATTGGCCGGACGGTTGGGCGCCGAGGACAAGTCCCGTCTGGATGAGTATCTGGGCTCGGCGCGGGATGTCGAGCGGGCGATCGCGAGCCTGCCTCCGGAGTATCACACGCTGGTGGAACGTCCGGCCGAGGGCGGTGACATGCGCGACTGGCCGAGGATTGCCAAGCTGCAGAGCGATCTGCTGGTGCATGCACTGGCAAGCGGACAGACCCGGGTGGCATCGTACATGTTGACCAAGTGCCAGGGGCTCTCGAGATTCCCGTGGCTGGGCCACACTTCCCAGCGGCACCATGAGTACACGCACGGGCAGGTGGAAACGCCGCGCGGAATGCGCATCCTGCGCGACATCTGCCGGTGGCACGTCGAGGAGTTCGCCTACCTGGTGGGCAAGCTTAAGTCAACGCCCGAGGGCGATGGCAACCTGCTGGACAACACGGTGCTCCTCTATGTCCACGAGCACGCCGAGGCGAATGCGCACAAAAACAACAACCTGGCGCTGATCCTGGCGGGCCACGGCGGCGGGATGAAGACCGGGCTGCACACGCGGACGACCGGCACGGTAGGAGACCTGTACCTGACGGTCGCTGAAGAGTTCATCGGGGCGCGGATCGGGTCGTTCCCCACGGCGGACCGGAAGCTGACCGAGCTTTAGTTCAGCTTGCCCGCGCGGAACCCGGCTTCCAGGCGTTGCGCGTTTTCAAACCAGGCTGGCATTTCCCAGGTCACCGTTCCGGCGGACTCAGGTGAACCATCGGGTGTCAGATCGCACTGCAGGACCGTGAAAAAGTAGGCCAGGCGTTGATCGGCTGTCGACCCCAGCACTGGCGCAGCCCAGCCGGCTGGCAGGTTGTGGCTTTGGAAATAGGGCGTAGTGGCCGCGGGACGTTGCCGCGTTTTAGGCGACGCAACACGCCAGGATCCGTCAGCGAAGTGGAACCACGTCAGCTCCCCTCTGGCGGACGCTCCGGGCAGCGCGGTCCGCTCCCCGAGCCTGCGGGCCAGGATGAAGCGGTCAGCCAGAAGTTGATAGACCCAGCCCGCGTGCTGGTGCACACGGCCAGGCTGTGCGGCCGGCAGCTTGTGCTTGGCGAGAAAGGCCTGGATGTAGGAGAGCTCTTCGCGGCGGTACTGGGATGCAGCACAAATAGAGGCTGCGGTGAACAGGAAGTTGCGTCTCGTCATACACCCATACATGCGCAACCGGAAGGCGGTTTCGATCACTTCTCCGCCGCAAAAAAGATGGGACGCCAGGTCCAGCCGGACCGGGTGACAACGGCGCAGAGCGCCGACACGATCTCGTGTTCTCCCGCTCCGGTCCAATACTGGGCCGGGACTTGAGCGGAAGAACCGGTGAGAGTCAACTGGACTGCCGCCAGACGCGCGGGCTCGATGTTGCGGGTCTGGGCCACCCTGGTGTAAACCAGATCGGCGGACGGGCGCGTGGGATCGAACGGGCGGTGGCCCGGGGGCCGCATCGAGGCCTCGCTCGCATCCACCGGCCGGGCGCCGTCGGCCGCCACCCGCTCGGTCACGAGGACCTCGTGTTGTCCGGGGTCGAGTTCGAGGGTGGCACTGGCGCGTCTCTTGTCCCCGGCCTGGAACGTGAAGATGATCTTGCTTCCGGCCCCTTCGGATTCAAAAACGCCGGCCCGCAGGGAGAGCAGCCGGGCACGGAGGACATCCGCTCCCACGGGATCCACGCCTTCCTCGGCCGGCACACGGGTCATGATCGTGCCCGCAAAGTAGATAAACGCGCCGAATGCCAACAGGTGAAACGCGCCGGCGGCAGCCGCGGCGGGCCACGTAAGGCCGGGCGCGGCGGAAGCCTCGGTCGAGCTCCAGAAAAGAAGCAGGATCGGCGTCATCATGAAACATGCGATCAGCCGCATCCGGTACTGGTCCTCGTCCTCGCGCGACGTGAACGCCAGGATGGCGCAGAGCAGCGCCGGGAGGAGGCAAATCACGAGATTGAACAGCGGCGAGCCGGTCCCCAGCCTCTTCAGCCACCACCAGTTGGCAGCGCCGAACAGCAGAAGATACGCTGTATGGACCACGGCCATTTGGGAGCCCAGTTGGTTCTGGAGATCGTGTAGAGTCATGCCGTCTTTATCATGCGCGGAACGGGCGCGGTTTCGATCATCCCAACGTACGTTCGAGCATTGGATACGCCAAAGTACCGCTCCACCGGTGTCCCCCGTCGAAGGAGTCCACTTGCAGATTCTCCGGCTTGCGGGCAGCGGCCCAGGCCCGGCGCATCCGTTCGAGGGATGGCTCGAGCCACTCCTTCACCATGAGCGCGTCCTTTTGGCCGGCCTCCCAAACGCAGGGCCTGGGAGCGATCAGGGAACCGATCTCGGGGACATCGCCGTATTCGAGCAGTCCCGGAATGATCTGGGCTCCGCAGCTATACCGTCCCCGGACACGCTCCTGCATGACGTTGAGGGCTCCGGAGATGACGGCGGCGCGGATCCTGGTGTCCATTGCGGCGGTGAGCATGGTCATCCGGCCGCCATAGGAGAGTCCCACGCAGGCGATGCGGCCGGGATCCACCCGGGGATGGCGGGCGAGCAGACTCGCCGACCACAGAGCGTCGCGCAGGTTCTCGGAAATGAGGATCTTGCCGAAAAGCTGCATGCGGATGAAGGTGACTCCGCAGGGGTCGTCGCCCTTGTAAGAAGCGGGATAGCCAAGGCGGCGGCCAAAGGGTGTAAAGCAGGGCGCGGCGACGACGTAGCCGCGGCGGACGAGTTGGAGTCCGTAGTCGTAGTTGGCTGAAGTGATGGCGTCGCGATGAGCCTGGTCCGGGGCGACTCCGGCAACCGGATCATGGCCGTAGCGCCCGTGTCCGTGGAGGGCGAGCACCGCGGCGCGGCGGTCCGATCCCTTGGGAGTCAGCAGGTAGACCGGCAGATCGCGGAGGCCCGGAGCCTTGAGGAGAAGACTCTGGCGGACATGATCGCCGAGATCCACCGAGGACTCCTCGACCGTGGACCATTCGGCGGGAGGTTCGTGCGGCCCGAGCAGCGATGCGAGTTTGGCGCGGAAGCTGGTCTGCCAACGGTGGAGATCGGACTCATCTCCGCCGGCGAATCGCATCCTGAGCTCCGGCGCGGAGGCCAGGGCGCGGATCTCGTGGTCGATCGACTGCGCGGCAGCGCCCCCGGCGGTGACGAGCCAGAGCCGGCGGTTCATCATCGTTGCTCCTTTCTAGAAGGGCTTCAGGCTGCGGAGAATGGGCTCGGTGTTACGTCCGCCCGGAAGCTTGACGGAGTGGACGATGCGGCCCTTGCCGTCCTTGGCGCCGATGTAGCGGACCGATTCGCGCTCCGATCCCATCAGGATGATGAACAGGTCCTGCTTCGGGTAGCTGAGCTGGCGGTATTGCCTCTCGCCTGTTTCGGATTGCCATTTATCGGATTCCGGCCGGCCAAGCTTGCGGACCACGGCGAAAAAGTCGGTCTCGATGGTGAATCCGAGCTCGGCCTGAAGGACACCCTGGTACTCGATCGTGCCCCCCGTTTGCTTCTGGCGCAGGAAGGCGACGACGAGGAACGTCAGCAGGATCCCGGCCACCAGCGCGATACCGATCAGCTTGCCAATGCGCGATTCGGTTCCGCCGAGGCGAAGCTCGGAGAGCGGTTGCGGAGGGGGAGCGCCAGTGGAGCCGCTTTCGGTGCGCGCGCCGGTCACGGGAGGCGGCATTTGCAGGACGCGGCGGTTGTGCGGCCACACGGTTCCACCCTTGTACTCGAGTTCGCGCTTGAGGCCGATGATCATGACCGGCTCTTCCACTTTGGAAACTTCGCCGAGGTAGTTGCGCGGGATCCAAACTTCTTCGGCCGACTTTGAATTGCGAACGAGAATCTCAGACCAGCGGGCTTCCTGGAAGGTCCACTCGTTGTGCTCGATCCCGATGATGGGGGGGTAGAAGGAAAACGCTCGCCCGCCGAGGGAGTCGGGCAGGAGGGCTGGCGCGTTTGCCATCGAGACTCCATCTTACCGTGTTGCCGCGTGTGCGTGTGGTAGACTTGGGTCTGAGAACGGTGCCCATAGCTCAGTTGGTAGAGCGCTGGATTGTGGTTCCAGTGGCCGTGGGTTCAAATCCCACTGGGCACCCCAATCGCAAGCCACGGAAATACTGGGCTTGCCCTGGTTTCCATCGGAACCGTACCAGATTTCGGGAGATCGCTCAAACGCCCTGTGGGCGTCCGCTACTAAAGTCCCGCATCCAGCGCAACCCGGCCACCAAACGGGCAGTTGCGTCGCATTGAGCCTTGCACTGCGGGCAGGCTCGAACATGGGCCTCCAGTTCCGGCCGTGCCCGGGAGGTAGGCCATCCCATCACGAGTGCGTCGACTTCGTCATCGTCGAGGTGCTGAACCATGGCTCCAAATTCAGATTGTGTGACGCCAGCGGAGCGAAACAGCGAACTCTTTCGCGGGTGGATCGCTTAGTGCTCCCAGTACTTGCTGATTTATATTGGTAGTACGGCACGGAACAATTTTCGGGCCGAATTTCCACTATCGAAGGAGAAACCCCATGAAAAGGATCCTGGGTTTCGTTTTTTTGGCGCTGGTTCTGTCAGCGTCGATGATGCCGGTGGCCGGAGAGATCCCGTTTCCCGAATGCTGGCCGTGCGACATTTGGTAGCCAGTAAACGGCCGTTTGACGTAAAATGGGGGCGCTCGAAAGGCGTCCCTCATGGTGTTGCTGAACATTCTCGCCCACACACTGCTTGCGCTGGTGCTGTATGCCCGGCACCGGCAGTTCCGTTGGGCGATCGCTTGGAACATGGCAAGCGTCGCCCAGGCCGTGCTGGCATGGTCCGTCATGGTGCCGAGGCGCCGGACCGGCTACGCGATTGTTTACGCGGTCACCGAGCCGGTGATCTTCGTGCTCTTCGCGCTCGCGATCGCGGAGTTGGTCCGGTCCGCCTGTCAGCCGTACCGCCGTGTCGGAGCTGTGGTGCGATGGAGCGCCGTGGCCGGGGTGGTGTGTTTTTTGCTAGCTCTCCTGCTGGGTGTGGAGGCTGAGGCAACCTTTCAAGCGCGCATTCTGTGGGTGTTCCGCACCAAGCGCACGTTTGCGGCGGGACTGTTGGGAGCGGGACTATTCTGGCTGCTCGTGCTGCGGTGGTGCGGCCGCAGACCGTCATCCCTGCTGTACGGTGCTGTCGCCGCGGCTGGTTTGCACGCGCTGGCGGCATCCATGGTGGGCGCTGGATTGTTGCGCCCGGCAAATTTTCTGGCCATCGCCGGCTCGGCGCTGATCTACATCGTGACGGCGGCGGTCCTGTGGAGGGAGCGCGACACCGCGTCTCCAGCCCTCAGCGATCTGTCACCGTTGATGGCGCGCTGGGAGAGCGCCCTGGAGTCGCGCCGGATCTTCGGTTGAGCCCGATACCGGCAGTTTGAGAGTTGCACTCGCACCATTAAAGCGCCCGGGGAAGCACGGGGCAGGTAGCGGCGATCCGGCGGCTGAGGTCGATACCCAGCCGGAAGTGCACCTCGCCCATGAGCCGGAGCTTCACGAGACGGCACGCGCAGTGGAGCCGCCACGACGCGGAGCGATCGAGCTCATCGTGCCCGGCGCAGATGCCCGGCAGTGCGTGTCCGATGGCCCGCAGTGCCGCGCCGTACGCAGCGCGGCGTTCACGCCAGAACTGACGGGCCGCGCGATCGCCTTGGCGCTCGCGGACGTAGTCGAGGTCCGCGGTGGACGTGATCCTGGCGAGCAAATCGGACCACGTTTCGGGGCGAATCGACGGGTTGAGGACCAGATAAGGACCGAGTCCACTGGCTCTCTCCAGGAGGCGCAATTCCATACGGGTTTCTCGAATCCTATCCCTGGGTTGAGGAATATCACATGGAATGAGGAGAGTTCAAGGGAAAAAATGAAGAATTAGGCAGTTGGTGGCACCCGTTGATGAGGGTAGTGCTCGACCGCTTCGGGTACTCGTCTTTTTTGCTGTGTGATCCCAATTGAGGCGGAAGTCACCGGGGTTCCGTGGTGACCCGGGCCGCACCGGTTTCGGGGATTCCCTCGACGCGATAGCGGCGCGAGTCCGTTTCGCAGTTGGGCAGCGCACGGCCAGCGTAATAGTTGAGGCCATAGATCCAGGTCCTGCGAATCCAGGGTTCGACACAGACTTCGTTTTGAACGGACGCCACCTGGTTCTGCCACAACGGGCGGGCGGTGATCGAGTCGAGCTGCCGCATGGCGCCAGGGATCACGGCGGCGAGGCACAGCACGGTCCCAACGGCCAGCGCGGCGAAGGCATGGTCTCCGCGGCCCCGCCACTCGAGCCAGGCGACGCCAAGCGGCACAAGCAACGCCAGTGTGGCGCGGGGAGCAATGTCCGCCCGGCTGAGCCCGGCGTCGATGGCCTTGGCGAGTCCGTTATCGAGGAAGGGGACAACAGCGGCCACCATCAGCCCTGCCACGGGCAGAATCCACCGCGGCCGGCCGGGCCGCGAGAGTTGATAACCCAGGATTGCTCCCGCCGCGGGGAACAAGGGCAGCAGATATCCGGGCAGCTTGTTGCGGGAGGCGGAAAAGAACAGGAATCCGAATGCGAGCCAGACGAGCAGCAGGCGCAGCAGCGGTTCCGCGCGGTTGCCACGGCGGAACAGCAGGCCGAGCGCCGGAGTCCAGGGGAGGAGTCCGGCGGCGAACACCGGAATGTAGAACCACCAGGGGCGCGTGTGCTGGAGATCGGGTGCAAGGAACCGTCCGAAGT
The DNA here is from genome assembly GCA_016871015.1 of Acidobacteriota bacterium. Taxonomy (GTDB): domain Bacteria; phylum Acidobacteriota; class Terriglobia; order Bryobacterales; family Bryobacteraceae; genus SYLY01. The sequence continues at coordinate 7,736 of VFZX01000092.1, read as the reverse complement.
GGTGCTGCCAGATGAACACGTCAATGAACTCACGGCCGTTGCGCCAGTAACAGAGGAGATACCAGGGGCCAGCCACCAGGACGCAGGCCAACAGGGGCAGCCACAGATCCCGCCAGCGGCGGCGGCCGATCCAAATGACGGGCAGGGACAGCACCAGCGGTACGAGTCCTTTCGCCAGAACCGCCACGCCGAGCGCGGCGCCCGCCCATCCCAGCCAGCGCTTTTCGCCGTGGACCGCCCATGGTGCGGCCAACAGAAGCGCTACGCCCATGGCCACTGATAACGGGATGTCCGTAACACACACGCGGCTGTAACCAATCCAGCCAGCGGAGAGCGCGAGCACGGCGGTAGAAAAGGCTGCGGCACGTTCGTCCAACAGGCGCCGGATCCACAAGAAGTAGAACACCAGGAACGCCACCGATACCGCGGCCACAGGCAGGCGCGCGGCGGTTTCACCAGTGAAGCCGGCAATTGCCGCGGCCGCGGCCATCCAATACAACAGGACCGGCTTTTCAAACCACGGAGCCCCCCACAGACGCGGCGTGACCCAGTCGCCGGATGCGGCCATGTCGCGCGCGATGGATGCATAGCGTGGCTCGTCTGCGCTCATCACACCCGCCGAGCCCATGCCAAGGAAGTACAGCACGTATGCCGCGGCGGCGGCTGCCAGCCACTTCACCGCCTGGTTCCGGCGACGTCCATCCGGATCTTGAAGAGCGATTTCCCCGCGGTCACGTACAGCGTCTTTAAGTCCGGACCGCCGAACGCGCAGTTGGTGATGGTGTCCTCCGGGATCGGGATGTACTGAATCCGCTGGCCTGCGGGTGAAATCACGTGGATCCCTGGTTGGGTGTCCAGGGTCTCGCTGGTGCCGCGTGGAGCGTTCAAACCGGCGGCGGCTATCACGTTCCCAGCGGAATCGATGGTGATGCCGTCGGCAGAGCGTCCGGGATAGAAGTTGAAGAACACGCGCATGTTCGACACGGCTCCATCGGCGGCAAGGTCGTAGGCGCGCAGCATCCGGGCGCCACCCTCGGACTGGTTGGCTTCGACCAGATAGAGGATCTTGCCATCCGGGGAGATCGTGAGTCCGTTGGGGCGCTGGATGTCCGGCCGGTCGAGAATCATCGTCACTTTGCCGTCGGTATCGATGCGGTGGACCGTGCCGCCCGGGAGGTCGGTGAAGTAGAGCCGGTCCTGGTTGTCAAACGTGACATCGTTGGGCGCGGTGAGCTTCAGACCCATCGGCCGGCCGGCCAGCACCTCGACGCGCCCGGTCTTGATGTTGGTCCGGGTCACGCGGGGATTGTCCTGGTTGCCCTCGCACGCGACCAGCCGCCACTGCGTGTCAAACACCAGTCCATTCGCGGCGTTCGAATTTTCGCGGTACACGGTCAGCGCGCCATCCGGGGCGAACTTCATAATCCGGTGGGTGCGGGTTTCGGTGAAGTAGACCGTACCGTCCTGGTCCACCGTGGGACCCTCGAGGAACGAAACGATCGTGGCGAGTTCGGCTGTTGGGGGTCCGGTTTGCATTAGGTCCAGTCCTTGAGCAGCATAGTCTTGGTGTAGGCTACCTGGAAGCCGCACCGCTCGTAGTTCCGTTGGGACACGGTGCCGGGGAGCGTGCAGGCCATTGCAAGGTCACAGCCCGATTCAGCGGCGTGGCGGAGACGTGCATCGATGAGCGCGCGCTGGTAGCCGCGTCCACGATGGCTGTGCAGCGTCGAGTCGCCCGCAAGCAGCGCGATGCCGCCGCCGGCGAACATCGAAGCGCCGGCCGCGATTGCCCCTTGCGATTCGACCAGGTATTGCATCGAGGCACGCGAGTTGAAGATTGACTCGAGTCCCCGCATCAAGTCTTCGTTCAACTGGCCATCCTCGGAGAATCCGCCCATGACCGTTTCGCACCACGGCCGCCGGTCGGAGAGTTCCGCGCGCCGGACTCCCGGTTTGAAATTGAACGAATCCTCGGGCCGGATCCGGCGGACCAGCGTGTTCTCAAAATGCGCGATGCGGTAGCCGCGGCGGGAAATCTCACCCAGGGCGGTGGGATCGGCGTAGGGGCACAGCGAGATCACCACCGGGGCGTTGTGCTGGAGGAAGGCGGCCTCAAGCCGGTCGACATCACCAGTTGACACAGGTCCCCGCAAACCGATATGAAGAGCCTGGGACAGGGGTGAGCCGGGGCCGAAAAACACTGCCTTTCCGCCGGCCGCTTCCATCGTGAACGCTTGCGAGAAGCTCCCCTCGTTCATGGCACTGGCCGCACCCTCGGCGGCGGCGAGTTCCGCTCCCTCCAGGCGGAGTGCCAAGTCGAGACCGATCTGAAGACCCATGGTCCGAACTGATTACTGTACCGCAAGTCCGGCTGGAGCGGCTACGGCGGTCCCAGCCCCCCGTCCTCGCGGGTCCTCCGAGGCGGCTGGGACCGCCATAAACCTAGTATATCAGATCCCCCCTCGTATCGGGGGATTGTGTTGCCCACGTTAGGGGGCGTATTCCGCGCAACCGCCGTGTATGCTACCGTGCGATCATTGTGCCCGCCAAGCCGTTGATCGTTTCCTTGCTACCCTGCCTGACAGCGTTGCTCATTTTGCCATCCGCTGTGTGGGCGCAGTCGTTCACCGCAACGCTCTCGGGTAGCATCACGGACCAGTCCGGCGCGGCTGTTCCTAACGCCACGGTCATGGCCACGAATCCGGCGACTGGCTTCGCGGCGGAGGCCAAGGCGGATGCCGAGGGCCGCTACGTCATCCCGTCGCTGGCGCCTGGCGGCTACGACGTCGTGGTACAGGCCTCCGGATTCAAGCAGGCTGTCCGAACCGGCGTGCGCCTCGAAGTAGATTTGCGTCTGCGGGCAGATTTCCGGCTCGAACTTGGCGCGGTCAGCGAGCGCGTCGAGGTCTCTGCCGAGGCCGCGACGGTGCAAGCGGAGACCTCCTCACTGGGCTCGGTGGTGGGGAACCGCCATCTGCTCAACGTACCGTTGAACACGAGGAACGCGGTATCGCTGCTGGCTCTGATTCCGGGCGCGCGCCCGAACCGCGGTTTCGGAGACGCATTCAACTCGACCACGAACTTCATCATCAACGGGGGACGCGGGAACTCAAGCGAGATCCTCACCGACGGCATCGCCACGACGACGGGCGCGAACAACCCGTTCAATGCGCTGCCGGTTGCGCCTCCGGTCGAGGCGGTGCAGGAGTTCAAGGTCCAGACCAACAACCTCTCCGCCGAGTACGGCCGGACCGGCGGTGGAGTGATCAACTTCATTTTGAAGTCCGGGACCAACGACCTCCACTGGACGCTATTCGAGTTCCTCCGCAATAGCCGCCTGGACTCGAACAACTTCTTCAACAACCAGCGCGGAGTCCGGCTCGCCACGTTCCAGCGGAATCAATTCGGAGGCGTGGTGGGTGGCCCCGTGCTGATCCCCCGGCTCATCAACGGCAGGAACAAGCTGTTCTTCTTTTTCAGCTACGAAGGACTCCGCCAATCGCAGCAGGCCGCGGCCATTTTCACGGTTCCCACCGCGGCGGAGCGGCGTGGCGACTTCTCGCAGACCACGCGCGTGCAGGGAGGACAATGCCGTCCCGTGGGCGTATTCGATCCCTTCTCGACTACGGCGGCGCCGGGCGGCGGATTCACGCGCGCCCAGTTCCCGGGCAACGTGATCCCGGCTTCGCGGCTCGACAGGACAGGATCGCTCGCCGTCTCCTACTATCCCGTGCCGAACGCGGCCGGCGACGCCTGCTCGGCGGCGAACAACTACGCGAGCAGCGCCGCATCGCGAAATGACATCGATCAAATCGACTTCCGCATTGACTACAACCCAAGCGAGAAGAACCGGTTCTTTTTCCGCGGATCCCCCGGCCGGCGCATTCGCGAGTTCACGCCCGAGCACTACAACACGATCGGCTCTCCGAACCGGTTCCGGCTGGGCCATCCGTTTGACGGAATGGGGTCGTCGGTATCGTACACCCGTGTCGTGAATCCGGCGCTGCTCGCCGAACTGCGCTTCGGCGTCTCGCGCTATCTTGAGGGCGGACCTTCTCCGGTGGGCGACAACTTCGACATGCGGTCCGCGCTCGGGTTCACGGGCGCGTTCGTCGATCAACTGGTGCGGCCGCTCAGCTTTCCCCGCATGGTGGTGAGCGGCTACGGCCAGTTGGGCACGGGGGACTTCGCGTTCACCAACGCCAGCGCCGCCAGCTACCAATGGCTCGGCAACTTGACCAAAGTCACCAGCGGCCACACCTTGAAGATGGGCTTCGACTACCGCACGCTGCAGTCGTACGGTCCGAATCCGGTGAACACGAGCGGCGACTTCGCGTTCACCCCTGCGTTCACACAAGGTCCGAGCCCGACCACGGCCGGCGCACTTTCCGGCAACGGCGTAGCCGCGTTGTTGATCGGCTTCGGAACCGGGAACGCGCAGATTACGCCCCGCGTCGCGACCTCGAACAACTACGCCGGAGTCTTTCTCCACGACGACTGGAAGGTCACGCGGAAGTTGACGCTCAACATGGGGCTTCGCTGGGATATGGAAAACGGGCGCAAGGACCGGTACGGACATCTGAGCTGGTTCAACTTCACGGTCAGGTCCCCTCTCGCCGACCGCGTTCCCTCGCTTCCGAATCTCCGCGGCGGACTCGAGTTTCCGGGCGTCAATGGAAGTCCGGTCCGCCAGTTCGACACGGACTGGAACAACTTCGGCCCACGCTTCGGCTTCGCGTACGCGGCGGCTGCGAACACGGTCGTTCGCGGCGGATACGCTCTCTACTACGAGCCTTACACGGGACGCGCCGTCAGTACCGGCGCTGGCTTCACCGGTTTTTCCGCGATCACCACCTGGGTCTCATCGCTTGATGGAATCACGCCGCGGAATCCGGTGAGCAATCCGTTTCCCAACGGACTCAATCAGCCGCCGGGAGCGAGTCAAGGCCTTCTCACCTCGGTGGGAGAGTCACTCGGCGCGACCGCGCGCGATGGCGCGTTTGACCGCCGGGCGCTCACCGGATACATCCAGCAGTGGAATTTCGGCATCGAACGCGCGCTTCCCTGGGCGATTGTGGTGAACGCGGCCTACACCGGTTCCAAGGGAACCAAACTCATCGACGGCGGCGGCTGGGACGAGAATCAGCTCCCGCCGCAGGCTCTCGCCCAGGGCAACGCCTTGCTGCAGACCGTTCCGAATCCATTCCTGGGAATCATTCCGGCGGGCGGACCTCTGGGCGCGGCCACCACCACGCGGGGACAACTGCTCCGCGCCTATCCGCACTTCACGACATTGCTGAACTTCCGTCCCCAGGCGGCCGGCTCGAACTATCACGCATTCCAGGTGGAAGTGAACAAGCGATTCAGCCACGGAATCCAGTTCATCGCCGCCTACACGAACGGGAAGCTGATCGACGACAGCTCGAACGTCTTCGAGGGTTTTGGAATCGGACGTCATCAAGATACGTTCAACCGCCGCGCAGACCGCTCCGTCAGCCTCACCGACGTTCCGCAACGCCTCGTGTTGAGCTACGTCGTCGACCTGCCGTTCGGGAAAGGCCGCGCGCTGGGAAGCAATTGGAACCGGGCGGCGGATGCGATCCTCGGCGGCTGGCAGTTCAATGGCATCACGACCTTCCAGTCCGGCTTCCCGGTTCCGGTGATCAATCAGGCCAACAACAGCTTCTCGTTCAATATCGCGCAGCGGCCCAACGTAAGCGGAGATCCGAAGCTGCCCGCCAGCAGGTCCACTTCCGAGAAACAGGCGCGCTGGTTCGACACAACCGTGTTCTCCCAACCCGCTCCCTTCACATTCGGCAACGCGCCGCGTACCCTTCCCACCGTGCGGATCGACGGCACGGCGGGCTTCGACCTTTCGCTGGTCAAGAACTTCCAAATCGCGGAAAGAGGAACCGTGCAATTCCGCTCGGAGTTCTTCAATGCCTTCAATACTCCGGACTTGGGCATGCCCGGCACGAGCTTCGGAGCGCCGAACTTCGGTCAAGTAGTCGGACAGGGGAACATTCCGCGGCAGATCCAATTCGGGTTGAAGGTGATTTTCTAGCGATGCACCGGCGAACATTTCTCCAAGGCGCGGCCGCAGCCAGCGCCGCCCCGCAGCAGGCCGCGTCACGGCCGAACATTCTTCTTTTCTGCACCGATCAGCAGCGGTACGACACCATCGGCGCCCTCGGCAATCCGCATATCCGGACCCCGAATCTCGACCGGCTTGCGGCGAACGGGACCGCGTTCGAGAACAACTACTGCCAGACACCCATCTGCACGCCGAGCCGTGCGTCGTTTCTCACTGGATGCTACGCCAGTTCGATCCACGTGAACCGCAACGGCAATTCTCACTTCCCGGAACAGTTCCAGAGCCGCCTGATCTCGCGGATCCTGAAGGACGCGGGCTACGACTGCGGCATGGTGGGCAAGTTCCACCTCTCGTCTTCGTTCAAGCGCGTGGAGCCGAGGCTCGACGACGGATACCGCCATTTTGAGTGGAGTCACGCGCCGCGCATGGATTGGCCGGTGGAGCAGCATGGCTACGGCCGTTGGCTGCGCGGCAAAGGAGTCGATTTCGCGGCGGAATACGGACGGAACCGGCTCGGCGGACGGTCGAAGGAGTTCGACGCGGGTATCGCCGCCGCCCATCATGAAGTCTCCTGGTGCGTGGACTATGCGACCCGCTGGATTCGCGGGGCCATCGGCAAGCCCTGGTTCATCACCGTCAATACTTACGCTCCGCATCCGCCATTCCATCCGCCACCGGAATTCCTGGCGCGGATGAGTCCGGAAAGGATCCCGATGCCGTTGTGGCGCGCCTCCGACGCCGCGAATCAGGCGAAGCTTTCGCGAGTCGATTTCCAGTCGAAAGCCAAGGACCCCTCGACCTACGAGAGCCGGATGATGAAGGCGGCCTACTATGCACAAGTGGAGTTCGTCGATGACGCGTTCGGCAAGGTGGTGAAGTCGCTCGAGGAAACCGGACAACTCGGCAACACGCTCATTCTGTTCACGAGCGATCACGGCGAAACAATGGGCGATCATGGCCTCACCCACAAGGGATGCCGCTTCAACGAAGGACTCGCGCGGGTGCCGCTGATCGTCTCCTGGCCGGCGCGATTCCGCAGGGGCGCGCGCAGCAAAGCGCTCACCGAACTGACCGATCTGGTGCCGACGATCCTCGACGCCGCCGGGCTCCGCAAGCCGGACTATCTGCACGGCAGGTCGCTTGTCCCGATCCTGACCGGCACGGATACGGGAACGCACAGGCAGTTCGCCCGCAGCGAGTACCACGACGCCCTCGACCTGCCCGGGCACTCGCACGCCAACATGCTGCGCAACGAACGGTACAAACTGGTCCACTACCATGGGAATCCGGTTGGCGAGCTATACGATCTTGAGCGCGATCCTAACGAATTCGGCAATCTTTGGGAACATCCCAACCACCTCGCTCTGCGCGCGGAGTTGTCCCGCCAACTGTTCGACGCTGTGATGCTCACCACCGATCCTGGCCAACCGCGAATCGGACCGATGTAGCCGGGTCACCTGTCGGCGCAAAATAGAAAGTTCCGGATGCTGGCAAAGTAGAAAGTTCCGGTTTTGGCATGGTGTGCGGGAGCGGCATGGTAGGTTGCCCGCATGGAATCACAGCCGGCACCAACGAACAGGGCGATCGGGTTGTTGCTGACCGCGGACGCGGTTCGCCGCCAGATTGAGGCGATGCCGAGCCC
>VFZX01000091.1 GCA_016871015.1 Acidobacteriota bacterium | reverse complement strand
CCTCGCCGAGGCGGCGTTCGAACGCCGCGGACGGTTGACCGGGATTCCCGGCGACGCTCCCATCCGCGCATGGAGCGAGGTGGAGAGCCTGCGGATTCCCGCGCTGGTGATCGGCTGCGAACCGGACTACGTGCACCCCTTATCGTTCGCCAGAGTATGGGCCGAGCGGCTGCCGCGCGGAAGATTCGCGCAAGTGCCCGCCAAGTCAGCCGGATTCGAACCGCACGCCGAAGCGGTGCGGCAGCATATCGCCGGGTTTCTATCTTCCCTGGAGGTGGATCAATGAGCGTCCTCAAAATCCGTCATACCGGAATCGTCGTCAGCAACATGGAGACATCGCCGCCCTTCTACCGCGACCTGCTCGGTCTCGAAGTTTGGTGGGACCAGGTGGAAGAAGGCCCCATGGTGGAGGCCGTGACAGCGGTGCCGGGAGCGCGCATTCGCACCGTCAAGCTCAGGGCGCCAGACGGACTCTCGATTGAACTGCTGCAGTACCTGAATTCGCCCGGTCCGGTTCCGCCACTCAATACTTCGAACAACATCGGATGCAATCACGTAGCGCTCCAGGTGAACGATTTGGATGCTCTGTATCGCAGTGCCCAAGCGCAGGGAATCCGCTTCCACTGCGCTCCAGCAGTTGCCGCTGGCGGAAGGCCAAGGTGACCTACGGCCGCGACCCGGAGGGCTTGATCCTCTAACTCGTGGAGATTCTGTCATGATCCCCCCGCCGGTGAGCGGGCCAAACAGGAGCACTGAAAAGATGGCGCTTCACGTCAGCGATTTGACGCCGGTAACGACGCAGCCGGTGAACACCCGCTTCCGCCGCATCGTCACGCCCCTTCCGGCGCCGCAATCGATCGCCGAGATCGAGCGGCTTCGCCGGTTCGAACCGCAGTCGATGGCCGGAATGCCGCCGATTCTCTGGGATGGCGCCGCGAACTTCCTGGTTCGCGATCCGTACGGGAACCAGTGGATCGACTTGAGCAGCGGCATCGTGGTGGCCAACGTTGGGCACGCCAATCCGGACGTAATGGCGGCGATCGGCCGGCAACTCGACGCCAAGCGTATCTTCTCCTATGCCTTCTCCACCCAGATTCGCCGTGAACTGCTTGAGCGGCTGGTGAAGGTCGCTCCGGAGGGGCTGGATAAGGCGATTCTGTTCTCGTCGGGCACGGAAGCCAACGAGTGCGCGCTGAGCCTGATGCGGAAACACGGTTTGCAAATCGCGCCGGACAAGTTGGGGATTCTGTCGTTTGAATCGAGCTACCACGGGCGGACGCTTGCGGCGAAGCTTGCTGGCGGCCCGCCGGGAATTGTGGACGGCTTCCAGAGAGAGAGCCTGTTCCATTGGCAACTGCCCCCTGCCCGGCGGGCCCGATTCGCGTGGATTCGACGAGGATCTGGCCGCGCGAGGCATCCGGCCGGAATCGGTGGCGGGGATCATCCTCGAGTCGATCCCCGGCTGGACGACCACACTGCATCCGGCGCGCTACATCCACCGGTTGGTCGAGTGGGCCGCTCAAAACAACGTGCTGGTGGCGGTCGATGAAGTGCAAAGCGGAATCGGGCGTACCGGCCGCATGTTCGCATTCGAGCACTACGGAATCGTTCCGGACCTGATCGCGTGCGGAAAAGGACTCAGTTCATCGCTTCCCCTCTCCGCCGTCATCGGACGGCAGCACGTGCTGGATCTTTCGGCGCCCGGGGAGATGTCGAGCACCTTCGGCGGCAATCCGCTGAGTGCGGCCGCCGGGCTGGCCTGCCTCACCGTCCTGGAGCGAGACGGGCTGGTGGAGCGGTCCGCCGCGTTGGGCCAAGAGTTGGGCCGCGCCCTCGGCGAGATCGCCGCCAGACATGCCCGTTATGTAAGAATGCACAATGGACGCGGGCTTTTCTACTCGGTTCACCTCCAGGATCCCGCCAGCGGCGAGCCTCTGTATGAGATCGTTGACCGGATCATCATGACGTGCCTCCGCCGGGGCGTGTTAATGTTTCTCACCGGCAAGGGCTTCTTCAAGATCGTGCCGCCGCTGACGATCGAGCGGGATGCGCTCTGGGAGGCGATCGAGGTGATCGGCGGCGCGATGGATGAGGTACTCGAAGCGTAATGGGACATTTCGGCACGATCGATTGGGTGGTTCTGGCAGCCTACTTCCTGGGCTCGATCGCGCTCGGCAGCTATTTCAGCGGCCGCCAGCACGATACGGAGGATTTCTTGCTTGCGGGCCGGAAGATGTCGTGGTTGCCGGTGGCAATCTCGATCATGGCTACCAACACCAGCGCGGTGAGCTACATGGGCGTGGCTGCCTACGTCTACAAGCAGAACCTGATGCTCTACCCGAACATCATCACCCTGGCTCTGATTACTCCGCTGGTCCTCTATTTGTTCGTGAACTTCTACTACAACTTGAAGGTCTACACCGCATACGAGTACCTGGAGAGGCGCTTCAACCCGCTTGTGCGGAGCATCGCGAGTGTATTGTTCATCTTTCTGCGCCTGTGCTGGCTCGCCACCATGATCTATGCGACATCAATCGCGCTGGCCGAGATCACTGGTGTCTCGCAGGTCTACTGCTCGCTCGCGCTTGGCCTTGGCACTTCCATCTACACGACGCTCGGCGGGATGGAGGGTGTAATCTGGACCGATGTCGCGCAGGCGGCGGTGTTTATCGCGGGCATCTTCTTTATCGGCGCCTACGTGCTGATGGACTTCGGCTGGGATATCGGGCAGATTTACGCGGTGGCCGACGCGGCGGGAAGAACGCGCATGGCCGATTGGTCATTCGATCCGTCGATCGACATCACCGTCTGGAGCGTGTTGTCCGGCTACTTGGTGATCAATCTGGCGTCTTATGGAGTGGATCAGGTGGTTCTGCAGCGCTACTTCACGGCGAAGGACCTCGCCACCAGCCGCCGCTCGGTGATTGCCAACGCATGCATCGATCTTCCGACCTCGACGCTGCTGTTTGCCATTTCGGTCGGGATCTTCTCCTACTTCCAGAAGCACGCCAGCCAACTGCCAGCCGATTTCAACGCGGACCGGGTCCTGCCCTACTTCGTCATCACTGCGTTGCCGCAGGGAGTGGCCGGACTGGTGATCGCCGGGATCATGGCCGCCACGATGTCGAGCATCAGCTCCGGCGTCAACTCTATTACTACGGCATCCCTGGTCGACTTCTACCAGCGGTACTTCCGCCCGCACGCTCCGCCCCGGCACTACCTCGGGGTGTCGCGTTGGATGTCGCTCTTCTGGGGCGTCGCCGCGACTGTCATGGGGCTCTTCGTGAGCCGGCTGGGAACCGTACTCGAGATTTCGGCCAAGACCAACAGCTTCTTCACGGGCATTCTTCTCGGGATCTTCCTGCTCGGGATTCTCACGAAGCGAGCGAACTGGCAGGGAACCAGCCTGGGAGCGGCGGTGAGCCTGCTGGTGGTTATCTATACGGGCACGTTCACCAGGACGTCGTTCTTTCTGTACGCACCCTTGGGACTCGGCCTCACGATGACCTTGGGCTACCTGTTCAGCCTCGCGTTTCCCGCGATGAGTCCGGAGAGCCTGCGAGGTCTGGTGAAGGGACATGGCGTCGACGGCGTTCGAAGCGAAGCGGCGGAACCGCCGATAATGGCATGAGCAGGTGTAAAGGAGGCTTGTCAATGAAAGCGCTTTTTCGGCGATGGCTGCCGCCGCTATTTCTGGCGGCCGGTGGGGGACCTGCGTTGGCCGCCGCTCCGGTGGATTTCAAGACGCAGATCGAGCCCCTTTTCAAGGAGCGTTGCCATGGCTGCCACGGCGGATCGACGCAACTGGGCGGACTGCGTCTGGACAACCGTGAATCGGCCTTGGCGGGCGGCTATTCAGGCGTTGTCATCAAGCCCGGCAATGCCGCCGCCAGCAAACTCATCGCTTTGATAGACGTCGCCGCGAAGGAAAAGGCGATGCCGATGACGGGCCCCCGGCTGACGGCGGCGCAGGTGCAACTGGTCCGTGACTGGATCGACCAGGGCGCGAACTGGCCGGTCAGCACCGGCGTGGCCCCTCCCGCGAAGGTGAAGACGAAGCACTGGGCGTTCGCGGTTCCTTCGCGGGCTCCGCTGCCGCGAGTGCGAGATCCACAATGGGCGCGAAACGAGATCGATTTCTTCGTTCTGTCCAAACTGGAGGCCGAAGGGATCCGCCCGTCTCCGGAAGCCAGCCGCCAGAGCCTGATCCGCAGGGTCAGTCTCGATCTCACCGGCCTGCCGCCCGCGCCGGAGGAGGTAGACGCGTTCGTGAACGATGTGCGGAGCAACGCCTACGAACATCTGGTGGACCGTCTACTGCGGTCACGGCACTACGGCGAAAAATGGGCACGGCAGTGGTTGGATCTGGCGCGCTACGCCGACAGTGACGGCTTCGAGAAGGACAATATCCGGCCTGACGCTTGGAAGTGGCGTGATTGGGTGATCCGCGCTTTGAACGACGACATGCCGTTTGACCGGTTCACCCTCGAACAGATGGCGGGCGATCTGCTTCCGAACGCAACCATTGCTCAGAAGACCGCCACTGGTTTCCATCGCAACACGCTCACCAATCGGGAGGGCGGAGTGAACGTGGAAGAGTACCGCGTGGAGCAGGTGATCGATCGCGCGGGCACCGTGGGTACGGTCTGGCTCGGGCTCACGGTGGGATGCGCGCGCTGCCATGACCACAAGTACGATCCGATCAGCCAGCGCGAGTTCTACCAGCTCACGGCGTTTTTCAATTCAGCCGACGAGGCGAACCTCGAGGCCCCGCTTCCGAACGAATTGGCGGCCTATCTGCAGCGTCAACCCGATTGCGAAGCCAGGCGGCGCGCGCTGCTGGCCGAGTACAAGGTGGCTGAATTGCAGCCTGAATGGGAGCGAAAGACGCTGCTGGCAGCCTCGCAACCAGGAGTCGATGCGCTGTATGACAGCACCTGGGAGGTTTTGGGCCTGTACGTGGATGGCGGGCAAGAGCACCTGCGAATCCCGGCCTCGCGCAGGACGGTGAAGTGGAACGCGAAGATCACGGACTACTTCATCGGCAACTACTCCCGCGTGGTCAACAAGGAGACGCTCGAGAAACTGAAGTTCAAGGAACTGGGAGAGAAACTCCGGCAACTCAAGGCAGCCTGTCCGGACCTTTCCGAAGTGCAGACGCTGGCCGAACGCGCCGAACCCCGCAGGTCGCATGTTCTCATCCGCGGCGATTTCCGCCAGCCCGGCATCGAGGTCCAACGCGCCGGGCTTTCGGTGCTCAACCCGATGCCGGACGAACCGCGGCCTTCGAGGCTGACGCTCGCAAAGTGGCTGGTATCGCGCGACAACCCGCTGACCGCGCGTGTGACCGTGAATCGGGCCTGGCAGGAGTTATTCGGCCGCGGCCTGGTGACCACCTCCGAGGATTTCGGCGTCCGCGCCGAGCCTCCCTCGCACCCGGCGCTTCTCGACTGGCTGGCCGTCGAGTTCACGGAGCGCGGCTGGAGTCTCAAGAAGCTGCACCGGTTGATTGTGACCTCAGCCACGTACCGGCAATCATCGAACACGCGGCCGGACCTCACCGCGCGCGATCCGGGCAACGCTCTTCTGGCGCGGCAACAGCGGCTCCGTCTCTCCGCCGAGGCGGTTCGTGATGTGACGCTCTCGGCGGCGGGCCTTCTGAACCTCGAGATTGGCGGCCCGAGCGCGCGTCCGCCCATTCCTGCCGGAGTGTTGGACGTGGCCACCGGCAGCGGTTCGAAGTGGAAGGAGAGTACCGGAGCCGAGCGCTACCGGCGTGGCCTCTACACGCTGTTCCTTCGCGCGGCGCCTCATCCGCAAATGGCCAACTTCGACGCTCCGGATTCCATGGCCGCCTGTAGCCGCCGCGAGCGCTCCACCACCCCGCTGCAGGCACTGAACCTGCTCAACGACTCCACCTTCTTCGAGGCCGCGCAAATTCTGGCCACCCGCGTTCTGCGCTCGGAAGCCCGAACGGTGGAGGAACGGCTGCGATTCGCGTTCCGCGTCTGCGTGGCCCGGGAGCCACGCCCCGGTGAAGTGGAACGGCTGGCCCGCTTCTACCGCCAGCAGGTAGAAATTCTCGAGCGGGATCCGGCGCTGGCGGAGTCGATTTTCCCGGCGCGCGACCTCGACGGAATCACTCCCATGGAAGCGGCCCCGTGGGTGGGGGTGGGGCGTCTGCTGCTCAATCTCGACGAATTCATCACCCGAGGATAGCCACCATGGACCCGAATCTGTTCCATCAGATCCACTCCCGGCGCCGGTTTCTCGACCGGTGCGCCGCCGGTTTGGGCACGATCGCTCTGTCGCAGTTGATGGCGGCCGAAGGGCGCGGGCCAGCCGCGCCGCGCTCCCATTTCCCCGCCAAGGCCAGGAACGTCATCTTTCTTTTCATGGATGGCGGACCCAGCCACCTGGACTTGTACGATCCCAAGCCGGCGATGAAAAAGTACGAAGGACAGGCGCTTCCCGAGTCGATGACCAAAAACCTGCGCTTGGCCTTCATCAAGCCAACTGCCAAGGTCGTCGCCAGTCCCCGCTCCTTCGCGCCGGGCGGCCAAAGCGGTACTCCTCTTTCCGATTGCATGCCTCACTTGGCAACCCGGGTCGACGACATCTGCTTGATCCGGTCGATGTTCACCGATCAGTTCAATCACCACCCCAGCCAACTCATGTTGAACTGCGGGTCGCCGCTGGCGGGCCGCCCTTCCATGGGCGCGTGGGTCAACTACGGGCTCGGCAGCGAGTCACAAAGTCTGCCGGGCTTCGTGGTGATGCGATCGGGATCCAACGCGCCGGGCGCCGGTACCGGAAACTGGACCAGTGGCTTCCTGCCTTCCAGCTTCCAGGGGGTTCCCCTGCGCGGCGCCGGCGACCCCGTGCTGTACTTGTCGAATCCGCACGGTGTCAACGGTGAGATGCAGAAGGCCACGCTCGATGCGCTGCGCGACGTCAACCAGATGAACCAGGCGGAAACCGGAGACCTGGAGATCGCCTCGCGGGTCGCATCGTACGAGTTGGCGTTCCGGATGCAGCAATCGGCTCCTGAACTAATGGATATTTCCAAGGAACCGGCCCACATCCTGGAATTGTACGGAGTCGACGCCGGGCGCAAGAACCCCTATGCGCGCCATTGCCTGCTGGCCCGGCGGCTCGTCGAACGAGGCGTTCGCTTCGTCCAACTGATGCACGGCAACTGGGACCATCACACCAATCTGGACAGCAGAATGAAAACGATGTGCGAGCAGACGGACCGTCCGGTGGCGGCGCTGTTGACGGATCTGAAGCGGCGCGGGCTGCTCGATTCCACGCTGGTGGTGTGGGGCGGCGAATTCGGGCGTACTCCAATGGTCCAGGACGACAGCCCCGACAAAAGCGACGGCGTGGGCCGCGATCATCATCCGATGGCCTTCAGTCTGTGGATGGCCGGCGGCGGCATCAAGGGCGGCCAGGTAGTCGGGTCCACTGATGACTTCGGATTGCAGGTGACCGCGGACCGGATCCACGTGCATGACCTCCAGGCGACCATCCTGCATTGTCTTGGAATCAATCACGAGGCCCTCACCTACCGCCATACGGGCCGCGACTTCCGCCTTACCGACGTCGCGGGCAAGGCGGTGGCCAAACTGCTAGCGTAGTCCGATGCCAAAGCTCGACCGCAGAAACTTCCTGACAGCCGGAGGCGCCGCGCCACTGGCCGCGCCGGCGGCGCAACAGGCGGCGCAACAGGCGGCGCCAGCGGGCCCGGCCCCGCGCCCCTATCGCCTGATCTACAACGATGACGGCGGGGGCGCTTCCGTGTGGGAACCTCCGTTGACGCCGAAGCAGTTCGTCGACGCCACCATCGCGCAGATTGCCGGCACTCGTGTGGAAGCGCTTTCGTGGCCGATCGGCATGAACGGCCTGTACGTGATGAACTACCCGACCCGGGTGCCTGGCGGCGAGGTCGTGGGAGACAGCCTGCGCGAGGACACTGGCGTCAAGCTCGAATCGTCGCGGTGGTGGCGGAACATCAGCGCGGTCCGTTCGCTCATCGAGCAGGGGCACGATCCGATGAAGTTGATGGTGGACGGTGCGCATGGGGCCGGGATCGACATCTGGATTCACATCCGCCAAAATGACTGGCATCACGTACGCGGCGAATCCACCGCGGATCCGAAACATTTCCTGAACTTCATGGCCGGCCGCTTCTGGCGCGAACATCCGGAGTGGCGCATCGGCAAGGAAGGGCTCGAGGGGTGGCC
Organism: Acidobacteriota bacterium; assembly: GCA_016871015.1. GTDB lineage: Bacteria > Acidobacteriota > Terriglobia > Bryobacterales > Bryobacteraceae > SYLY01. Next base: position 15,716 of record VFZX01000091.1, on the reverse strand, counting down.
GGAAGGACAACCGGTTTCGGAAGCCGCGATGGACTTTCAGGACTTCGCGCACGAACCTGTGCGCCGCTACCGCATCGCAATCGCCGAAGAGGTGGCGAGCCGCTATGACGTAGACGGCATCGAGCTCGATTTCATGCGCTGCCCGTACTTCTTCAGGAAGTCGCAAGTACCCGCGATGACCGGCGTGATGTCCAGCTATGTTCGCGAGATCCGGCGCACGCTCGACCGGCTGGGCCGCCAGCGCGGCCGCTACATCGGACTCTCCGCGCGCGTTCCGTGGACCGTCGCCGGGGCGGCGGCCGTGGGACTCGACGCCCCCCGCTGGGCACGCGAGGGACTGGTGAACCAGCTCGTTCCCTCACCGTTCTTCGCCATGACGCTCGACGCCGATGTCTCGGAGTGGATCGCCATAGGCAAACGGACCGGCTGCCGCATCTACCCGTGCATCGAGGAGTCCTTTCGCGCTGGTATCGCCACCGAAGGCGGGGTTCCCGGGCTCCAGTGGGTGAGCCTGGAACATGCGCGCGCGGCAGCCATGAACTTCTGGCGCTCAGGCGCCGACGGCATCTACCTGTTCAACTGGCCGGACCGGGGCCGGAACGTGAACACTTCGCCCGGCCTCAACGAGTTGCACGATCCATCCGTCCTGCGCCGCAAGAACAAACGGTACGCCGTAGGGCGGCGCAACACCAAAGGCGCTGGATCGTGGCCGTTCTGCGAACTTCCCCGTGTTATACCGGCGGCGCTCCAACGCGGCCAGCCGGTTCGCGTGAATCTGCCGGTGGGGGACGATCTGGCGGCGGAGCGGGATCGCATCGCATCCGTCAAGCTCTGTCTGCTGTTCGAGAATTTGACCGGCGCCGACAGGATTCACGTCACGTTGAATGGAGTGGCGATACAGGGCCCGGCGAATCCGATCCGGCCGGGGCAGCATATTCCACACGCCACGGTGGGTGGGCTTTTCACATGGCAGTATTTCGATCTCGCCCAAGCCTTGCCGCGTTCCGGCGACAACGCGATCGAAGTCGGACTGGCCGCCCGCAATCCGGATTTCGAGAAGCCGTGGTCGCAGTGCGAGTTGGTGCTCAGCGATGTCGAGTTGGAAATCAAGTATCGCTGGCCGGGCGCGGATTGGACCGCTCCCAGGCCCGGTGAGCTGTCCGAGTCCTGAAAAACGCGAACCCGCGGTTGACTGCTGTCGCACCCGCGGCTATCATTGGGCTATGAATACAAGGAAGTGTACCGCCTGGCTTGGGACCGGTTTGTTGCTCCTCCTCGGCGCGGCGCACGCGCAGACCGTGCAGGGAGATCTGGTCGGCGCCATCCGCGACGCGCAAGGCGCGGCAGTGCCGAAAGCGAAAGTGCGGATCGTAAACGAAGGCACCGGCGCCGTCCGCGAGTTGGAGTCTGACGAACAGGGAGATTTCCGCGCCATCGGTTTCTTCGTGGGCTCCTACCGTGTTGAAGTGGAGAAGGCAGGATTCAAGAAGGCGGCCGTGGCTGGTGTCCAGGTGCAGCCCGTTGCCGTCAAGCGCGTCGACGTGACGCTCGAACTGGGCCAGGTGACCGAAGCGGTTACCGTCACCGAAGCGCCTCCGGTCGTGCAGACCGAAGGACCGACGATCAATCACGGACTGCCGCGCGTTCTCTACGACAAGCCGATCTCCGACTTCAGCCGCTCCGGGTGGGCGCTCGATCCGGCGATGTGGTCAGTCGGTTCGGCCGGAGGAACCAACGGGCTCTTCCTTTGGGGCGGCGTGGCGGGCAGCCAGCACGAGTTGCAGGTGGAGGGCGGGCAGCAGTCGGTGGCGATGTTCCTGAACCCGAACTCGATCCAGGAAGTCTCGGTGGTCACCGGAGCGCCCCCGGCAGAGTATGCCCGGGCGAGCAACGTGAACACCACTTTCAAGAGCGGCACCAACGCTCTGCATGGCGAATACGCAGCCAGCCTGGCGCACAATTGGCTGAACGCGAATGTGTCTCCGGCCGGGGCCACTGGCAATGGAGGGTTCATTCGGGACGGAAAGCGCAAGACGGGGCTTCCCCGGTGGCGTCATGAAATCAGCCTGGGTGGTCCGGTGTATCTTCCCAAGCTGTACGATGGCCGCAACAGGACGTTTTTCTTCTTCGACTGGCACCAGCCGCGCGGAACCTCGGTAGAGGGTCCCGGCCAGGACAGCATTCCCACGGCGCGTATTCGCTCGGGAGACTTCTCGCGGTTTTCGGTTCAGCCGCGCGACCCGCTGACCGGCGCGGCTTTCCCGGGCGGCGTGATTCCGGCCAATCGAATCAGCCCCGTGGCGCGGAACATCATCGAGGACTTCTACTCCGCTTACACGTACGTCGGAAATCCGGACGCGTTCGTCAACAACGCCACCGTACTCCAAGGCAACTTCAGCGCCGAGCAGCGCAAGGTATTCAAGTTCGATCAGAACTTCGGCAACAACGATGTGGTCACGTTTTCCTACCAATACCAGACACGGACAGGAGGCCAACGCTATCCGCCGGGGCAAGCGCAAGCCCAGGATATTCCCCAGAAGCGGTGGTCGGCTGGCCACACCCACACATTCAGTCCACGGTTGATCAACCAGCTTCGGCTCAGCGCCCTGCGCGACGTTGACAAACGGTTGGCGGTCCGCGACATGAGAGGCGGTCAAGCCGTGCTCGGAGCCGATGTTTTGAGGCGTTGGGGAATCGGCGGTGTAACGCCGACAGGCTTCGGTGGCTGGCCTATCATCCGCATTCAGAACTGGCTGATCCGCAGCGGCAGCGCGGCCAACTCGTATCAGGACGCGGCCCGTTGGGATACCCGCTATCAGTTCACCGAGAATCTGACGTACATCGTTGGCAAACACACGCTGAAGGGCGGCGTTTCGGGAATCAAGGCACTGTTCGACACGATCGTCAACCCGGGCTTCGGCGACTTCCTTTTCGACGGCCGCTTTTCGGGCGAACCGTTCGCCGATTTTCTGCTGGGCCTGCCGGGTAACTTCTCGCGCAGCTTGCCGCGCGTGACCGAGGCCCGCCGTATCTGGGAGTACGGAGCCTTCATTCAGGACGACTTCCGGGTGAACTCCAAACTCAGTCTCTCGTTCGGCGTGCGGTGGGACCACTTCACGGCGCCTTACGACAAGAACGGCCTGTACTTCAACTTCGACCTGGCCAGCGGCAAGATCGTCGTACCGGATCAGAAGGCGCTGAGCAACGTCAGTCCGGCTTTCCGCACGGACCTGATTCCCATCGTGCTTGCCAAGGACCTGAACTATCCGGACAAGCTGCGCGAATCAAACGGCCGCCTGCTACCCCGTTTCGGTTTCGCCTACCGGCCCACGGGCAACGCGCGGCTGGTGGTCCGCGGCGGGTATGGCGTCTACAATGGCGCCCTGCGCTTTTCCGGATTGCAGACCGGCGGCCCATTCGGCGTGACCGAGGCGTTCGTGAACAGCCTGCAGGGATCCGTGCCGCAATACGCGTGGCCGAACGCATTCCCTGGCGTCGGCAGGCCGGCGTCGGCGGCTACGGGCGCCAGCGTAATTCGCAATTTCCGGCCCGAATACACCCAGACCTGGAACATCTCGGTCGAGCAGGAGGTCAAGCGGTACTTCGGACTCCGCGTCTCCTACCTCGGCAACGCCAGCCGCCAGATGGGCTACGGGTTCGACGCCAATACGCCACTGATCAGTTCGACCGCCTTCGCGCAGAGCCGGCGGCCCTACCCCGCGTTTCAGAGCATCACGCGTCAGGAAGTGGGCGCCAACGATTCGTACAAGGCCCTCCAGATCGTGTTTCGCCATCCCATGCGGGCGGGCCTGTACTTCGAAGTGGGCTACACCGAGCAGCGCTCCTGGAACGACCTCGGCGGAGGCGGCTACGTCGGTGGTCAGCGCGAATCGGGTGCATTTCAGACACTCGACTATGCCTACAACCGCGGCCGCGACCGTGCTCGCAGCACCATCTGGCCCGACCACGACTTCCTCGCCAACTACGCCTACGAACTGCCGTTCGGGCATGGAAAGCGATTCGCCGGCGACCTGAAAAGCCGCTTCGGCGCGGCCGGCTCGCTGCTGAACGCAGTGGTGGCAGGCTGGAGCGCCACCGGGTACTTCAACTGGCACTCGGGCAACTTCTTCACGCCCCGATACACAGGGGCTGATCCGGGCAACATCGCACAGTTTGCCGGACGCGCCGACGTGGTCTCCGGATGCGATCCCTACATTATGAAACGGCTCGATACCCGAGCGCCCTATTTCAACCAGAGTTGCTTCAAGATCCCCGCCCCCGGCACGCTAGGCAACGCCCGGATCAATTCCCTGATTGGGCCGGGCCAGTGGATCTTCAGCATCTCGCCCCAAAAGGAGTTCGGCATCGCGGGCTGGGAAGGCGCCAAGGCCCGGTTGGGCGCCAACCTCTACAACGCTTTCAACCATCCCGCCTACGGCATCCCGACCGGCATCATCAATAGCCCAGCCGGTGCTCTGCTGGGCGGGAGTTCGTTCGTGCGGCGAGCCACCGAAGCGGCCGGTCAACGCAGCATAGTTGTGACAGGGCGGTTCATTTTCTAAGACGGAAAGGCTTCCATGCGGCAGCGGCGTTCTTCGCGTTCCCGGTCCAGCACCAGCCCGGTGAGTTGTCCGAGTCCTGAAAGCGCATGGTCTCGCCCTCGAGAGTGCCCGTGGACGGTCAGCCTCGTTCGTGGCGCGTGCACACGCAGGGCACGCCTTTTGACTTTCGCAACACTCTTGCGATAGCATTCACCGCCATGGACCCTCGATTCGCCGCTACCCGGCGGGCCTTTCTCGGAGCAGCGGGAGCCTCCGCGCTCCCAGCAGCCGGCTCCTCGGCGGCGACTCAGGGCAAAGCTTTTGCCGCGGACACCTCTCGCAAGGATTTGCGCATGAGCCAGCTCTTCGTCGACGACACCTGGGTCGAGGAAACCTATCGGCTCGAGCGCTCGTGGGAATCGGCCGAAATCTTCCCCGAGCCGATGCTGAAACCCGAAACGCCGTGGGAAGGCTACCAGATCGTGATCTCGGGAGGCTCTGTCCATCGAGTGGGCAAGGAGTGGCGTCTCTACTACATGACCTACAACCGCCCGGATCCGATGCGGTTGTGCATGGCGGTCAGCAATGACGGGATGCGATGGGAGCGGCCGAAGCTCGGGTTCTACGAACACAGCGGCAGCAAGGCGAACAACATATTGTGGATGCCTCCGGGCGACCAGTCGTTTACTGCCTGCACCATCTGCCACGACCCCGGAGATGCGAAACATCCTTTCAAGTTCATGTTCTATGCCGCGGGCGGAGGCAAACCCACCGGGACCTACGTTGGCTTCAGCAAAGACGGCCTGGGGTGGAACATGCATCCCGAGCCGGTCCTCACCACCTCTGGCGATCAGACCAATCTCATGGGCACGCGCGACCGGCGCGGCAAGTTCGTTGCCTACCTCCGTCATAAGTTCATGCTTCAGCGTCATCGCGCCCGCAGCATCTGGCGCAGCGAGAGCGACGACTTCCTGCGCTGGAGCGAGCCGGAACCGGTCATGCGTCCCGATCTACAGGACGATCCCAACGTCGAACTCTACGGATTCACTGGATTTCCCTATAGCGACATGTACCTCGGACTCGTCGAACGCTGGATGGGAAATCCGGATGTTTTCGAGATTCAACCTGCATGGAGTCACGATGGTCTGTCGTGGCACCGGCCCGTGGTTCGCAAGGCGCTGATTACGCCGAAGTATCCGTGGAACGAGCGTTGGAACAGCACGGTAAACACTGCGCCGATTCGCGTGGGCAACATGCTGCGCTTCTACTTCGGCGGACGGAGCCGCGCCCACGGCCAGGAACTCGGGCAGACGTACGCCGCGGTCGGCATGGCGGTGCTGCCGGTGGACCGCTTCGCGGCGATCCGTGCCGACTACAAAGAGGGCCAGTTGATCACAAAGCCGATGACATGGCCCGGCGGCGACCTCGTTCTCAACTGCAACCATACCCGCTATCAGCAGGGCTTCTACAACGGCGGCGGCGGCTCCATTGAAGTGGAAGTGCATGATGAGGGCGGCAGCCCGATTCCCGGTTTCGCGGGCGGCGAGCGGGCGAAATTCAACCGCGTGCAGCCGTTCCCTTGGTCGGAAGAAGATCGGCCGGTGCGCTGGGCAAGTGACCGTTCGCTTCGTGAGTTGGCTGGAAAGCGAATCCGGCTCGTGTTCCTGTTGAAAGACTCGCGCCTGTATTCGTTTCGAGCACAGGCGGCTTGATGGTAAGGAGAGTCGAAATGCACCGTCGCAGTTTTGCCGGTGCGCTGGGTGGCATGGCGATGCTGCCCATGCTCGAAGCGGAGAGTGCGCGAACCACATGCCGCGTCGTCAAGGATAGCCAAGGCCGCGACATGGCGGTGATCTCGTGGCGTGCGCGGGATGGTAGCGACGTCGGCGAAGTCGATCTCCCATTCACCGCGCGCGCTCCCAGGGACTCGAACGAGGGAAGGCTCGGACCGATCGCGATCCGGGCCGCGGCGCTCGGCTCGGTTCCGAATGCGTACGAGTGGGACACGCGCGAATGGCAATGGTGGAAGGGATTCTCCCGGCCGTTCGGTCCGGAGAACGACGAGTACACCCGGCTCGTGCCGGCTGCCGGCGGAGCCGAACAACGCCAGTGGGGAGTCCTCGTATGGACGCGGTACGAAAGCGACGGCGTCGAAACCAGGCAGGACTGGCTCTTTCCCGACCTCGATCCGCGGGGCGGCATCCACTATGACTGCGTGATCACGGTACGCAATCGGAGCGGCGTAGCGCTCGAGGAGTACGGACAGTTCTTTGCGAGCTATCTCGCCTGGAATGACGGAAAGGGTCACTTCTACTGGGCGGAGTCCGGCGAGTTGGCCAACTTCGCCGATGGCGGCGGAAAACACCTGGACTTCTACGTCACGGCTCGCGACTCTGTTTGCGCGCGGCTGGGCCATGTTCCCCACTGCGCCCGCGGTGGCGGCAGGGTCAGAGCGTTCTGGCGAAAGCCGGTATCCGTTTCGATCGCCGGCCCGCGTGGATTGCACCACGTGCAGATGACGGAGGAGCGCGTTACTTCGGCCCTTGCCATGGGCGGCCGCGGCTACGCGCAGGACTATATTCTCGCGCCTCCCGGCCTCACACTCGCCGCCGGCGCAACGTTCCGGGCGCATGTCCGGCACATCTTCGGTAAACCAACGGGGGGCGGTTGGCCGAACACCTTGAACGCATGGTGGCAGGCGTTCGCCGCCAGCCACCTTCGTGTCCATTCACTGACGACGGCAAAGGGAACTGGGATATGAGAAATGCACTGGCCGTAACGGCTGTTTCGTTGATGTTGACCCTGGGCGCGCAACAGTCCAGCGCGCAAGGCAGCGGCGCGGTTCACGGCGTGATCAGGGATGGTTCCGGCGCGGTAGTCTCGGGCGCCAAGGTAACGTTGACCAACGTCTCGACGGCCCTCGCCCGCGCGGTGGTTTCGCGGGAGGATGGCGAGTACACCTTCACGCCGGTGGGCGTCGGGGAGTATCGAGTAGAAGTCGAGGTCCAGGGTTTCAAGAAGGCCGTGCAGTCGGGGATCACGGTGCGTGCCGACGAACGCTCCCGTGTCGACCTCGCTCTTGAAGTCGGTTCGCCAAACCAGACCGTGGAGGTCACTGGGCAGGCCGTGCTTGTCGAGAGCACCACCGCGACGCTTTCGACGCTGGTCGACTCGGAGCGCATCAAACAACTCCCGCTCAACGGGCGTAACCTCCTTGACCTCCAGCGGCTGCTCCCAGGCGTCACCGGCAACACCGGCGAATCGGGCGCGGAAAACGCGGGCTTCTCGGTCAACGGAACGCGCGGAACCATGAGCAACTATACGATGGACGGCGGCAACGCCGTCGACGCTTTCACGAACACAGCGCACGCGATGCCACATCCCGACGCCGTGCAGGAGTTCAGCGTGGTCTCGTTCGCGATGAGCGCCGAATACGGCCGCGGCGCCGGAGGCCAGATCAACGTCGTCACCAAGTCCGGCACCAATGCGCTGCACGGCTCGGCATGGGAGTTCCTGCGCAACGACAAACTCAACGCGCGACGCTTCTTCTCGCCCACGCGCGAGGTCCTGCGCCAGAACCAATACGGCGCCGCCGTCGGCGGGCCGCTATGGCTCCCGAAGATCTACAACGGCAGGGACCGCACGTTCTTCTTCTTCTCCTTCCAGAACACGCCGCAGCGATTCCACTCCACCCGCACCATCAACTATCTGCTGAGCGACCTCGAACGGCAGGGCGACTTCAGCCGGTCTCCGCGCGTTCCCACCGATCCCACTACCCGCGCGCCGTTCCCCAATGGCCGTATTCCCGCAAGCCGCGTCGACCCGGTGGCGCGGCGTATCATCGACGAACTGCTGCCACGCAGTCCCGATGGAGCGGGCGGCGTCTTCCGGTTCAACTTTCCGCAGCAGCGCGACCTCGGTCAGTATCTCGGCCGGCTCGATCATTCGCTTACCGGCAGGAACCGCCTCACCGCGCGGTTCTTCTGGCACGAGAACGATGAAATCAACATCGGTGGACTGCCGCAGTTCCTCAACTTCATTGGGTTCCCGACGCGCAACATCACCCTCGAAGACACGCATGTGGCGAGCCCCACCATGACGAATACCTTCCGGTTCACGTGGAGCCGGGTGACCGAGAATTCCGGGCAACTCTTGGGAGTGTCCTGGGACCAACTCGGCGTCAAGATCTTCGTTCCCGAGATTAACGGCCAGAAGTTCATGGTCCTCAGCACCCAGGACTTCTCGATTGCCGGCAGGCGGCCGGCAGCCGAAGACCGCCAACTTCGCGAATTCGGCGACACTCTCAACTGGATCCGGGGCCGCCATCAGATGCGCATGGGGTTCGACCTGCGCCGCGTCCGGTTCGACCTGCCTCTGGGCGCGGGAGCGGGCGGCTCGTTCAGTTTCGGAAACAACTTCACCAGCGTGGCTTCGGGTGATTTCCTGCTCGGCCTGCCGCTGAGCTTCGCGCAAACCGCGCCGCAATTCCAGGCGGGCCGTGGATGGGAGCAGGATTTCTTCTTCCAGGACGATATCCGGCTGTCGTCGCGTGTGACGCTGAATGCCGGAGTGCGCTGGGAACCCCGCTCGCCTCCCACCGAAGTGAACGGCAATCTGGTTTCGTTCACGCCCGGGCAGAAGTCGCAGAGATTCGTGAACGCTCCGTTGGGGCTCGTATTTCCGGGCGATCCCGGCGTTCCCAAGGGCGGCTTCCATCGCGACCTGAACAACATCGCGCCGCGCATCGGCTTTGCGTGGGACATCTTCGGCAACGGCAAGACCAGCCTTCGCGGAGGTTACGGGATCTTCTATGACAACCTGCGCTGGGCGGGATGGCAGATCCAGTCGGCGGTGGAACCGTTCATCCGCAACGTAGCGATCAACGCGCCGGGCAGCCTCCAGGATCCGTACGGAGCTTCGCGAACGCCGAACCCGTTCCCGTTCGATGCCGCGTCAGTGAATCGCGACTACGTGTTCAGTCCGCGCATCGTGAACTATCACTGGGACCCGAACTTCAAGATCGGCTACGTGCAACAGTGGTCGCTGACTCTCGAACGGCGGCTGCCCGCGACTTCGATGCTGCGGCTCGCCTACGTCGGCAACAAGGGAACGAGTCTGTGGAGCAGCCGCGACATCAACTGGGCATTGTTCGGACCGGGCGCGACTATCGCGAACATCGATGCGCGGCGGCCGATTCCCGGATTCAATCTCATGGACCGGTCCGAATCCAACGGCACATCGAACTACAACGCGCTGCAGGTGACGTTCGACAAGCGCTACAGCCATGGCTTCACCGTGCTGACCTCGTATAGCTGGCAGAAGACGCTCGATACGATCTCACGCGGCCGAGCGGCGCTGTCGCAACCATGGCCGATGAACCTGCGGCTGAATCGGGGCCGGGCAAACTTCGCGGTGGACCACGTGCTCGTAAGCTCGTTCGTGTGGGACATCCCGTTCCTCACGGGACGCCGTGACCTGCTGGGCAAGATCGCCGGCGGATGGCAGATGAACGGCATCGCCTCGATACGCAGCGGAATTCCGTTCGACGTCATACCAGGGCGCCCGACGTCGCACAGCGGCACTGGCGGCGAGCGCGCCGATGTCACCGGCAATCCGTTCCTCGATCAGAATCGTCCGATTCACGCCCGGCTGGATCAGTACTTCAACCGCGCCGCGTTCGCCGTGGCGCCAGACGGATCTTGGGGCAACCTGGGCCGCAACGTGATGGAGGGGCCCGGATCGATCAATTTCGACATCGTCTTCGGCAAGCGCTTCCGCGTCATCGAAAACCACTCGATAGAATTCCGTGCGGAGTTGTTCAATGCTACGAACACGCCGTCGTTTTCGAATCCGGTGAATAACGTGACCAATGCGAACTTCGGGCGAATCTTGAATTCCGCGGCAGGCCGGGTGACGCAGTTAGCGTTGAAGTACGCATTCTGAGTCGCCGTCTCCGGCAAGGCCCGCTGGTTGCTGTCTCGCGAATCGTAGATGTATAGTGGCGGGAGCCATGATCATGTTTGGCTTCAGACTGCCGATCCTCCTTCTGGCCCTGGCCGGCGCCGCATACGCGCAGGCCCACCGCTCCATTCTCCTCGGTCAAGTAAAGGACCGCTCCGGCGCCGTGGTGGCCAACGCACCGATCAAAGTTCAGCAGAAGGAAACCAACCTTCAGTGGAACTCGACAACCAACGAGTCCGGCAACTGGGAAGTGCCCGGGCTGCTCCCGGGAACGTATCGAGTGGAGACGTCGCTCAAAGGGTTCAAGGCCACAGCGGTGGACGACATCGTGGTTACCAGCGGACGCCGCGTGCAAGTGGACCTCGTCCTCGACGTGGGCGATACGGCCGAATCGGTCACGGTGCGGGCCGAGCGCCAACTGCTGGACACGGCGACGGCCGACATCAACACCGTGATCGACGAGAAGAAGATCGCGGATCTGCCGGTGGGCCAGGGCAACACGACGTACCTCTTCTTTTTCGCCTCGGGAACGGATTCGGCGGCCGGGATCGCGCGCGGGACGTCGGTTGGAAACGATGTGCAGCCGATGCAGCGGGCCGGCACGCAGACGTCGCGATTCAACGGATCGCCCCAGGGCACGGCGGAATTCACTATTGACGGAGCACCGAACACGCAGCGCGGGAACGCCGGTGTGGGCGGCGGCGCGGCCTTCAATCCGAGCCCCGACATGGTCCAGGAAGTCCGCGTACAGACGGCGGCCTTCGACGCGAGCGTCGGCCACACGGGCGGCGCAACGGTGGACATCGTGCTCAAGTCTGGCACCAACCAGCTTCACGGGTCGTTCAACAAATTCTGGCGCAACCCGGAATGGAATGCGAATTCGTGGGCCGGGAATCGCGGCGGGACGCCCCGCATCGACTTCCAGTACAAACTGCACGGCGGCAGTCTCGGCGGTCCCGTCTGGATTCCGAAGCTCTACAACGGCAGCAACCGCACATTCTTTTTCGCGGCATACGAAGATTGGGCTTCGCTGGCGCCGAACCCTCCGCAATTCGTGAATATTCCGAGGCCGGCGCATATTCGCGGCAACTTCTCCGATCTGCTGGCGCTCGGCTCGCAGTATCAACTCTACGATCCCGACACCGGACAGATTGTCGCCAACGGACGCATTCAGCGCGCTCCGTTTCCGGGCAACGTGATTCCGGCCAGCCGCCTCAATCCCGTCGTCGCCAACTTCTCGCGCCTGTGGCCGGAGCCGAACTCCACCGGCACAGCCGACGGACAGCGCAACTTCACATACGTCAACGAACCCTTCGCCCGCACGCAGTGGACCCTGCCGGTCCGGATCGACCACAACTTGACGCAGGCGCAGAAACTGTTCGGAAGGGTGGTGCTTGGCAATACGAAGCTGCCTCGCAGCGGTGTCTTCACCCGCGACGACATCTCTGTCTGGAACATCGACGCCGTGAATCGGGAAGTAGCGTTCGGCGACGTATGGACATTTTCGCCCACCTTCGTCGGCGACTTTCGCGCCTCGCTCATGCGATTCAGTTGGAATACCTTTCCGATCGGCACTGAGGTCGACTACAGGTCCCTCGGCCTCGAAAGCGCCGCGAGTCTGCTCAATACGAAGCTCTCCGGCATGCCGAATCTGAGCGTCGCCGGCTACACTGCGTTCGAGAATCCGCAGGGGTCGCTCCAGGTCTCCGAGATCCGGACGGCTGCGGCGCACTTCACGAAAGTGAAGGGAAGCCACAGTCTGAAATTCGGAACGGACCTGCGTTGGTATATCGACAACCGCGGGCGGCAGGATCGGCTCACGATCGCCTTCAGCGGCGGGTTCACTCGCGGTCCGCTGGACAATTCGCCACCGCAACCGATCGGCGCCGGGATGGCCGACTATCTTCTCGGCCGCTTCAGCCAGGCGACGCTCAACCAGCCGGCCACAGCGGCAAATCTGGCCACCTACCAGGCGCTCTATCTGCATGACGACTGGAAGGTGACGCCGAAGCTGACCGTCAACGCCGGGCTCCGATACGAGCGCGAAGGTCCCGCGACGGAGCGCTTCAACCGGAGCCTCTCCGGATTCGACTTCGATGTCGAGAACCCGATCGCCGCGCAGGCGCGCACGGCCTATGCTGTGTTGCCCAATCCGCCGCTGCCGCTCAATCAATTCCAGGTGCGCGGCGGACTGCTGTTCGCCGGAGCGGGCAACCAGCCGCGCACGATCTTCGATACGAACAACCGCAACTTCATGCCGCGCATCGGCGCCGCGTATCAGTGGAATCCGGCCACCGTTCTGCGCGCCGGATACGGCATCTACTTCATCCCGTACGGACAGCGATTCATCGCGGCGGAAGGCGCGGTGCCCGGCTTCGACACCAACACCTTCTCGTTCGCCAGCCTTGACGGGCTGCGATTCACCCGCACGCTCGACAACATGTTTCCCGATCCGCTGACGCCTGCCGCGGGCAACTCGCAGGGGCTGCGCACGTTCCTCGGCCAGGGTGTGAGCATTCCTGCGCCACGGCGTAACCCGAACGGATACAACCAGCGTTGGCAGTTCTCCTTGCAGCACCGCATTCGCGACGTGTATCGCATCGAAGCCCGTTATGTGGGGAACCGCACGGTCAAGATGCCTCTGGCGCGGAATCGCAACGCGCTTTCGAACGCATACTTGAGCACGTCGCCGGAACGCGACCAGCCACGCATCGACTACTTGACCACCCGCGTGAACAACCCCTTCCGCGGAATCCCGGGTGTCGGCGGCAACATCGGTACCGCGCAGGTACTCGACCTTTCGAATCTTCTGCTGCCGTATCCGGCCTTCGCCGCGGTGAACTACTTCGATTCGCAGGGATTCACTTCCTATCACGCATTGCAGGTAGAACTCGACCGGCGTTTCTCTTCCGGACTGACAGTGCAGGCCGGATACACGTTCGCCAAAACGATCGACGGACTGTCGCTGCGCAACGCAGCGGATCCGGTTCCCGAGAAGGTGATCTCGGATGTGCACCGGCCGCACATTTTCCGGCTGATCGCGCTCTATGAACTGCCGTTCGGACGCGGAAAACGCTGGGGCGGCTGGCAGGTACAGGGAATTTCGTTCATCCAGAGCGGCTATCCGATTTCGTTCGGCAACGTGCTGTTCCGGGGCGATATCAAGAACATCGGCGTTTCAGATCCCGTTCCGGACCGGATGTTCAACGCCGATGCCGGCTTTGAGCGCCGCGCCGAAGCGCAACTGCAGTCCAACGTGCGCACGTTCTCTTCCCGCTTTGCCAGCGCCCGGACGGATCAGCGGTGGAACACGGACTTTTCGATAATCAAAGCGACCCGAATTGTCGAGCGCCTCTCGGTGCAGTTCCGCGCCGAGTTTTACAACTTGTTCAACCAGAACTTCATTCAAGGCGCCATTGACGTGAACCCGGTGTTGCGTACCTTTGGAACCTCGGTGGCCATGTCCGGTCCACGGACCGTGCAACTCGGCATCCGGGCGACATTCTAACAATGCGGCGCCGCCACTTCCTCACAAGCCTGGCGTGCGCGGCTGTCCCGGGCGCGGGTGCGCCTCTGCGCGACTTGCCAGCCGCGCCTGTGCTCGGTTCGCGCATGCTCTTCCTCGATCGGTCGAACCTCCGCGAACAATCGGGTGCGGCGCTCGTACCCGCGCCGGTCGAAAAGCTCGGTCTCGTGATGGGGCCCGGCTCGCCCGGCGACGCCGCCGACGCCCACTCCGCAATGGGCTGCGGACTGTTCCGCGCCGGTGACACGTATCGCCTGTACTACTCAGGCATCACCAAGGACGCGCCGGTGTTCGGCGTTTGCGTCGCCGAATCGAAGGATCTTCTGCACTGGACACGCCCGAATCTTGGGCAGATCCGCATCGGCGGTGCGGACACCAACCGCATCCGCATTGAGGGGATACCCGAGAGCGCGCCCGTCACCCAACCGAGCATCGTCCCGCTTCCGCGCGGCGGCCATCGCATGTATTTCTGGCTCCACCAGCGCGAACCCGTCCGGAGGTTCCGGTATCTCGCCGCCGATAGCGATGACGGTATTCGCTGGCGCTGCGTCAACGCCGGGACTCCGTGCCTCGTCCATCCGCACGATATCGGCAAGTGGCCGTGGCTCGATCCGGTGGAGGCTCGCGAGCAGCGCCGTGCGGATAACGCCGATGACCGCCTGCGCATCCGCAGCAATGATGCGACGCACACCTACGCCATGCCCGGCGGCGGCTTCGAGATGTTCACAGTCTTTCCCGTGCTGAACACGCCCGCTACCGGCCGCTACGTCGCTCGTGACAACGCGCCGTTCATGCTTCGGGTGATGACGAGGCGCACGAGCGAAGACGGGTTGCGCTTTTCCGATCCGGAGTTCATCGTCGTGCCCGACGCGCACGATCCCTGGGATCAGCAGTTCTACTATCTGACCCAACACCGCTTCGGCGATTTCCGCATCGGCTTCCTCGGCCACTATCGCGTCCACGGCCAGACAATGGATATCGAACTCGCCTACAGCCAGGATGGCCGGCGATGGGAGCGGCCGATGCGTGGTGCATGGATACCGCGCGGGCCGAAGGAGGCATCCGATTCCGGGATGGTGTACATGCCGAACCACCTGGTCGACCGCGGCGATCACTGGCTCGCGCTCTACACCGGAAGCGCCGGCGTTCACAATCAGCCGCAGCGTGGCAGGCGCGGTGTCCACGCCGCCCGGATCGCGCGACACCGCTTTGCAGGACTCTCCGCGAACGCATCGCTCACCGCGCGCGTTCAGACCAAGCCCTTCTTCCTCGGCGGAACCGAAGTGCGGCTGGATGCGGCCATCGAGCCCGGCGGGGTCCTCCGCGCCGAACTTTGCGGCGCGCTGGGGCAGCCACTCAAAGGACTCTCGTTCGCTGACTCGATCCCGACGGAAGGCGACAGTCCATCGCACGTGCTGCGTTGGAAGCCGGGAACTCTCGACGACTACCGGTTCCATCCGGTCAGCCTGCGGGTCGAGTGGACGAGAGGGGTCGTCTACGGCGTCGACTGGACTCTTTTCTAATCGAAGAATGATCCTGAAGGAGTGATATCCGGAGATCAATAATCACTCCTTTCGATGAGTTGATCGGCTCTGGTGCAAATTCCGAGTCGAGCCAAATTCGGTAACGGCCGACGTCTCGATCGAACCCGACTCCGATCACGCAGCCAACGCGGCTCGCCAGATCTC
>VFZX01000090.1 GCA_016871015.1 Acidobacteriota bacterium | reverse complement strand
TGTGTCCGGTCGCGCACCTGAAAATCGTTTTGGTATCATTATGTTCCGATCCAAAAACAACATGGTTCGCTATCCGAAAAATCGTCCCGCCCTCGCCGCCGCGTTCCTCATGGCCGCGTCCCTGCGAGCCCAGGTGACCACCGCGACGTTCTACGGAATCGTGACCGACCCCACTGGCGCAGTCGTCGCTGGGGCCGCGGCCACGCTGACCAACGAAGGTACGCAGGCGGTGCTGCGCCAAACGAGTGACGCCGCTGGCGAGTTCGCCTTCAACTTCGTGCCGCCCGGCAGCTACACGCTGCGCGTGCAGGCGACCGGATTCAAGGTCTCGTTGAATAAAGGCATTCCGTTGAGCGCGGCCGAAAGCCTGCGCCGCACCTTCGCGCTCGAAGTGGGCGCGGTGTCCGAATCGGTCGAGGTGACTTCGCAGGCGGCGCTGGTCAATACCGTGTCCGCCGAACAGCGGGAAAGCATCGGAACCACGCAGGTGCAGGAATTGCCGCTCTCCCGCCGCAACGTGGCCGGTCTGGTCACTCTGTCGACCGGCGTCACCCGCAGCGGCGGCGACGTGTATCTGAACGGCGCCGGCCGCGGCGGCACCAGCGTGGCGGTAGACGGAACCGACGCCACCGGCAACCCTGAACGTCCGTCGCTGGCCATGTTCGGCGGCTTCAACTACATTAACGGCATCAGCATCGAAGCGGTGGGCGAGGTGCAAATCATCAAGGGCGTGATTCCGGCCGAGTACACGCGATCGATGGGCGGCAACCTCAACATCATCAGCCGTTCGGGCTCCAATCAGTTCCACGGCAGCCTGTTCGAAAACTTCCGCGCGGAAAATCTGAACGCGCGCCTCCAGTTTCTGAGCACCAAGCCGGGCGTCACCTTCAACCAGTTCGGCGGTTCGCTGGCCGGGCCGATTCTCAAGGACCGCCTGTTCGGCCTGTTCGTCTATGAGGGCTACCGCGAGCGTGCCTTTGCCGCGGTTTCCGGCAACGTGCCTACCGAACGCCTGCGCAACGACATGTTGCGCGCCGTGCCCGCCTACAAGACCTTCCTGGACACGCTGCCGCTGCCCAACCAGCCGCACAATACCGCCGGAACCACCGGACAATTCATCGGAGCGGGTTCGCGCAAGAACACCGACAATCACATGGTGATCAAGCCGGATTGGCGGATCTCCGACAGCATGAGCGCCTCGGTGACGTTCACGCGTTTCCGGCCCACGGCCGAACAGCCCCGCGTGCAACCGATCAACTCCCGGCAGTTCACTGGCGTCACCGATCGCGTGTCGGCCATCTTCACGTACTTCAAGAGCCGCTGGACGTCGGAAAGCCGCTATGGCTACAACAAGAACGTCGTCGACCGTTTGGATGCGATCTTCAACGTGAAGGATCCGAACAGGGCTGAGAACAAGGCCGGCGGACGCCGCCTGCCCTGCATCAACGCGCTGGGCTTCGGTGGCTGCGGCGAGATTCTCACGCTGGGCGCGCCCAACCATTCGTTCGATCAAAAGGTGGCGTTCATCACGGGCCGCCACTCGCTCAAGTTCGGCGGCGTGTTCTTCCGCCGCTCGATCGGCCGCGCCAACATCGAGAATCCGGACATCCGCTTCCAGAACGAAGCGGACCTGCTGGCCAACATTCCCAACCTGGTGCAGATGACCTTCGGCACCGACTTGTACACGGCGCGGTCCAAGGAATGGGGCATGTTCTTGCAGGACGATTTCCGCGTAAACAAGAAGCTGGTGGTCAACTTCGGCATCCGGAACGACTACTTCGGCAACTACGTGGCCAGCGCGAAGGACGGGGGTCCGCCGCATGCGTACAATCGCGGTTTCGTCGACTTCGCGACCTTCCGGCACACGCCCATCCGGCCCATAGACAATCCGTTCGATTCCGATGGCATCAACATCGCTCCGCGCGTGGGCTTCAGCTACAATCCCGATGGCAACAGCCGCAACGTGATTCGTGGCGGCTTCAGCACCATGTTCACGAACATGGCCGGCGAGACGGTGACGCAGACCGTCCAGAACTCGCTGGTGGATCCGTTCCGGTCGGCCTTCAGCCGCGCCGAAGCGCTGCAGTTCGGCCTGAAGTATCCGCAGTACAACGAAGACGTCATCAAGCTGGTGGCCGGCGGCGCGAGCGGCGGTTCACCGCGCGTGATCAATCCGCAGATCGTTTCTCCCTACGCCTTCAATCTGTATTTCGGCATCCAGCGCCAGCTCTCGGCGGCGATGGCGCTCGAGACGGCCTACGCGGGCAACCGCGGCGTGAAGTGGCACACCAGCCGGCAGGCGAACGAAGTCAATCCGCTGACCGGCATCCGCCCGAATCCGGCGTTCGCGCGCATGGACTACTGGGACAACGCCGACAGCACCTGGTACAACTCCTGGCAGACGTCGCTGCGCTACCGCATGTCGAACCGGCTCACGGCGAACATCCACCACACCTGGTCGAAGGCGACGGCCTACGGCGCCGGTGACGTCGGCTGGACTTCCACCAACACGCCGAACTTCTACGACCTACGGTCCAACCACGCGCTTGCCGACGGCAGCGTTCTGCACGTGTTCAACGTGGACGCGGTTTATGAACTGCCGCGCCTGGGCTCGTCCACCGCGGCGGTGCGGCACGCGTTGGGCGGCTGGCAGGTGTCGACGATCTTCAACGCGCAGACGGGCGCGGGAATCAACCTGAGCCATCCCACGGGCATCAGCGGCACGCGGCCGGACTACTTGGGCGGTCAGCCGATTCTGGACAACTACCGCGGCACGCTGGTGTATCTGAACCGGGCGGCCTTCGCCGCGGTGCCCGAGAACAATCTGGGCAACGCGATCCGCCTCGGCAACCTGGGCCGCAATGCTCTGCGTGGTCCAGGCCGCTGGGCGGCCGACGTCAGCTTCGGCAAGAATTTCAGCATCGGCGAACGCTACCGGCTCCAGATCCGCACGGATCTGTTCAACGCGTTCAACCACACCAACTACGGCAATCCCGACACCAACATCGAGTCGGCCAACTTCGGCCGCATCACGTCCACGGCTGGCGCGCGCGAGATCCAGCTCAACGCGCGGTTCGTCTTCTGAGGCGTGCAGCGGTGAACCGGCGTTACTTTCTCCAGGCAGGCGGCGCCGTGCTCGGGGCATCGCGCCCCGCGACGGCGGCCAATGACAAGGTCACCATCTGCCTGATGGGAGTGGGCGGCCGCGGCCAAACGATGGCGCAGTGGTTCGGCGCGCTGCCCGGCGTGCGCATTCCGGTGATTTGCGACGTGGATGCGAACGTGGTGGGGCGCGTGATGAAGATGGTCACCGAGTCGCAGGGGCGCGCGCCGCGGCTCGAGCCGGACATCCGCCGCGTGCTGGACGACAAGAGCGTAGACGCGATCGTGATGGCGACGCCTCTGCATTGGCACGCGCCGGGGACGATTCTTGCGTGCGATGCTGGCAAGGACGTGTACGTCGAAAAGCCTGCTTCGCACAATATTCGCGAAGGCCGCCTGATGGTGGACGCGGCGCGGCGGAACCGTCGCATCGTTCAGATGGGCGTGCAGTCCCGCAGCCGCCCGGTGACGCAGCGCTTCGTCGAATACGTGCAATCCGGCAAGCTGGGACGCACGTTGATGGCGAAAGTGTGGAACGTGCAAATGCGGCGCAATATCGGCCGCAAAGCAGACGAGCCCGTTCCCGGCGGAGTGGAGTACGACATCTGGACCGGTCCGCTGCCGATGATGCCGTTCAACCGCAATCGGTATCACGGAACCGTGAACTGGCACTGGCATTACGGAACCGGCGACATCGGCAACGATGGAGTTCACTGGCTCGACATCGCGCGATGGGCGATGGGCCTCGGCGTTCCGGAGCGTGTGTACGGCATGGGCTCGAAGCTGTTTTTCGACGACGATCAGCAGACGCCCGACACGATGAACATCACCTACGACTACGGCTCCAAGATCATCCAGTTCGAACAGCGCCTGTGGAACTCATACCGCATGGAGGGCTCGGAGAACACGGTCGCCGTATATGGCAGCGAGGGGATGGCCCAGATAGGACGCTGGCAAGGTGGACATCACGAGTTCCGGGTGTTCGACGCCAAGGGAAGCCTGGTGCACTCCGACCGCGAGCCTTCGCCGGACTTCAACTATCACGCCCGCAACTTCATCGATTGCGTGAAGGACCGCAAGCAGCCCACCGCCGAAATCGAGGCCAGCCATCTGTCCACGGTGCTGTGCCATCTCGGCAACATCGTGGCCCGCACTGGACGCGCGATCCGATATGATGGGGCCGCTGAACGCGTGGTGGATGACGCGGCGGCGCATGAGCTGGTGGCGCGCGAATACCGGCGGCACTGGTCGACGCCGAAGGGAGTCTGAGATTGACCCGGCGCACTGCAATCGGTTTGGCGGCCGGCGCGCCGTGCGCCGCTGGCGCGAGCGGAAGCTTGGCGTCGCGCGTGTGTCTGTTCACGGATCATCTGGCCGGCTTCACCTGCGTGGAAGTGGCGAAGATGCTCAAGGACCTCGGCATCAACGGCCCGGATCTCACCGTGCGGCGCGGTGGACTGGTTCCGCCCGAACGCGCCGCGGTGGAACTGCCCGCAGCGGTGGCTGCCTTCGCCGCGCAATCGCTGCCGGCGCCAATGATCACCACCACGGTGCTCTCCGCGCGCGACCCCATGAGCCGCGGTGTGCTCGAGGCGGCGGCCAAGTCCGGCATTCGCTACTACAAGCTCGGCTACTTCAGGTACGAGGATCTGGCCCAGTATGAGCGCACCATCGCCTCCACGCGCGCGGCGTTGCGCGAGTTGGCGGAGTTGAACGCGCGGCTGGATCTGCGCGCGGGGATGCACAACCATGCCGGTGACTCGGTAGGATGTTCGCTGTGGGATTCGTGGGAAGCATTGCGAGGCGTGGATCCGGCGCGGGCCGGCTTCTATTTCGATCCCGCGCAAGCCACCATCGAAGGCGGCAAGACGGGCTGGAATCTCAATTTCCGGCGCATCGCACCGCGCCTGTTCATGGTGGCCATCAAGGACTTCGTTTGGGAGAAATCGCCGCAAGGCTGGCGCACGCGCTGGGTTCCGTTGGGCGAAGGCGTGGTGAATTGGGCGGCCTTCTTTCCTCTCCTCAAAGCCACACCATTCGCCGGACCCATCTCGCTGCACATCGAGTACAATCCTGGCGGCAAGACAAAGAACGAACGCTATGACCGCGCGATGGAAGCGGCGCGGCGCGACTGGGCGGTTCTGAAGCGCCATCTGGAGGGCTGATGCAGAGAAGAACATTCGTCGCGGGAGTCGCCATGGTGACGTCCGCCAAATCCGGCGCGCGCCCGCCGGTCGTTGGCTCGGGCGAACACACCTACGAGGTGATTCACGATTGGGGCCAACTGCCGGCGGGTTTGCGCTGGGGCAACACGCACGGCGTGGTGGAGGACTCGCAAGGACACATCTACATCGCCCACACGGTGCATGCGTCGAGCGAGCAGCGCGACGCGCTCGTGGTATTCGACTCCCGCGGCAAGTTCGTCCGAAGCTGGGGCTCAGCGTTCGTTGGCGGCGCGCACGGCCTGCATCTGCGCAAGGAAGGCCGTGAGGAGTTCCTCTACTTCGTCGACACCGGTAAGGGACGTCCGGGCGGCGGCATCAGCGCGCGGCATGCGTGCATGATCAAGATGACGCTGCGCGGGGAAGAGGTGCTGCGCACGGGATATCCGAAAGAGGCGCCGGGGTACCGTCCGGACGGGTCCACCAAGTTCAGCCCCACCAACGTGGCCATCGCACCGAACGGCGACGTCTACGTGGCCGATGGCTACGGCGCGTACTTCATCAATCAATATGACGCCGCTGGACGATTCATCCGCTCCTTCGGCGGCAACGGCAAGGAAGCGGGACAACTAGCGTGTCCGCACGGCTTGATGGTGGACACGCGCGGCGCCACGCCGTATCTGCTGGTGGCCGATCGCACCAACAACCGTCTGCAGCGCTTTTCGCTCGATGGCAGGCATCTCGGCTTCGGCGCGGGCGTAAACATGCCATGCCATTTTCACGAACGGAAAGGCGTGGCTGTGGTTCCCGATCTCGCGGCGCGATTGACGCTGCTCGACCGCGACAATCGCGTGATCGCGCACCTGGGCGAAGACACCGCCGGCGATTGGCAGGAGCTTCGAAAACGGCCACGTGCGGACTTCCGCCCGGGCAAGTTCGTCAGTCCGCATGGAGCGTGCTTCGATCACGCGGGCAATATCTTTGTGACGGAATGGGTCGAGGTGGGCCGCGTCACCAAGCTGCGGCGCGTATGAACGGCTCGGCGAGTGAGGCTCGGGTATGATGGCGCCAGCGATCTTTGGAGTGGCGTTCGCCGCGGCGGGATTGTGGTCGCTGCAGCCGGTCCAGCGGCCATTAGCGCCAGCGGACATTGATGGATTCATTCGCGCCAGGCTGACACGCGAAGGATTGAAGCCGTCGCCCGAAGCGCCGAAGCGCGTGCTGTTGCGGCGCTTGTCGCTCGATCTGGTGGGCCTGCCTCCGGCTCCTGAAGAGATGGCGGCGTTTCTGGCCGACACTTCAGCGGACGCGTGGGCGCGCCAAGTGGACCGGTTGTTGCGGTCGCCGCACTTCGGCGAGAAGTGGGGCCGCCACTGGCTGGATCAGGCGCGATACGCGGACTCCGACGGTTTCCGCTCTGACCGCTTTCGTCCGCATGCCTGGCGGTACCGGCAATGGGTAATCGACGCGTTGAACCAGGACATGCCGTTCGACCAGTTCACCATCGAACAGCTTGCCGGAGACCTGCTGCCGAACGCCACCGGCAACCAGCGCATCGCCACCGGTTTCCATCGCAACACGCTCACCAACCGCGAAGGCGGCATCGATCCGGAACAGTTTCGCGTGGAGCAGGTGATCGATCGCACCAACACCACCGGCACCGTGTGGCTGGGTCTCACGGTCGGATGCGCGCAGTGCCACGACCACAAGTACGATCCCATCAGCCAGCGCGACTACTACCGGCTCTTCGCGTTTTTCAACGAGGCCGATGAAGACCACATGGACGCGCCCATGCCTGGCGAGTGGGGTCCGCATCTGCAAGCGCGGCCCGAATATGACCGCAAGCGGCGCGAGCTGCTGGCAGCGAAGAATGTGCCAGCGCTGCAAGCAGAGTGGGAGGCCGGGATGATCGAGGCCGCGGCGCATCCGGGCAAGCGGCTGGATTGGGATCACGCGTTCGACGACTTGCGCACCGATTGTGAAGACGGCGAAAAGATCCTGCGCACGCCGGCGGCGCAGCGGACGCGCCGCCAGTCGAAGATCCTCACCGCCTATTTCCTGGGCAACTACGGACGCGTCATCACCAGGGAGCGCAAGGAACAACTCCAGTTCGACAAGCTGGCGAAGCAACTGGCGGAACTCGACAAGACGCTGCCCGCGCTGAGTGAGGCTCCGGTTATGAGGGCGCACGCGCGCGAAACGCGGCTGCTCCAGCGCGGCGACTACAAGAATCCGGGCGAGGCCGTGACAGCGGCGCTGCTGCCTCTGCTGCCTTCCACCGGCGTCACGCGGCCGGCGCGGCTGGACTTGGCGCGTTGGCTGGTGTCGCGAGACAATCCGCTCACCGCGCGCGTGATCGTGAATCGGATTTGGCAGGAGTACTTCGGGCGCGGGCTGGTGCGCACGGCGGAGAACTTCGGCAGCCAAGGCGAAACGCCCACGCATCCGGAATTGCTCGACTGGCTGGCGACCGAGTTCATGGACGGCGGATGGAGCATGAAGCGCGTGCACCGGCTCATCGTGATGTCCGCGGCGTACCGGCAATCGTCGATCACTCGATCAGCGGTGGATGCCGGGAACAAGCTGCTGGCGCGGCAGTCGCGCCTCCGGTTGAGCGCGGAGTCCATTCGCGATAGTGCGTTGGCGGCCAGCGGCCTGCTGGCGCCTGACATCGGCGGACCGAGCGTCCAGCCGGAGGAAGCGTCCGGGCGCGACCGTTACCGCCGCGGAATGTACATTCGGCAGAAGCGCACCGCGCCGCATCCGCTCATGGTCAACTTCGACGCGCCGAGCGGATACGGCGCGCTGTGCCGGCGGAACCGCTCCAACACGCCGCTGCAGGCGCTGAATCTGCTGAACGATCCGGCCTTCGTGGAAGCGGCGCGCGCGTTGGCGAAGCGGACGGAAGGCGCGGAGTTCGACGAACGGTTGAACCGCATGTTCGCGCTGACACTGGGCCGCGCGCCGGACGCGGACGAACGCGCCTGGCTGCGCGCGTATCTGGAGCAGCAGCCGCCGGCGGTGGCGTGGACCGGCGTGGCCAGCGTGCTGCTGAACTTGGACGAGTTCATCACACGGGAGTAGAAAGATGCTGACACGCCGCCAACTCCTGCAATCCGCTCTCGCGCCCACGCATTTTCCAGCCAGCGCGCGCGCGGTGATCTTTCTGTTCATGCCGGGCGGCCCCAGCCAGATCGATCTGTTCGATCCCAAGCCCGAGTTGCGGAAGTGGCATGGCAAGCCATTGCCCGTGGAGGCGACCAAGGATCTCAAACTCGCGTTCATCAAGCCGAACGCCAACGCCGTGGCCAGTCCGCGGCAGTTCGCACGGCACGGCGGATCGGGCGCGGAGATCTCGGACTTGCTCCCGCACACCGCGCGCCAGGCTGATCAGCTCTGTATCGTGCGCGGCGTACACACCGATGCGTTCAATCACGATCCGGGCGAGTTGATGCTGATGACGGGCTCGATGCAGTTCGGGCGGCCATCGATGGGCGCGTGGGTGAACTACGGTTTGGGAAGCGAGTCGCGGAATCTGCCGGGATTCGTGGTGCTGAGTTCCGGCGCGCCGCCCAGCGCGGGAACGAATGACTGGTCCAACGGCTTCCTGCCGTCCGCATATCAAGGGACGCAGTTTCGTAGATCGGGCGACCCGATCCTCTACCTATCGAGTCCGGAAGGATTCACGCGCGAGATGCAACGGTCGCGGCTGGACGTGATCCGCCGCATGAACGAGAAGCGGCGCCGCGAAACGGGCGATCCGGAGATCGACGCGCGCATCGCGTCCTACGAACTGGCGTTCCGCATGCAGTCGGCCGCGCCGGAATTGCTGGATCTTTCGAGCGAATCGGCGCGCACGTTGGAGATGTACGGTGTGAACCGGGAGCCGACGCATCAGTACGCGCTGCATTGCTTACTGGCCCGGCGGATGGTAGAGCGCGGCGTGCGGTTCGTGCTGGTTTCGCACGGAAGTTGGGACGACCACAACGACATCGACAAGGGCCTGGACAAGAACTGCCGCATCACCGATCAGCCGTCGGCGGCGTTGATCGCCGATCTGCGTCAGCGCGGACTGCTGGATTCGACGCTGGTGATCTGGGGCGGTGAGTTCGGACGCACGCCGATGACGCAGCAGCAGCGCACCGACATCGGCTACGGGCGCGATCATCACCCCAACTGCTTTTCGATGTGGCTGGCGGGCGGCGGAATTCGCGCGGGCGTGACGGTCGGCAAGACCGACGAGTTGGGATTGGAAGCGGTGGAAGACCGCATCCACGTGCACGATCTGCAGGCGACGATTCTGCATACGTTGGGCCTGGATCATCTGCGATTGACGTATCCGCATTCCGGCCGCGATTTCCGCCTGACGGACGTGGCAGGCCTAGTGGCGCGGAAGCTGCTGCGGAGGCCGCCGGCATGATGATTCCCTTACTGGCGTTTCTTGCAGTCGATTTCGCGCGCGACATCGAGCCGTTGCTGGCATCGCGCTGCACCGGCTGTCATGGGGAGCGCACGCAGATGAAGGGCCTGCGGCTAGACAACCGCGCCGCCGCCGCGCGCGTGTTGGGCGCGGCCGATAGCCTGTTGTTGCAGAAGCTGGAAGACGGGTCGATGCCGCCAGTGAAGCCGAAGCTCACCGCCGCGGAAGTGGCCCGGTTCCGCGAGTGGATCGAGGGTGGCGCGCCATGGCCCGATGGAACGAAGAAGCCGGCCGCGGCCAAGGCGAGGCACTGGTCCTTCGAACCCGTGCGCACGGCAACGCCGCCAGTGACGCGCAATCGCGCATGGCCGCGAAACGAGATCGACCGGTTCATTCTGGCGCGGCTCGAAAAGGAAGCTTGGGAGCCGTCGCCGGAAGCGGAGAAGTCCACGCTCATTCGCAGGCTGTCGCTCGATCTGACCGGGCTGCCTCCCACGGCGGGCGAGGTGTTCGCGTTCCTGACCGACAATCGCGGCGACGCGTACGAGCGCCTGGTGGACCGCCTTCTCGAGTCACCGCACTTCGGTGAACGTTGGGCGCGGCCGTGGCTGGATCAGGCGCGATACGCCGACAGCGATGGCTATGAGAAGGACTACGTGCGTCCGCATGCGTGGCGATGGCGGCACTGGGTGATCGGCGCGATCAACGACGACATGCCGTTCGACCGCTTCACCGTCGAGCAGATCGCCGGCGATCTTTTGCCCGGCGCCACGGTGGATCAACGCATCGCCACCGGCTTCCACCGCAACACGCTCACCAACCGCGAAGGCGGCGTCAACAACGAGCAGTTTCGCGTGGAGCAGGTGATGGATCGCGCGGCGACGATCGGCTCCGTTTGGCTGGGCCTCACGTTCGGCTGCGCGCAATGTCACGACCACAAGTACGATCCGGTTTCACAGAAGGACTTCTACCAGATGTTCGCCTTCTTCAACTCGGCGGACGAACTGGACATCGACGCTCCGTTGGCCGGCGAGATGGGTCCGTACCTGGCGGCGCTGCCGGAGTATCGCAAGAAGCGTGAAGCGCTCTTGGCCGGATGCGGAGTGGCCAAGCATCAGGCGCCGTGGGAAGCGCGCATGAAGGAAGCTCGCGCGCAGCCGGGAAAGTGGACCGATTGGGATCACGCCTTCGACGCGCTGACCAAGTACCTGGATAACGCGCTCACCATTCTCGATACGCCGCCGGCGCAGCGCACGCAGAAGCAGACGGACGCGATGACGGATCACTTCGTCCGCAACTACCATCGCGTGATCAGCAAGGATCTGTGGAAGGAGCTGCGCTTCGTCGAATTGCGCAGGAAATTGACCGAGCTCCGGGTGGGATTCCCGGCGCTGAGCGAGGCTCCGGTGTTGGTGGAGCGGCCGGTCCGCCGGCCATCGCATGTCCTGACGCGTGGCGACTGGAAGAATCCGGGCGCTGCCGTGGAGCCCCTGCCTCCCGCATTCCTGCACACAGTGCCGGCCGGCGTCGAGCCACCCCGGCTGACGCTGGCGCGCTGGCTAGTGGCGCCGGAGAATCCGTTGACGGCGCGCGTGGCGGTAAATCGTATTTGGCAGGAATTGTTCGGGCGCGGTTTGGTGCGCACGGCGGAGGACTTCGGCGCGCAGGGCGAAAAGCCCTCGCACCCGGAACTGCTGGACTGGCTGGCGGCGCGATTCCGGGATAGCGGCTGGAAGCGCAAGGCGCTGATCAAGACCATCGTGATGTCGGCCACGTACCGGCAGTCGTCCGCGGCGCGGCCGGAGATCGATGCGCGCGACGCGGGCAACACGCTCCTGTCGCACCAGTCGCGGTTACGGCTTCCGGCGGAGACGATCCGCGATTCCGCGCTGGCGGTGAGTGAACTGCTTCATACGGCGGTGGGCGGCCGCAGCGTCCGGCCGCCACTGCCCGACGGCGTGATCGAGTTGGCGTATGGCACCGATGCCGGGTGGCCCGAGAGCACGGGCCGCGACCGCTACCGCCGTGGACTCTACATTCATTTCCAGCGCACCGTGCCGTATCCGCAACTGATGAACTTCGATGCGCCGGATGCGTCGCTGGCGGCTTGCAAACGCGAACGTTCCACCACGCCGCTGCAGGCGCTGAATCTGTTGAACGACCCCGTGTTCATCGAAGCGGCGCAGGGTTTGGCCGCGCGGATGTTGCGCGAGTCGCCCACGGTGGAGCATCTGTTCCGGTCTTGCCTGAGCCGCAAACCAACAAGCCGCGAGTCCGGACTGGCGCGGGAGTTTCTGCGGGATCAGGAGCAGCGCTTCGCGTCCGAGGGCGATGCCGCGCGCAAGCTCCATCCGGTGGAACTGCCCGGCATCTCCCCAGAGAAAGCTGCCGCGTGGACGGCGCTGGCAAGCGCAATGCTGAACCTGGAAGAGTTCATCACGAGAGAATAGGCGATGCTGCACGATCTTCCCCGCCGTCACTTCTTCCGCTCGCTCGGCGGCATGTTAGGCGGTGTGGCTCTGGCTGAACTGTCCGATCCGTTGGCCGCGCGCAAGCCGCATTTCGCTCCCACGGCCAAGAACGTCATCTTCTTTTTCCAGGAGGGCGGACCGAGCCACATCGATCTGTACGATCCCAAGCCGACGCTGCGCAAATGGCACGGACAGCCCTTGCCGGCGTCGATGACGAAGGATCTGAACTTCGTGTTCGTGAAGCCGGACGCAAAGGTGTTGGGCAGCGAGCGTGTCTTCCAACCGCACGGACAGAGCGGCACGGAGTTCTCCGATTATCTGCCGCGCATCGGCGCCAACGCCGATTCGATCTGCCTCGTCCGGTCGATGCACACGGAGGCGTTCAATCACCATCCTGGACAGTCGTTGCTGTTCACCGGCGCCACGCAGTTTGGACGGCCCACGGCGGGCGCGTGGGTATCGTACGGGTTGGGCACGGAATCGCGTGAGATGCCGGCCTTCGTGGTGCTGAGTTCGGGAAAGGGCACGAGCGGCGGATCGATGAACTGGGCGAGCGGCTTTCTGCCGTCCAGCTACGCGGGCACGGTATTCCGCAGTTCCGGCGAGCCGATCCTCTACTTGCCCAATCCGCCCGGCATTTCGACCGGGACGCAACGCGCACGCCTGGATCTGATCCGCCGGCTGAACGAAGAGCGGCAATACGAAACCGGCGACACGGCGACGGCCAGCCGCATCCATTCGTACGAACTGGCGTTCCGGATGCAGGCGGCCGCACCGAAGTTCTTGGACTTCTCCCGGGAATCCGCGAAGACGCTGGAAGACTACGGCGTGAACCGCGAACCCACGCGTCCCTACGCCGTGAACTGCCTGCTGGCGCGCCGCATGGTGGAGCGCGGCGTGCGCTTCGTGATGCTGGCGCACGCCAGTTGGGACGACCACCAGGAACTGAACCGGAAGCTGAAGAAGAACTGCGAGGTCACCGACGGGCCGATCGGCGCGTTGATTCACGATCTGAAGGAGCGCGGGCTGCTCGACTCCACTCTGCTCGTCTGGGCCGGCGAATTCGGCCGCACGCCGATGGGACAGTTGGAACGCGTGGACGAAGATCCGGGGCGAGACCACCATCCAAACTGCTTCAGCATCTGGGCCGCGGGAGGAGGAATCCGCGGCGGCCAGGTGATCGGCAAGACCGATGAACTGGGCTTGCGGGTGACGGACCATCCGGTTCACATTCACGACCTTCAGGCCACAATGCTGCATTGCCTCGGACTCGATCACACGCGCCTCACGCACCGTCACATGGGGCGCGACTTCCGGCTGACCGACGTTGGCGGCAAGGTAGTGAGGCAAATGCTCGCATGAAGACACGCCGTGGAACTTTCTGACGGCCGCGACCACCATGACCGCCGCTCCCACGCCATCCGCCACCCGCGGCTCCCGCATCGATTCGCAGAGCCACCTATTTTCAGAAGAGTTTCTGAAGCTGCTCGAAAAGCGCAAGACATCGCCGTACGTTTATCGAGAGGGTGACGAACGCTACGTGGTGGTGGGCGACTGGCGCCGCCGCCTGATGCCCAAGCACACCGACCCGGCGGCCAAGATCGCCGGCATGGACAAGGCCGGCATCGAGATGACGGCGCTCAGCATCAACGATCCGGGTCCGGAATTGTTCGGCAAGGATTCGACGGCGATGGCCGTGATGCTGAACGACTTCATCGCCGATAACGTCCGCCAACGTCCCAAACGCTTCTTCGGCCTGGCCACGCTGCCGTTCCATTCACCGGACGCGATGCTGAAGGAGTTCGACCGCGCCGTGGGCAAGCTGGGCATGAAGGGCATCCTGCTCTATTCGAATCTCGACGGGAAGTTTCCGGACGAGCCGCAGTACCGGCCGCTCTACGCGGAGGCGGAGAAGCGCGGCATTCCGATCCTTTTGCATCCCGCGCTGCCGATGACCTACGCCGCAGTGGCCGGCTATCAAATGGCGTCGATGCTGGGGTTGATGTTCGACACGACGATCGCGCTGTGCCGGCTGATCCTGTCGGGCGTGTTGGACAAGCATCCGAACCTGAAGCTGGTTTGCCCGCACGTGGGCGGCGCGCTGCCGTTTCTGATCGGACGCGTGGATCACCAAACCATGGTGCTCAAGCGCGGCGCCGGGAACATTCGCATGGCGCCAAGCGACTACCTGAAGCGCGTCTACCTGGATACTGTTTCGCCGATCCCGATGGCGATTCGCTACGGGATCGATTTCGTGGGCGTGGATCGCATGCTCTACTCGAGCGACCATCCGTGGGTGGATCCGTCGCTGATCGCCGGACATGTGGAGAGCCTGAAGTTGAATGCGGCCGACGAAGCCAAGGTGTTCACGACGAACGCGCGAAAGCTGTTCAACCTGGGCCAGGCGTAACGGTGCGGCTGGCCGTCCCCACAAAGGGAAAGTTTCGGGACGTGGCCAAGAGCGCTGCGTGGAGGCGATCTGGACGTCCCGATGGGTCCGGATGTTGAGCATCAGGGACCCATCGCTCAGCTCCGCCACCTGGCACTCGCTGCCGTCGTTGTCGGCCGGATTCGCAACGGTCAAAATGACGCCGTGGTCGCGGCTGATCATGATCGTTCTCCGTACGCAGTCTGCGCAACCTGCAGGTGATGAACACAGGCTACACAATGCCGGGCACCGCTGAAGCTTGTGGCTTGAGCAGGCGCACCTTTCGCTCGTCAAGCGCGCTGGCCTCGAACTTTACATCCCGTGCAAACTGCGCCGGCACGAGCTTGAGCACTTACTGGAGGATCGCCGCAGCGCGGTCCGCGCCTGATCGAGCGTCACACCTGGTTTCAACGCGCGAACACGGTGAGCAGCGAGCGGCTGACGCCCGGCTCGATCTTGAGCTGCTTGCGGCAGGAGAATGTCCGCGCGATAGACGTTGGGCAGTTCGAAGGTCGAAGGCAGGATGCCCGCGACCACGGCGGCGCGCCCGTCGATGCTCAGCGTCCGCCACAGGGCGTCGGAGAGCAGCGCGGCCAGCGGTCCGTTGGGCGTGTCCTCGGCGGTGGTGAATCCGCGGCCGGCCCGGAGCGGGATGCCGAGCGTGTCGAGCAGATTGTGCGAGACGTAGGCGCACCGCACCTGTGAGGGATTCTGCTCGGTGAGATCGCAATCGGTGGTGAAGTTGAACGAGGCGACCTCCTCGAACACGGTCTGATGCGTGCGGAGATCATGAAAACCCTCTTCGAGCAGAAACTCGGCCGGAGCGATGGGCGCCCGCATTCCGAGCCACACCAGCCGGCCGGTATGGGCGTACGGCCCAGTCTCCTCCGTGTCCTATGTGTCGCGAATGTCCCTGACGGGTCTCCGGGGGTCTCGGCGTCTCGGCGTGGGGAGCACGAGGGGCCAAACGAGTTCATCCTTGACACCAAACCGGTGGCCGGACGGCGACCCCTCCCGGCCGTACCTGTGGTTCGACGGAATAGCGCCATCCAGGACCGGAGCCAAATGCAGCTGAATGCAGGCGCCGGTCCGGACCCACCAGCCTTTCACCGATGACCACCGGATTCTTGGCGCAGTAGCTCCACGGGCCACCTGAAAACCGGGAAATCATGAGCCGGGCTGGACCGATTTTCCGAGCTGTATCATAGCGGACCGTCCAACGAGCAGGTCCCCCGGAGGAAATCCCATGCACCAATCAGCGATCTTCGCCCTGGGCGCTCTTCTTCTCACGGCCGGCGTCCACGCCCAAACCTTCAACCGGGGAACCGGCAAATGGAATCCTGGCAAGGAGTTAGGCACCGGAATCCGTTCTATCGCGGCGGCGGACCTCGATGGCGACGGAATCGCCGAGATAGCGACCATCAGCAGTCGAGGACTTTCATTCCATCGCCGCCAGCCAGGCGGCGACTACTCGGAATCGCTCGTACTGGAGCGGCCAGATCTCGAGGCGGTGGCCGCGGGGGACTTCAATGGAGATGGGCGCGCGGAGTTCGCCGTCTCGAGCGAAACGGGCATCCTGCTGACCGGGGCGTCCGGCACGCCTGAGTCCTTGCTGAATGGCGTTCGCGGCAGTGACCTGCTCGCGCAAGATCTGAACGCCGACGGATTCACAGACCTGATCGCCTGCGCGGACGACGGCGGACCGGTCGTCGTGATAGCAGGATCGCCCGGCGGACTTCAAGGTGACAGACGAGATCCGCGGCTTCACGCCGGCATCGGGCCGCGTGGCAGCGGACTTCGATCGCGACGGCGTGCTCGACCTGGCGATCGCGAGGCGCGGCGAATCCGCCATCCACCTCTACCGCGGCGCCTCGGACCTGAAGTATCAACCCGCCGGGACGGCGGCACTTGACGAACCCGTGATCGCGCTTGACGCGCACCATGACAGCGCGCGCGCGGTGGGTCCGGACCTGGTGATCCGCACGGAAAAGCACGCCGGCACGCGCCTGCTTCCCGGCAACGGCGATTTCACGTTCCGCGAGGCGGTCGCCGCAGGCAAGCTCGATCTGGATCCGGCGCGCCCGCTGCTGGTGGATCTCGACGCAAATGGCGCGGTGGACAGAGTGGTCCGCAATGGGCGCTCCGCCGCGCCGGTGTTCCAGGCGGGCGCGACCCACGGAATCGCGAAGACCCACACCGGGACCTTCACCCGAGGCGGAACCGCGGAATACCGGATCGTGGTGAATGGGCCCGCGCCCGGATTGACCTTCGAGGTCTCCGATCCGATACCCGCGGGGTTGACCGTGATTCAGGACCTCGGGTTCGGCTTCCCTTGGGAGTGTGGCGTGGACAACAACGTGGTCCAGTGTTTCGGATCGCATCTGAGCCCCGGCGCGAACGGGAACTTTCCGGCCATCGTGATTCCGGTGGCGATCGCGGTCAACGCCCCCGCGGTCATCTCGAACACGGCGACCATCACCGACGAGTCCGGCACGGCAAGTTCAACGGATACGGTGACGCTCGGCGGAGGTGGCTCACCCGACCTGACGGTCGCCAAGACGCACACGGGCAACTTCCCCGCCGGCGGATCCGGCGTCTTCTCGATCACCGTGACCAACGTGGGCACGGCGGCGACGACCGCGCCCACCGTGGTGAACGACCTTCCGCAGGCCGGCCTTACGGTGGCTTCGATGGGCGGAACGGGCTGGGTCTGCGACGTTGCCGCACGGCAGTGCAGCAACAGCGGCGTGCTGTCTCCGGGAGCGAGTTTTCCCCCGATCACGGTGAGTGTGACGGTTGCATCGAGCGCGCCGAATCCAGCCCAGAACAACGCCGTCGTCAGCGGAGGCGGCGACGCCAACGCAGCCAACAACACTTCGATCGACACGGTGACCGTGACGCGGCCCGATCCCAGCATCACGAAGACGCACTCCGGGAACTTTCGCGAAGGGCAGACGGGAGCGGTCTACACCCTCACCGTAACCAACGTGGGCAACAGCGCTACGGTCGGCGAGGTCGCGGTGGTGGATACTCTGCCGTCTCCCCTGGCGGCGCAGTCCATGGCCGGCCCCGGCTGGACGTGCACACTCGCCGCGCTCCGCTGCACGCGCACGGATGCGCTCGCTCCCGGAGCCTCATATCCGGCGATCACCGTGACGGTGAACGTGCCCGCGCCCGCGCCCGTTTCGGTGACCAATCGCGCCGACGTGTCGGGGGGCGGCGACACGAACACGGCCAACAACCAGGCGCTCGATCCCACGACGATCCAGAGGATCGATCTGACGATCACCAAAACGCACGTGGGCAACTTCCTCGCGGGATCGCGTGCCTCTTACACCATCACGGTGACCAATGCGGGCACGGCCGCGAGCACGGGAACCGTCACGGTTGTCGACAATGTCCCGGCGGCGCTCTCCAATCCGGCGATTTCCGGTGCGGGCTGGGCGTGCGTGCTCACACCCCAGGTCAGTTGCTCGCGTTCCGATGCGCTCTCGGCGGGCGCCTCCTATCCCGCGATCACGTTCGAGGGCACGGTGGCGGCGGGCGCGCCGGCGAGTTTCGATAACACGGCGACGGTGTCTGGCGGAGGCGATTCGAACGGCGCCAACAATACGGCGATCGACAGCACCTCGACCCAAGTCGCGGATCTGGCTATCACCAAGACGCATGTGGGCAACTTCTATCCGACGCAGCGTGCGACGTGGACGATCACGGTGTCGAACGTCGGCAACGGCGCGACAACGGGAGAAGTGCGCGTGACCGAATCCCCGCAGGGCCAATTCCGCACGGTGTCGCTGTCGGGACCGGGGTGGACCTGCACGACCAGCGTCTGCACCCGCTCGGACGTGCTGCGTCCGGGCATGAGCTATCCGCCGATCACTTACACGGCGGATATCGATGCGGTTGTCAGTTTTGAGCGGATCACCAACGTGGCGCGTGTGGAGGGCGGCGGCGATGCCAACGCGGCAAACAACGAGGCGATCGATGAGGCCAACATCGACCGGGCGGATCTCACGATCGCCAAGACGCACACCGGCGACTTCACGCAGGGCCAGTTCGGCGCGACGTGGAGCATCGTGGTGACCAACCGGGGCGCCGCTCCGACGTTTGACGCGGTGCGCGTCGATGAGTTTCCGCAGGGCGGATCGGAGGTGTACTCGGTGGTGTCGATCGCCGGCGATGGATGGACGTGCACGCTGGGGGCGCAGCCGTTCTGCACGCGTACGGACGCACTGGCGCCGGGAGCGAGTTATCCGCCGATCACTTTCACGGTGAACATCAACCACACGGCGCCGGCGCAGGTCGAGAATTTGGCGCGCGTGAGCGGCGGACGGAGCGATTCCAACCTGACCAACAACGAAGCGCGGGACAGCGCGAGGGTGCGGGGTCCAGACTTCGTGATCACCAAGACGCACGTAGGCAATTTCCGGCAGGGGCAGCCGAACGCGCAGTACACGCTGGTGGTGACCAACAATGGCGATGCTGCGTCACCGGCGGATGCGAGTTTTCCGGTGGCGGTGACCGAGCTGCCGCCAACGCCGTCGCCGTTCACGAGCTTCACGATGGCGGGCGCGGGATGGACCTGTTCGGGCGCGAGTTGCCAGAGGAACGACGCGCTGGGGGCCGGAGCGAGTTATCCGGCGATCACGGTGACGGCGGTGATTTCGGGCACGGCGACGGACTTCACCAACCAGGCGCGGGTGGACGCGCGGAACGATCAAAACACGGCGAACAACACCGCATCCGATCCAACGGTGGTGAGAGCCGCGGATCCTGACCTGGCGATCACCAAGACGCATGTGGGCAACTTCTATCCGGCGCAGCGCGGCGCGATGTGGACGATCACGGTGTCGAACGTGGGCAACGGCGCCACAACGGGAGAAGTGCGCGTGAACGAATCCCCGCAGGGCTACTACCGCACGGTGTCGTTGTCCGGACCGGGGTGGACCTGCACGACCAGCGCCTGCACCCGCTCGGACGTGCTGCGTCCGGGCATGAGCTATCCGCCGATCACTTACACGGCGGATATCGATGCGGTTGTCGTTTTTGATCGGATCTACAACGTGGCGCGGCTGGAGGGCGGCGGCGACACCAACGCGGCGAACAATGAGGCGATCGATCAGGTCAACATCGACCGGCCCGACCTCACCATTACCAAGGGGCACCTGGGCGACTTCCGCCAGGGGCAGCCCATCGCGTTCTATGCGCTGACCGTGACCAACGTGGGTCGCGTGGCCACGAACGGGCTGGTGGAAGTGACCGAACTGCCGCCCTCCCCTTCGCCGTTCGTGAACTTCACGATGGCGGGTCCGGGTTGGACTTGCGCGGGCGCGACCTGCGGCAGGTCGAACTCTCTCGCGCCGGGAGCGAGTTATCCGCCGGTCATCGTCACCGCGCGGATCTCGAACACGGCTACGAGTTTCACCAATCAGGCGCTCGTTACCCATCCCGGCGATACCAACACGGCGAACAATACGGCCTCGGACCCGACCACGGTGAATCCGGGCACGCCGGACCTGAGCATCGACAAGTCGCATGCCGGCTCCTTCATTGAAGGGCAGGTGAACGCGGTGTACACGATCAGCGTCCGCAACGTTGGCGTGGGAGCGGTCTCTTCGGCGGTGACGGTCACCGACGTGCTGCCCGCGGCCCTCACGGCCACGGCGATTTCCGGACCGGGTTGGGCGTGCACACTCGCGACGCTTAGTTGCACGCGCGGCGACACGCTCGCCTCCGGCGCGGACTATCCGCCGGTGACGGTAACGGTAAACGTTGCGCGCAACGCTCCGCCGGTCGTGATCAATCGCGCCACGGTGAGCGGCGGCGGTGACACGAATCCGCTGAACAACATTGCGCTTGACCCCACGAGAGTGGTGTCGACGCCGCTCAACGTCAACATCGCGATTGGCCCCGCGGTGCTCAATCCCGCCACCGGCCGCTTCCGGCAGGTAGTGACGCTACGGAACAACGGCGCCAACCTCGCGGCGCTGGCGTTCGTGCTGGACGCGTTGCCGGGCGCGGTGACGATGATCGCGCCTGACGGACTTACGGCGGCCACTACGCCGGCCGGGAGTCCGTACCGGGAGTGGGGCGCGATGCCGAACGGAGCGCAGCGGTCGATCACGCTCGAGTTCACACGCATAGGTAATGCACCGATTCAGTACAATCCACGGCTGATTGGTCCGGGGCCGCGATGAGGGAGACGCGCGTGAGTCGAAGCCGCGGGACTGGCTTGCAACAGCCTCTTGCCTGGCGGCCTCGGAGACCGCCGCCAGCTCCGTAGCCTTCGTACGGCTAAGCGCCACTGTCCGCGTCGACCCTCCACCGTCGCGCGATCCGCGAAGGGCGGGGACTGACCGGGCTCCGGCGCGGAAAGGACGGCCGTTGCGGCGGAGGGGGCGATTCTCCGGCGCCGGGCCGAGCTTGGGCTATCATAAGAGCCGGGCCTCGACCTCTTCATCCACCGGCCATGCAGGACGACATCACAGCGGTCTACGATGAACTGCGCGCGCTTGCCGCGCTTCATCTCCGCCGCGGCGTGCGGTCGCCCTCCTTGCAGGCTACGCAACTGGTGCATGAGGCATGGCTGCGGCTGGCCTGCAAGAGCGACTGGCACAGTAAGACGCACTTCATGGCCGCCGCTTCGCGCACGATGCGGAATGTGCTGATCGACGCGGCCCGCGCCCGTCATGCCACCAAGCGCGGCGGCGGGAAGGCAGCGCTCGAAATCACACCGGGCATTGAACTCCAACTGTCCGGGCTCGCCCTGCCGTTGGAGCAACTCCTCGAACTCGATCAGGCGCTCAACCGCCTGGCCGAGGAGGACCCGCGCAAAGCCCGCGTGGTGGAGATGCGCTTTTTCGGCGGCATGGAGTTTCCCGAGATCGCCGAGGCGCTGGAGGTTGCGCTGGTCACGGTAAAGCGGGATTGGCAGTTTTCGCGGGCCTGGCTGGCCGGCCAACTGAGTGAACCGGCCAATCCGGACGGCACGCCGAAATTCTGAACGCGCATGATACTCGGCCCGCGCCGATTGCGAGATAACGGATAAGGATATTCAGCACAAATGACGCCGGCGCCCAAAACATCTGGTTGGCTCCATGAGCTTGAAGAGCTGTTCGAGCGCGCCACTGCTCTGACCGACGGCGCGGCCCGCGCGCAGCTCCTCGAAGAGGCCTGCGCAAGCAAGCCGCAACTGCGCACCGAACTCCAACTCGTGCTCGACGCGGACGGCGGCAGTTTCCTCGACCGTCCCATCACCGAGAGCCTCAGCCTGGGTGAGCCGGGGCAAACCATTGGCCGGTGGCGCCTGTGCGAGAAGGTGGGCGAAGGCGGTACCGGCGTGGTGTACCGCGGGGAAACGCGACAGGACGGCGTGGCCGTGGAGGCCGCCGTCAAAGTCCTGCGTCCGGGTTTCGACACCGGGTTGCTGCGCCAGCGCTTCCAGCACGAACGCCAGATCCTGGCCGGCCTCGATCATCCCGGCATTGCGCGCTTCATCGATTGCGGCGCCGACGAAGCCGGACGTTCGTTTCTTGCCGTGGAGTACGTCCGCGGCGAACCGCTGGGCGACTATCTCGCCACGCACGGGGCGCTGGCGAACCGTGTCCGCCTGTTCGAACAGGTTGCGTTGGCGGTGGAGTATCTGCACGGCCGCCTGGTAGTGCATGGCGACCTGAAGCCCGCCAACATCCGGATGTCCGGCGCGGGCGTGCCGAAGCTGCTGGACTTCGGCGCCGCGCGGTTGCTGGCGCCGGGCACCGAAGCCGGCGAACTGACCCGGATGATGCTAACGCCGGACTACGCCAGTCCGGAGCAGAAGCGCGGCGAGGGTCCGTCGGTGGCCGGCGACATCTATTCACTGGGCCGCCTGCTGCAGGATCTGCTGCCATCGCATGCCCATGCGGACTTGCGCTTGATCGCTGCGCGCTGCCTGGCGGAGGAGCCGGAAGGACGCTACGGCTCAGTGGCCGCGCTGATTGAAGATGTCCGCCGGTGGCGCGAAGGATTTCCGGTCCGCGCCCGCCGCGCCACAGCCTGGTATGCGCTCAGCCGGTTCGCGCGCCGCCAATGGCCCGTGCTGTTGCTGGCCGGCATGCTCATCGGGGCTTTGCTGTTCGGGTGGGTGGTGGCGCGGCAAGGCGAGCGGCGCGCGCAACAACTGGCGATGGAAGCCCAGCGCCAAGCCGCGCTGGCGCGCGAGAGCACCGAGGCGGCCCGGCGCAACGCCGAACTGGCCACGCAAAACGCCGCGGAGGCGAAGCGTCAACAACAACGGGCCGACCAGGGGACGCTCGAGGCGCGCGCCACGGCCGAGCGCCTTCGCAGCCTGGTGCAGGAATTGGTGGACGGGCAGGAAGCGCCCACTTCGGTGGCAATGGCCAACAATCAGCAGGTGGTGGAAAGGGCGTTGATGCAGGTGATCGCCGAGCTCGAAAAGGCGCCGGGCCCGCGGCGGGTCTCCGAACTGGCCCTGGCGTGGCGCAGGCTGGCCCAGAATTTCGCCTTTCAGGGGAAGTTTGCTCAGGCGTTGCCCGCGGCCGCCCGGGGCTTGGCTCTCTCGCGCGAGATGTGGGAGAAGGAGCCCACCCGCGACAACCACAAGCGTTATGTGATGGCTTTGTTCGATACGCCGCGGATCCACGTGTTGCGGGGCGAGTACGCGGCTGGGCCCCGGCGGGGCAGGTGGCCGTGGCGGAGTTGGGCAAACTCCCCGCGGAAGACCGGGCGGCGTTCGCCGAAAGCGAGCCTAGGCTCATGCAACAGCTGGGTCGCGCCGCCATGCAGGGCGATTCGGCTGAGATGGCGCGAATCCTCGAAACCGCCGAACGCCGCTGGTACGATCGCGTGAAGCAGCTCGCCTTGAATCACCTGATCACCGCGAGCACGCGAGCGGGAGACCGGGCCAAGACCGCGGAGTTTTGTCAAAAGGCGATGTCGCATGGCTTGGTCACTCCGGCGATGCGCCAGATGTGTCCCGCGCAACCCAGCGGGCGCTGGAGTTTGTCGGATACGCAAAGAGTGCGCCTGGAGGCGGAGGCTGCCGCCGGCCACTACGTGCTCGAACGGCAGCCGTCGTCCTATTGGGCCCGCGCCATGGTTACCACCAGTCTGGGCCGCTTGGCCATGCATCACGCTCACAACAAGAATCTTGCCTTGGCGCGCCAGCTGCGGGATCAAGTGGCAGGGCACCTGGCTGCGATTCAGTTGGTGGACCCGGATGGCGATCACACGCGCCGGATGGAGGCGAATTTGCGGAATTTGAACGCCCTAGTCGCTATCCGCTAGCCGCGGCAAGCGATCGTTCTGACCGGTCATCCGCGATCGTGCACCACGCCGGTCACTACACTGCTGACCGAATGGCGGGAAGGCGATCGCGAAGCGCTCGAACAACTCACGCCCCTCGTCTACCGGTGTCCGCGGTACTGGACAGTTCAATACGAAACCGGCTGAACCACAGATCTCGTCCGCGTCCGATGGCAACAGAATCAACAACTTCCGGAACCCCGCCATCCCCGCCCAAACCCGTTCTCCTAAAATCAAAATATTTTTCAATGTCCCCAACCCGTTCATCCTACACCACTTCCACCCACCTCGCCC
>VFZX01000089.1 GCA_016871015.1 Acidobacteriota bacterium | reverse complement strand
CAGCCGCCTCACCGCGGCCAGCTTGAATTCCTTGGTGAACTTCCTACGTGATAATCCCATGACTCAATTCTCCATTCGATGAAGGTTGAGTCTTAACTGCCTGTCTCATTTTAGGGGCCCAGCCCAGTCACCGGCCAGCAGTCAATCGAGCACACCACGTGAGCAACCGTCACCGCCTCTGACTGGCGCTCCACCCTCGTCCGCATCCTACATGCCGTCAACCCTTATCCCGACGCGATGAAGGCCTTGCTTGCCGCTCTGGAGCCTTGCCATGCCATCCCGTAACAACCCGCTCCCCTTCCTGGGCTTCGCCCGCCGCGCAGCTTTCTGATCAAGGCCGGACTCGAGCCCGCCGCGACCGGGCCATCCGCGACTCTGAGGATCATACCGATCTGGTGCGGAAACTCGGCCAGGCCTTCGTCGGCTTTCTGCGCAAGTCCGGGCCACGCGCGCGAGAGCGAGTCTAAGATAAAGGAATGTACGTCGCGCTGAACGGCACCTTGACCGCTGGCCGCACTCCATGGCCGGAGTTCGCACACCTGGCCGCCAAGACCGGATTCCCCGGCGCCGACGTCAATATCACGAAGGCGATCGAGGCGGGCGCGGATTCCACACGCAGGCTGCTCGCCGATCTGAAGCTCAAGCCCGCAGTCTGCGCGTTGCCAGTCGAGTTCCGCAAAGACGACGCCGCATTCGACCAGGACTTCCCGAAGCTCGAGGCCGCCACGCGATTCGCCGCCGCGATCGGCTGTCCGCGCATGACGGCTTGGATCCTGCCTTCCGCCGAGCAGCCGAAGTCAGCTCAACGCGCCCTCTACAAACGCCGGCTGGGAGCCTGCGCTACCGTCCTGCACGGCCACGGAATCCGCCTTGGACTCGAAAACGTCAGTCCAGTGCACTTGAGAAAGCGTTATCCGTACGAGTTCATCTACCGCACGGATGAAATGCTCGAATTCGCACACGAGTGCGGACCCAACGTGGGGCTGCTCCTCGATTCCTGGCATTGGCATCACGCGGGCGGAACGGTCGCCGACATCCTCGCGGCAGGGAAGGCTGGCGTTGTCCATGTCCAGGCGGCTGACGCGCCGAACCTGCCTCCGGAGAAGATCCTCGACAATGAGCGGCTCATGCCGGGCGAAGGCGTCGCGGATCTGGTGGGATTCTTTCAAGCTCTCCGCAGGATCGGATACAGCGATGGCGTGAGTCCCGAGGTGTTCGGCCGGGGATTGAAAGAGATGACGCCGGAGGCCGGCGCGCGCCTCGGACTCGACACCACACGGGCAGTCATGAAGAAGGCCGGGATCGCCTAGTGCTCGAACAGCTCCTCACCGAGCAGCGCAATCCGGCATCGGAAGGCATCGACGCGCAGCCCACCCTCGAGATCCTGCGGATCATCAACGGCGAGGATCAGAAGGTGGCGGCGTCGGTGGCGGCGGAGTTGCCGCGGATCGCGCAGGCAGTGGATGCGATCACCGCATCCATGGAGCGCGGTGGCCGGCTGTTCTACATCGGCGCGGGTACGAGCGGCCGGCTCGGCGTGCTCGATGCTTCCGAGTGCCGTCCTACTTTCAATGTCCCGCCCGGACTGGTCCAGGGAATCATCGCCGGTGGGGAGCCGGCTCTCACACAGTCGAGCGAGGGACGCGAGGATGAGCCGGAGACTGGCGCCGCGGACCTGATGGCGCGCGGGTTCACAGCAACGGACATTCTGGTGGGGATCGCCGCCAGTGGACGGACCCCGTACGTGCTCGGCGCGGTGGATGCCGCGCGTGCCGCCGGCGCCGTGACCATCGGCGTGAGCTGCACGCCGGACTCCGGGCTCGCCCGCCGCGTCGACATCGCGATCACGCCGCTCCCCGGTCCGGAGATCGTCACCGGGTCCACGCGCATGAAGGCCGGCACCGCAACCAAGATGGTGCTGAATATGCTGACCACCGGCGCGATGATCCGGCTCGGATATGTCTACGGCAACCTGATGGTGAACGTGCAGCCGACCAATTCGAAACTGCGCGACCGGGC
Organism: Acidobacteriota bacterium; assembly: GCA_016871015.1. Taxonomy (GTDB): domain Bacteria; phylum Acidobacteriota; class Terriglobia; order Bryobacterales; family Bryobacteraceae; genus SYLY01. The sequence continues at coordinate 22,199 of VFZX01000089.1, read as the reverse complement.
GGTCCGCATCATTGCAGCCGCCGCCGGTGTCGAGATGGCCGCCGCGGCAAGGTTCCTGGAAACCGCGTCGGATCACGTCCCGGCGGCGATTGTGATGGCGCGCCGCGGCGTGGGTGCGGACGAGGCGCGCACCCTGCTGGCTCGGGCCCGGGGATGCGTGTCCGCCGCGCTTGAGATGGAGGCAAATGGATAAGTTTTTGATCGAAGGGGGAGTTCCCCTGGAAGGCGAGATCGCGGTCAGCGGGGCGAAGAATTCCGCGCTGCCCGCGATGGCCGCGTGTCTGTTGACTAGCGAGCCGGTCACGCTGCACCGGATTCCCGACGTGCGCGACATCATGACGATGCGGAATCTGCTCAAGCACACCGGCGCCGGGATCGAGGATCTCGGTGGCGGCTCGCTGCGCGTTCACGCGGCCGGGATCACCAATCCCGAGGCACCGTACGAGGTGGTGAAGACGATGCGGGCCTCGAGCCTGGTGTTAGGTCCGCTGGTGGCGCGCACCGGGACAGCACGTGTATCGATGCCAGGCGGGTGCGCCATCGGAGCGCGGCCGGTCAATCTTCATGTCAACGCGCTGGAGCAGTTGGGCGCGGTGGTCGATCAATCGCACGGATACATCGAGGCGCGGGCGGAAGAGGGATTGCGCGGCACGCATATCCACTTTGACCGGATCACGGTGACCGGCACTGAGGATGTCCTGATGGCCGCCGCGCTCGCCGAAGGGGAGACGGTGATTCATCTCGCCGCGCGCGAACCCGAGGTGGTGGACCTCGCAGAGCTGCTCAACAAGATGGGCGCCCGCATCGTGGGCGCGGGCACCTCGACGATCCACGTCCACGGCGTCAAGCGGCTGCGCGGCGCCGAGCACACAATCATCGCGGACCGCATCGAAGCCGGCACGTTCCTCTCGGCTGCCGCGATCACCGGGGGCGACCTGCTGATCTCGGGCTGCGTGCCCGACCATGTCGATGCGCTCACCGCCAAGCTGCGCCAGGCCGGTGCCAGCATCAGCGTCGCGGGGCCGGGTGCGCTGCGTGTAAAGGGCGGCCGGCGCCTGCGGTCGGTTGACGTAACCACCGAGGAGTTCCCGGGCTTCGCCACCGATCTTCAGGCGCAGTACATGGCCGTCATGACACAGGCCGAAGGGATCTCCATCATCACCGAAACGATATTCGAGAACCGGTTCATGCACGCGCAAGAGCTGGTCCGCATGGGCGCCAACATCCGGCTGGAGGGACGCCAGGCGCTGGTGGCGGGGCCGCGCAAGCTGAGCGGATCGCCAGTGATCGCCTCCGACCTGCGCGCCAGTGCGTCGTTGGTGCTGGCCGCGTTGGTGGCATCGGGCGAGACGCTGATCGACCGCGTGTATCACATTGATCGGGGCTATGAGAAAATCGAGGAAAAACTGGCCGCCGCCGGCGCCAGAATCAGGAGGGTTCAATCAAAATGAAGCACAACGAAGGCTTTCTCGCGTTGGTGAATGACGCCAAGACTCGCGTCCGCTGCATCAGCCTGGGCGAGTACCAGCAACTGGCCGCTGACGGTGAGGCGGGCACGCTGGTTGATGTTCGCGAGGACACCGAATGGAACGCGGGGCACGCGGTTGGCGCGATCCACCTCGGCAAAGGGATTATCGAGCGCGATATCGAGTCCAAGGTTCCGGACAAGGACAGCCGCCTGGTCCTGTACTGCGGCGGAGGATACCGGTCCGCTTTGGCCGCGGACGCGCTCCGCGTGATGGGCTACACCGATGCGATCTCGCTCGAAGGCGGATGGCGTGCGTGGCGCGAATCGGGGATGCCGGTGGAGTCCTGAGCGCCCGGTTGCCGCTATTCCCGGAGTTTCGCGACCGGGTTTTCTCTTGTCCCGGCGAGCGGTCGAAGATCCAGGACAGAGCGTGACGAATCCGAAGTTGATCAGATAGAATCCGACGGCGAGCAACTGGTTCACCGAGGCCGCCAGCGGCTCGTTGCCGTTGAAGACGTCGATCAGGAACAGGCGCCCGTTCCGGGTTAGGGTGCGCGCCACCCAGACGGTGAGCCCGCGCTAGACGGGATTTCCGCCGGCCACGGGGACGTGTAACACGGACACCTGATTGCTGGCGAGGCACTCGCGCAGCGCTGGAGCGATACGCTCCACCGTGTTGATCCGTTCGCCGCGGGCGCCCATGGATTGAGCCAGCAGATCGAACCGGATCTCGCCCAATTGGGTTGCGATCCCCTTGCCGAATTGCCGGAGGTGTCCGGAATGTGTGATGCCCCAGCACCGGTCGTCGGCGACGATGGCGGTAAACGGCAGGCGCTGGCGCACGGCGCACTCGATCTCGGCTGGGGTGAAGGTGAACGAGCCGTCGCCCGACAGCAGGACCACCGCCCGGCCCGGGTATGCGAGCCGCGCCGCCATCGCCGCTCCCAGTCCATAGCCGACCACGCCGCTGCGCCCGCAGGTCAGCCAATAGGATGGGTACCGGCGGCCGCACAGAAGCTGGTGCGCCCACTGGCCGACGCTGCCGGCATCGAGGATCAGCACGGCATCGTCCGGCAGGACGGAGCGTAGGGCGTCGATGATGTCGACCGTGTGCATGCCCTGCCCGCGGCCCTTGGCGTCAATGGCCGCGGTGTAGCCGTCGCGGGCGGCCCGGGCCTGGTCAAGCCAACCGGTCTTCGGCGCAACCTGGAGCTTACACCAGCCCCGGGTGAACCGGAGCCACCGCTTGCCGGAGGCTTGCAGGTACCCGGTCCGGTAGTCGGCCTGGACACCGGCGAGCACCACGCAGTCAGCCTGATCGAGCAGGTCCGGACCACCGGTCGCCGCACCGATCACGCCACAAAAGGCGTCCGCGGCCTGGTCGAACGATCCGCGGTCCCAGATCGGCGTCTGGACCGGGATCCGCGCGCGGGTCGCGAACTCTGCCAGCGCCTCGCTCTCACGGGCGTAGTAGACTCCGCTGCCAGCCAGGATCAGGGGACGCTCCGCGGCTTCGAGGGCCGCCTGTACCTCGGTGATATCCTCGACAACCGCCGGGCGGGGAACCGACCGGGGAAGCACCAGGTCCGTCTCGGCTACTGCTGTCCGCTGAATGTCCATCGGCAGCATCACGTGGACCGGGCCAGGCTCAGGACCTTCGGCCGCCGTCCAGGCCTGGTCGAGCAACTCGAGCACCCGGTGCGGGATGCCGAGGCGAATTGAGAGTTTGGTTACCTGGCCGGCCAGGCGGACCTGCGGCGAGTCCTGAAAGGACCCGAGTCCGAGCGACCACTGGTCCGCGGATCCGGAAAGGGCCAGCACCGGGGAGCCGTCGAACCAGGCGTTCATGACGCCGGTCAGCATGTTCGCGACGGCCACGCCCGAAGATGAGGCGCACACGCCTGGACGCCGGGTGAGACGGCCCCAATAGTCGGCCATGTAGCCCGCGGTCTGCTCGTTGCGGACGTCGACAATGCGGATCCCGGCGCGGTCGGCGGCGTCAAACAGCGGGTCGAGGCCATGTCCGCAAAGGGCGGAGATCCACTCAACGCGGCGGTCCTGGAGGCCTTGGACGAACCACTCGACCACTGTTCGGGTCAACGAGGTTATGCGACTTGAGCAGCCGCCATCCTGAGACGCCGGGTAACGCGGCGGCTCGCGCGGTTCCCAATCAGGTGAGCCACGCGGTCAAGGAGACCGGGGACATCCTCGGTCTCGATCAGCATCGAGGAAGCCGGCTTCAGATTGTCGGATCCGTTCGTGCTTTCATAGGCGGCGGTGAATATCGCCGTCGCCGGGCGGTAGTCCATCGTGCGGGCGTGGGCGATGACACGGTAGCCCGCCTCAGGTGACTCCATACGGAGGTCACTCAATACCAGTTCATACTCCTGCTGATCCAGTTTGTTCACCGCCTCAGCAGCCGAAGCTGCTGAGTCCACCGAGTACCCGCCTGCGCGGAGTACTGTTTGGAGGGTGAGTCTGGATGCCGGATCGTCATCGACGAGCAAAACTCTGGCGAGTTCAACGGCTGTCTTCACGGCGTCCTCAATTGGAAGTGTACCCTAAATCACAGAAAAAACAAGGTCTAGCCGGTACCATCTTCACAACTATTCAAATAATATTTTAATACTACTGTAACGGAACACCAGATTTATACACGGCGGCTACCCCCTCGGGGGGAGAACAGGGGGACTCGTAGGTGGCAGTACTAGTGATTTTTTCAGCATCAAATAGGGTGATGTCCGCGACGCACCCAGGTGAAATCCTGCCCCGGCCGCGGAGTCCCAGGACTGCTGCTGGTTTTCCCGTCACCTTGTGAACCGCTTCTTCCAGGCTGAGCCACTTCTTGTCGCGAACTACGGCACCGAGCAGTTCCGGGAAGGTTCCGTACAGGCGGGGATGGGGCCGGCCTTTCACGTAGAAGCCGTCGCTGATCACGGTGCACAGCGGATGGGTGAGTAGGGCACGAAGATTAGCTTCGCTTTGGTTGAACGAAAGGATGTTGACCAAGCCCTCTTCTTCGAGGAGCAGGTCGATGACAGCGTCGACCGGAGCGGTTCCACGCATGTCGCCAATTTCGGCAAAGCTGCGTCCGACCACGGGCGCCGCCGGGCCGGAGCCGACCGAGGCAACGTAGACGTCCGACCAGCGCTGGGCCAGCATCTGCCCGGCCTGGGCGGCCAGCCGGGCGCGTTGATCCGGGTCGCGCAGGCGGCTGAGAAGCGCCGGGATGCCGCCGTCGAGAGCCTCCTGGGGCAGCAACTGGGTGGCGACGGTCGATCCTGCGAGGTACGGATAGCTGTCGAACGCCACATCGATTCCCTGCGCCCGTGCCTGTTCGAGCAGGGCCAGCGCGGACTCCTGCTTGTGCCAGTTCTTCTGTCCGACCGCTTGCAAATGAGAGATTTCGAGGCGGCATCCGGCGGCGCGGACCAAGTCCAACTGCTCGCCGATCGATTCGATCAGCTCCCAAGAGTAGCTGCGCATGTGGGTCGCATAGAGCTTCCCGCGCCGTGCTACTACTTTTAGAAGAGTGACTAGTTCATCGCGCGACGCACAGTTGCCAGGGGCATACATTAGTCCGGTCGAAAATCCGGCGGCACCGCCCGCGAGGGCTTCGTCGAGGATCCCAGCCATGCGGTCGAGTTCGGCCGTGGTGGCTTCTTCCTGGCGGCTCCCCATCACCGCAACACGAAGGCTGCCGTGCCCGATCAGTGACACTACATTAGTAGATGCAGCTTTTTCTTCAGCACTTGCGAGGTATTCAGCGGCATTTCGCCAGCCCCAACGATCCCCCCCGAAGAGGATCCCGTTGGCATAGACCTGCAAGCCCGCCGGGTTGTCACCCGACGGATACGGGGAGAACCCGCAGTTTCCAACTACTTCCGTCGTTACTCCCTGGTCGACCTTTGCCCGGTGCTGCTCCAGAACCTGGAGATCCGAATGGCTGTGCAGGTCGATGAAGCCCGGTGCGATCACCAGCCCGTCGCAGTTCACTACATGGCAGCCGCCCGGCGGGTCCAGCCGGCCAGCCGCCAAGATCCGGTCGCCTTCGACCAGCACACTGCCGGGCACCCCCGGACTTCCGGACCCGTCCACGATGGTCCCGTTCTGAAAGAAGAGCTGGGCCATGTCTTACACCAGGAACTCGCCGGCCCGCATCAACTGGCGGCCGTCCGCCCAGATGTCGAATTTGCGGCCGACCACGTCAATATGTGTTGAGGAATACCACTTCGCGCCCGTGTGATCGCCATACGGATTCCCAAATGCGATGTGGACCCCGGGGATCTTCTCGTCCTGCAGGATATTGCCGATCACGTCCCGGACGCCGATATTGGTGCCGATCGCAAACTCGCCGACCCGGTCGGAGTTCTCATCGGTATGGGTGTAGCGCCAGAACTCGTCTTCCAACTCGCGGTTGGCGCAGTGCGCCTCCTTCAGCCGGTTGCCTTGGACCCGCAGCGTCAAAGGCGTGCTGCCGAGATCGCCATATTTGGCGCAGAGATAGTCGCCCACCACCCCGTCGACCACGAACACGCCGTTCACTTCACCCGGGGTGGTCCACACCTCGCCGCCCGGCAGGTTTCCCCAGGTGTTCTGCGAAATGATCCCTGAAGTCTTCAGCCACCGGTATTCCGGGTTCATGGTCGCCACAATCGAGGTCCCCGCCGGGTTCGCCGCTCTTACCTCGTTGCACTTGCTGGTGATCTCAAGCAGCCGGACGGACAACCCGTCGACCGCCTCGTAGTCCGCGCGCATGCCCTCCATCATGATCCGCGCCGAGATGTTGACCATGTGCGCGTGGCGGATCTTGCGCCGGTTGACGACCCTGGTCATCTGCATCCGCGAGCCCAGCTCGTTGGACTGGGCGACGACAGCGAACACGCTCACCTGCGACGTCTCGAGGTCATCGAGGATCGGTGCCGGCATGTCGGAGAGCGGGCGCGGAGCGAGCTCTTCGAGCAGCCAGTGGCGGGCGTTGGCTCCCACCTCGTCCAACTCACGGGCGATGGCCGCGGCGATGCCCGCGGACTCGCGGTCGGCGATCAACGTCACCTTCTCCCCGGGCTGCACCCTCAGGCAGGCGCGCACCGCGTTCCGGGCACCCGGCGTGAGCTCGGGATCAAAAGGAATTGCGGACAAACTCATAACTCGAGCCCCGCCTCCGTTTCCTGAATCATGTAATCCACCACTTTCGAAAGGTCGCCTGTCTCGCGCCACACCCGCAACTGCCGGTCGGCTCCCGTGCCTTGCTCCAGCATCTGATGGAGATAGTTCAACTCCTGGCGGCAGCCCATTTCATCCACCACGTCGTCGATCAGCGACAGATATTCGTGCACCAGTTCGCGCATCGGCACTTCCACGCGTTTGCCGAAGTCGATCAGCTTCCCATCCAGTCCATACCGCACGGCGCGCCACTTGTTCTCCATGATCAGCGCTCTGCGGTACAGCCTGAAGCCCTGGTTCATTGAATAGAGCTTGTACAGCTTGGCGACCGTGCACTGGATCAGGGCTGTGATCGCGAGCGTCTCGTCGGCGCGCATGGGGATGTCACAGATCCGGAACTCGAGCGTCGCAAATGACGGGTGCGGCCGGATGTCCCACCAGATCTTCTTCGCGTTATCGATGCAGTTGGTCTTCACAAGCAGGCTGACGAAGCTCTCGTATTCGGCATAGCTCTGGAAATAGTCGGGAATGTTGGTCCGCGGGAACTTGTCGAACACCTTGCAGCGGTAGCTCTTCAAGCCCGTCTCCATGCCGACCCAAAATGGCGAGTTGGTGGACAGCGCCAGAATATGCGGGAGGAAATAACGGGCGGCGTTCATGATGTGAATCGCGGTCTCGCGGTCCTCTATTCCCACGTGGACATGCAAGCCGAATATCAGATTCGCGCGGGCCACCATCTGCATGTCCTCGAGGATGGTTTCGTAGCGCTCGTCGGGGTAGATGCCCTGCTTGCGCCAGTCGGCGAACGGGTGGGTGCCGCCGGCCGCGAGCCGGAGTCCATTCTCGCGCACCAGGCGTGTGATCTCGCGGCGGATCTGGATCACCTCGCGCCGCGCCTCTTGAATATCCCGGCAGATGTTGGTGCCGACCTCGACCACCGACTGGTGCATCTCCGCCTTCACGCGATCACCCAGGATCCCCTTGCCCTTGGCCAGGATCCCGTAGTCGAGATGCGACCGCAGATCCCGTGTTTCGGGATCAATCGTCATGAACTCTTCTTCGATTCCGAGCGTAAACGCGGGTCTCATCCGAGTTCCCCATTCAGGAACTTCACCGCGCGGATCTCGGCGGGCATCCGTCCCTGTTGCGCTTTCCGGATGGCCAGATCCGCAACCGCGCCAACAATCCAATCGAAGTTCGCCTGTCCGACAGAGTGGAGGTCGGCGTCGGGAGCCGGATTCATGAAATCGATGGCGTAGGGAACTCCGTTTTCGACGGCGAACTCGACGGTGTTGAGGTCATAGCCGAGCGCCCGGCACAACTTCAAGCAGTCGCCTTCGACACGCGCCAGCAAAGCGGGGTCGAGCGGCGCTGGCTTCTGCACGTACCGCAAGTGGTGGGGCTGGCGCGGATCGTACTGCATGACGCGCACCTTCTCCTGGCCCACTACATAACAGCGGAAGTACAGGTCGAAGTTGACGCCTCGCTGGAGGCACATTGCGAGGTCGCCTGACTGATCGTAAGCCGTGAAGAACTCGGCGGGCGACTCCACCTTGTAGACGTTCTTCCAGCCGCCTCCGAGGATGGGCTTGAGAAAGGACGGGAAGCCGACAGTGTCGAACACTTCCTGCCAGTTCAAGGGATATTGGAGGTTCCGCATCGACCGGTCCGTTGTGCCGGCCGGGTGTTCCTTGTGCGGCAGGATTACGGTCGGCGGCACCGCCACGCCGAGCCGCCGCGCCAGGTCATAGTTGAAGAACTTGTCGTCCGCGCTCCACCAGAAGGGATTGTTGATCACGCAGGCGCCTTCGAGCGCTGCGTGCTTGAGCCAGGCCCGGTAGAAGGTAATGTCGTGCGAGATCCGGTCAATGATCACGTCGTAGTCGGAAGGCGTGTCGAGGGCGATGTGGCCGATCCGCACCGCTTCGGCGGTAATGCCGGGCACGTCCGCTCCGTTGATCCGCTCCACCAAGGCAGGAGGGAACGTGCTCTCCATCCCGAATAGCACACCGATTTTTTTCATCCGTACTCCGATTACAAGAAAAATTTGCGCGCCATCTCGCGCCACCACGGCCAGTCGTGGCCTGTCCCGTCACCCCATACGTCGAGCCAATGCGGAATTCCCTTGGCCGACAGAATGCCGGCCCAGGCGCCGGTTTCTCCAAGACAGATGTCGGTCTCGCCCGTCGCCAACACGAGCCGGACGTTGTAGCGGTACTCGTTCAGGTACTTGTTATCCTGCAGGCCCGGCAGGTAGTCCGGAGGACAGTGGTAGAAGCAGTTGTCGTCATAGTGGCCGCCGATGAACTGGTGGATGTCAAACGCCCCGCCCATGCTAACCGCACTGCTCACCAGCCAGGGGTAGCGGAGAGCGAAGTTGACCGTGTGGTAACCGCCGAAACTGCAGCCCGTCACCCCGATGCGCGCGGCTCCCGATAGCTGCCGGGCAAACGGGACAACCTCGGTGGCAACGTACTGATCGTATTGGACGTGCCGCGCCGCACGGGCCGCGGGGTGAACCGCCTTGTTGTACCAGCTTTCAGCGTCGACGCTATCGACGCAGATGAGGCGGAGGCTTCCGGAGTCGATCCCGGAAGCGAGGGCGCCGGCCATGCCCCGCTCTTCATAGTCGTAAAAGCGGCCCATGGAAGTGGGAAACACCACCACTGGCTGGCCTGCGTGACCAAATTCGAGCAGCTCCATGTCACGTCCCAGGGCGGAGCTGTGCCACTTGTGATAGGTGCGGTTCATCTGGGCGCCCCATCCGGGGCGACATCACGCATCTTCTTCAGGATGTAGTCCGGGTACCAGCGGTTGGCAGGATTGAAGGCGCGGAGTTTCCCGCGCAAGTCCCTTCCCGCGTATGGCGCGGCGACGGCAAGGTGCTGGGCAACGTGGCGGATCGCTTGTGGAACCGACTCGAACCGGGCCCGTCCCGAGGCCCATCCAAAGATGTTGTTGTGCCGGTAGACACGTCCACCCGATTCGACCAGAGCGATGACAGGCAGCAGCCGCCAGTCGAGACCGGACTGATCCGCGGCGGTTACGAACTCCTGGGCGTACTGGGCAAGCGGGACTCCGTTCCGCTCAAAATAGGCTTCGAGACGGCCCGCCCGGTCAGCGCCGGGCGGCTGGGGAAATCCGAGCTCAACCACCCCAGCGGAACACAGCACCACCGCGCTTCCGCGAAGGATGCCCAAATAACGCACAGACTCTATTGTAGCCCGGTGTCTGAGTGCTACAATCTGAACACAAACCGCCGCGTCCGCTATGCGTTTTTTGACCGCGCTTTCCGTCCTCTTTATCCTTTCAACATGCAATCGTGCCGTAGGGCCACCAGAGCCTGTGGCGCAATCGGCGGCGTGGGATCCGGTTCCCGGCATGCCTCCGATTTTGGACCCGAAGGATATCTATTCGGCGGGCCGCCCGGGGATGCTCAGCGAGAAGGTGAAGCAGCACCTTTCGCGAGTCTATGTCCCGAACAACGTCACCAACGTGATCGATGTGATCGACCCGGAGACGTTCAAAATCGTGGACTCGTTTCCGGTGGAGCGCGAGCCGCAACACGTGACGCCGTCCTGGGACTTGCGATGGCTCTGGGTCGGCGCCGATCAAGGCAACACGCTCACCAAGATCGATCCGGTGACCGGCAAGAAGGTCGCGACGCTCAAGATCGAGGACCCCTACAACCTCTATTTCACGCCCGACGGGAAATACGCCATTGTCGTCGCGGAGCGGCTCCGGCGGCTGGACTTCCGCGAGCCCGACTCGATGAAGCTGATCCAGCAGGTGACGGTGCCGTGCAAAGGCGTCGACCACATGGACTTTTCCGCCGACGGCCGGTACGCGATCGCCACCTGCGAATTTTCGGGCGAAATGATCAAGGTCGATACGGTGAATCGCAAATATCTGTCCAAGATCACGTTGCCCAACGGCGGGATGCCGCAGGACGTCAAGCTGTCGCCAGATGGAAAAGTGTTCTATATCGCCGACATGCAGAATCATGGCATGCACGTGCTCGATGGGGACGCGTTCCAGGTCACCGGTTTCATTCCGACGGGCAAGGGGTGCCACGGACTCTATATCAGCCGGGATTCCAAGGTAATGTACGTTTCGAACAGGAACGAGGGCACGGTGTCGGTCTTCAATTTGGCAACGCGCCAGGTGGAGAAGAAATGGGCGATTCCGGGAGGAGGCACGCCGGACATGGGCGGGCTGTCGGCCGACGGGAAGACGCTGTGGCTCTCGGGGCGCTACAGCCGGGAAGTCTACGCGTTTAACACGGAGACGGGCGAGCTTCGGGCGCGGATCAAGGTCCACCGGGGGCCGCACGGGTTGTGTGTGTGGCCGCAGCCGGGACGGTATTCGGTGGGCCACACGGGGATTCTGCGGTAGGGCGTTGGTTCCAGTCGAGTATTACTACTCACTTGCCTCCCAGGTATTTGTCCACCCAAGCCACGTGCTCCTTCATCACCTGCTGGACGAACTTCGGTTCCGTGACGCTATGTCCCTGGCGCGGGTACACGACCATGCGCGTGGGCACGCGGCGGCGTTCGAGCGCGCGGTGGAACTCGTGGCCCTGCGTCGGCGGAACGCGCGCGTCGGCCTCGCCGTGCAGGATCAAGGTCGGCGTGGTCACGTTCTTCACGAATTGAATCGGCGAGCTTCGCGCGTAGACTTCCGGTTTTCCCAAGGCGCGCCGCCGAAGTGGTCTTCGTAAAAGCTCGGGATGTCGTGTGTGCCGTACATCGAAACGTGATTCACGACGCCCGCGCCGATCGCGGCGGCCTTGAACCGGCGAGTTTGCGTGACGGTCCACGCGGTCATGTATCCGCCATACGACCATCCCATCACGGCGAGCCGTTCGGGATCGGCCACGCCCATGGCGATCGCGTGATCCACGCCGGCCATCAGGTCGCCGAAATCGCGTCCGCCCCAGTCCTCGATCACGCGCGCGCGAAACGGCGCTCCGCGTCCCGCCGATCCGCGCGGATTCGGGCGCAGCACCGCGTATCCCTTGGCGGCGAACGTCGCGATGGGATAGCGTCCGGGCGCGCCATCGAAGTCTTGCAGGAAGGCTCCCGCGGGCCCGCCGTGAATGTTGAGGATGAGCGGTACGCGTTGGCCCGCGCGGTATCCCACCGGATAGGTGAGAAGTCCGTCGACGTCGAGCCCGTCTTTGGATTTCCATTGAATGATCTCCGTCTTGCCGAAAGCGGGCAGCTCGATGTTCGCATTGGCGGCGCTGACGCGAATCGCGGAACTCGAGAACAGCGGCGCGGCCCAGGCCTCGGGCGGCTCGGTGGAGGATTGGCGCACGAACGCGATGTGGGTTCCGGAAGAGTTCAGGCGCGCGCTGGAAATCGTGGAGTGCAGGGATTCGTGGACCTTCGCCACGGGGCCATCGAGCGGGATTCGATACAACACGCCGCGATAGCGCTCGACTTCGGAGAACACGAGCGACTTCGAATCCGCCGCCCACCCGGCGACCCTGGGCTGCTCGTCGGGCGTCCCGGTAAGCTCGCGGGACGTCCCGGTCGTGCGGTCGAGCAGGACCAGCTTGACCGCGCTGCTCACGGGGTTTCCGCTGGGCTGGCGAAGGAACGCGATCCAGCGTCCATCGGGCGAATAGCGCGGGTCCGATTCCTCGGCGTCCGACGCGGCGAGATCGCGCACAGCGCGCGATGCCACGTCCACTTCGCCGAGGTCAGCGTGGCGTGCGACGTCGGCGTCGGAGCGGGGCACGCGGTGGAAGGCGATCTTCGCCGAGTCGGGCGACCAGTCGAGGCCCACGATGTGGAACTCGCCCGAGACGAGCTTCTCGGGTTTGGCCGGGAACTCGCCTCCGAGCGAAGCGATCCAGAGCGAGTTGCGCGTGGGGCGGTCGCCGATGACCTTGAAATCGAGTTTCTCCTTCTTCCGTTTCTCGCCGTCTTTGTCCTCGTCGCGGCCGGCGAAGGCGATCCGTTTGCCGTCGGGCGAAACTTCGTAACTGGCGATGACGCCCTTCCAGTCAGTGATTGCCTCCGCCTCGCCACCGGCGACAGGGATGCGGTAGATATTGGGTTTTCCCGAGCGTTCTGAGAGGAAGTAGACGGAGGCTCCGTTGGGCGAAAAGCGGGCCGAGGTGGCGCTCTTGTCGCCGCGCGTCAACTGGAAGCGGCCGGATCCATTGGCCGCCCCGAGGAAGATGTGGGTCAGGTTTTCGCTCTTCTCGGCGGAGATGACGGGATAGCGTTCTGTCCAGAGGAGGAGTTGGCCGTCGGGGAAGGGGTGACGTCGGCGACGGCGCGGAATTTCATGTGGTGAGCGGGCGACCATTCCCGCGCCGCGCAGCAGAAAGCGAGTAAGACGAGGAGCGGCTTCATGAGGTCCAGAGTACATCATGTTGTTCATAGTGGACCGGAATCACCGGAGTCCAGGCTTGTCGGCAGCCCCGTGAGTCTCGCCGAAGTATCCGGGCCTGCGGCTGCGTACCAGACGACTCAACCGGTCGCGCACGGCTCGGGCGACTCCGACGCCGGGTGGCTCACCGTTGCCGGGCGGGCATCATCGCCGGCAACCTGATCGCGGCGGGCAAGGCCAAGCCGATGATCGAGTCCACGACAAGTCCGCGCTGGGCTCGACAACCTGATCGAGAGCCTCAAGAAGCACGGCGTTAGGCCGCTGGCCGCCCAGGTTGGCTCAGCATTTGGCATCCGTGCTTCCGCCGCGCCATAATTTACCCATGATGACTCGACGGGACCTTTTCGCCGCCACCGCTGCCAGCGTGAACCTGTGGTCAAAGGAATCGCCTTCCGTGCGGCAGGCGACCGGATTCCGCATCGGCGAGATCACGCCGGATTCAGCCGCGGTCTGGGCGCGCCACACCGCCGCGGTGAGCCGCCTGAACGGCGGGATCGTGCGCACGGGCCATGCGCCGAAGGCGGCGGTGATCGCGCCCGGTGACGATGTGAACAAGTTCGAGGGAGCATGTCCTGGCGCGGCGGGTGCGATCCGGGTGATGGCCGAGCCGGCATCCGGACGCGGGCGGAAGATCACGTCGCGTTGGGTGGACGTCGGTGCGGAGACCGACTTTTCGAACGTTTTCCGGCTCACCGGGCTGCAGCCGGATACGCCGTACAAGCTGGCGGCGGAAACACGCAAAGGCGCGGCGCTCACGGGCAGCTTTCGCACAGCGCCGGTGGCCACACAGGCAGCGGGCGTCCATTTCGCGTTGTCGAGCTGCCAGATCTACTGCCGTCAGGACCGCCCGGATGGCTTCCACATCTACGAATCGATCGAGCGCCTGGCGCCCCATTTCCTGCTGTCGTGTGGCGACAACGTCTACTACGACTCCGAGGATCCGGTGGTGAACAGCGCCGCCGTGGCCCGCTACCACTGGCAGCGGATGTACAGTCTTCCGCCGCTGCTACGCTGCCTGCGGACGGTGCCCGGCTATTGGCAGAAAGACGACCACGATGTGTTCTCGGACGACTCCTGGCCGGGCCGCGCCGTGGCCAAGCAAGCGCCGTTCAACTATGAGGAGGGGCGGAAGCTGTTCCGCGAACAGGTGCCCGCGCCGCCGGAGGGACAGCCGATGTACCGGCGGTTCCGTTGGGGCCGCGACCTCGAGGTGATCCTGCCGGACTCGCGCGACTACCGTTCGCCGAACGACGCGCCCGACGGCCCGTCGAAGTCGATCTGGGGCGCGGAGCAGAAGAAGTGGATCCAGCAGGCGCTCTCCAACAGCGACGCGGCGTGGAAGATCATGGTGAATCCGAATCCGATCGTCGGTCCCGACCACGCGCGGAAGAACGACAACCACGCCAATCCCGCGTTCGCGCACGAGAGCCGCGAGTTCCGGCACTGGCTCAAGGACAATGTTCCGGGACGCGTGATCGTGATGAATGGGGACCGGCACTGGCAGTATCATTCGGTGGATCCGGACACCGGACTGCACGAGTTCGGCTGCGGCCCGGCGAGTGATGAGCATGCGGTGCCTCCAAGCCGGGGCGAGGACAAGCGGTTCCACAAGTTCCTACGGGTGAAGGGCGGCTTCGTCACGATCCGGGTGAATCCGGATGACCGGGAGTCCCATCTGGTGTTTGAGCACCGGGATGTGATGGGGCAGGTGGTGCACCGGGCGGTGTTTGGGAATCCGATGAAGACGGGGTAGGACCAGGATTTGGCGTGACTGCCGGAACGGGGTGACCCAAGTCAGGGCTTTTTCGGGGGTGGCGTTGGAGGAGGAGGTGGTGGTGGCGGTGGTGGCGCCGGTCGCGGAGGAATCTGGCCGAAGCGAATGTCGTCCGAAGCTTCATCGCAGGACTTGGGAGCCCGCTTCACACAATGCTCCAGGCAGATTCTGACGGATACTCCTCCAGAGTCTGCTTCCAAGCTCTCTCTTTCACGGCAGCGACGCCGTTATCATCAAGCGCCACCAGGACCGATGTGAATCCGGCAATCTCCACCAAACGGCCTTCGCATTCCGCATCGAAGGCTTCTCTGACCTTGAGATCCCGCAATAGACCCTTAATGCGTTCCCGGACGATCGCATGGCCCATGGCTGCCTTTTCGTATTGCGCAGCTTGTGACTCCAGCCCGAAAATCGGGCCGATAGCGGCGGCGGAAGCCGCTCCCGCGACAAGCATTGCGGCTACCAACTCTCCGATTGCCGGAATCGCCTTGAGCATCCCGAGCAGCGCCGCGCTCGACGCGACGGCAGAGAGCACTTTGAGATACTTCGCCGCTCGACGCTTCGAGCTCCCGCGCAATTGGTAGTAGATTTCGTTGTAGCGGGCCACTTGAAGGTCGCCGAAAAGGCGCACCAGCATTTCGTCCCGCAGAGAGCTTGCTGGCGGAGGTGCTGCGACAACGCTCATAACACTATGATCCGGCTTTTTCGCACGTGCGGCAACCGTGCTTGCGCGGAACATCCACCGGGTTGTAGGGTTGTATCGTGCGCGCACTCTCCGCTCTGACCGCTCTCTCCGCCGCGTTTGCCGCTGATCCCTCCGCTGAATTCGGCCAATCGATCCGGCCGGTGCTTGCACGTGAGTGCGGCAACTGCCACGATCCGGCCAAAAAATCGAACCGGGTCGACTTCCTGAAAAGCGAGTCGGTCCAGGACATCGAAGCGCGCCGCGGAATGTGGCGCGGAGTCGCGCTCCAGATCCGCAACCGGACCATGCCGCCCGTGGCAAACAAGCTCACCGAGCAGGAGCGGCTTCATATCGCGTCGTGGCTCGACAACCGGCTGCGCGCTACCGCGTGCTCGGGCGGCGAGTTCGCCGGAGCAGTCCCGCCCCGCAGGCTCAACCGGCGTGAATACTATTCGACGATCCGCGACCTGCTCGGCGTGGACCTGTCCTCCTCCGACCTGATTCCGGCCGACGAGACTGGCGGCGCGGGGTTCGACACCAACGGCGAGACCTTGTTCCTTCCGCCAATGCTGCTCGAACGCTATATGGAGGCGGCGCAGAAGATCCTGGACCGTGTGATCGTCACGCCTCCGCTGAACAAGAAGTTCATCTCCGCGGAAATGCAGCCGCCGCTACCGAGCGAAAAGCCCGGACGAAACCTGAATCCGGACGAGGAAGTCAGCGCCTCGATTCCGATATTCCTTGATGGCGATTACGGGCTTCGCGTCTCGGTGGAGCGCCCCCGCGAGATCCCCTTCACCGTGGACGTGAAGGTGAACGGCGCGCCAATGGGGACGCTCAGCTACCAGCGCGACTCCAACGGCGGCCCCACGGCTCGAATCGTCAACGCGACTCTCGAAAAGGGAGTCCACACCGTCACTGTGAGGGCGGGCAAGGAGCCCCTGGTGTTCTACAGCCTGACCGTTGAGCAGCGGGCGCAGGATCCGGCTCCGGAAAAGCGCGTGCTGCACTACCGGCTGTTCGGAATGGAGCCCGGACAGGCGCCCGTGAATCCGAGGGCGGCGGCACGCATGGCGCTCGCCCGGTTCCTCCCGAAGGCGTACCGGCGGCCGGTGCCGCCAGCGGAGATCGACCGGTTCCTGGCGCTTTACGACCGGGGCGCGCAGCGCGGCGATCCTTATGAAGAGTCCGTGAAGCTCGCGTTGAAGGCCGTGCTGGTTTCGCCGAAGTTTCTGTTCCGCGAGGAGCGGCGCGCCACTTCCGCTACGATCGAGCCGCTGGGCCATTACGATATGGCGTCACGGCTGAGCTACTTCCTATGGTCGACGATGCCCGACGAGGAGTTGCTCCAGCTCGCCGCTCAGGGCCGGCTGCAGGATCCCGCGGTGTTGTCGGCGCAAGTGGACCGGATGCTCGACGACCCGCGTTCGCGCGGGTTCGCCGGCGCCTTCATGGGGCAGTGGCTGGGCACGCAGGATGTCGGCGGACGCGTCGTGCCACTGCTCACCGAGCTTCAGTACTACTACACGCCAGAAGTGGCGGCGGATCTGCGCCAGGAGCCGGTGCTGCTGTTCCATCATCTGTTAGCGGGCAACCGCAGCCTGCTCGAGCTGTTGACCGCCAACTACTCCTTCCTGACCGAGCGGCTGGCTAAGTTTTACCAGGTGGACGGCAAGGTGAAAGGGGCAACGGGTGACACGTTCGACCTGGTGGAATGGCCCGACAACCGCCGGGCGGGCGTGCTCGGGATGGCCTCCGTCCTGGCGATGACTTCTCATTACCGCCAGAGCAGCCCGGTGTTGCGCGGGGCCTGGGTGCTGGACACGCTGTTGGGAACTCCGGTTCCGCCGCCTCCAGCCGATGTCCCGCCGCTCGAAAAAGAAGGCAAGTCTGACGCCGGGAAGACCATGCGCGAGATGCTGGCGCGTCACCGCCAGGACCAGTCCTGCGCCACCTGCCACAACCTCATGGATCCGATCGGATTCGGGCTGGAGAATTTCGACTGGATGGGACGCTGGCGGGATGCGGAGTCCGGGGGCAAGCCCGTGGACGCGTCGGGAGTGCTGCCGTCGGGCGAGAAGTTCGCTGGTCCGGTGGAGTTGCGGAATGTGCTGCTGGCGAAGAAGAGCGAGTTCCTGCAGCAGGTGTCGGCCAAGGTGCTTGGATTCGCGCTCGGACGGGCGGTTGAAGATGCCGACCAGTGCCTGGTCCAGCGGCTCGTGGACACCCTCGAAAAGGATGGCTATCGGGCGCGAACGCTGATCCAAGAAATCGTGTTGAGCACCCAGTTCCGCAATACGCAGGGCGGGATCCAGGTGTCGCGGCTGGCGGTTCCGGATCCGAAGCGGAGTTCCCGGAAATTGCTCGGCGATAAGTGATAGGCTGATCGAAGGAGTCTCGAATGAAGAAGCCGATTTCCCGTCGAACGCTGCTGCGTGGAGCCGGAGCCGCGATGTCGCTGCCGTGGCTCGAGTCGATCGCCGCGGGCGCACCCGTGAAGGCGGGCGACACGCTGTCGGCGCCGCCACTGCGGACGGCCTTTCTATTCATGCCAAACGGTGTGCGGCCCGACTACTGGACTCCTCCGGGCGACGGTGAGAGCTACGAGATCACGCCGCACTTGAAGCCGCTCGAGGGCCTGCGCAGCGACTTCCTGCTGCTCGAGAATCTGTGGAACAAGAATAGCGTCGGGAGGAACGGCCATTGGCCCAAGGTCCCGGCGTGGCTCTCCGGCGGATTCGTCGAGCGCACCACAGGCAGCGATCTCGACTCCGGTGGGACCACGGTTGACCAGTTCGCCGCACAGCGGATCGGCGGCGCCACGCCGCTGCCGTCTCTCGAGCTTGGGATCGACTCGCCGCGGTCCGGTATCGACACGGCGGGCGGAGGATTTCCGCGCGCGCTGGGTTCGTTCCTCTCGTGGGCGGATCCCAAGACTCCGGTGCCGAAGGAGATCATCCCGCAGCTTGCGTTCGACCGGCTGTTCCGCGGCAACAAATCGCGTGTCATTTCGAGCGCGGATCCGAAGAACCGCGCGTTGACCGAGTCACTGCGGCGTGACGACACGAGCGTGCTCGACACGGTGCTGGACCAGGCCAAGTCGTTGCGCGGCCAGAGCAGCCGTGACGATCAGGCGCGGCTGGATGAGTACTTTGAGTCCGTCCGGAACGTCGAGCGGCGGCTGGACGCGGCGATGAAGCCGCAGAAGCGCTGGATCAATGAAGGGAAGTTCCCGCTGGACCGTCCCGCCCCTGGAACTCCGGCGACGCACGCCGAGCATGTCCGGTTGATGCTCGATATCCTGCTGTTGGCCTTCTGGACCGATTCCACGCGCATTGCGACCTTCATGTTCGGCGACGCGCAGAGCTCGCAGGATTACTCGTTCCTGCCGGGCGTCAAAGGCAACTTCCACGGACTATCGCATCACCGGAACATCGTCAGCGTCCGCGAGATGTACGAGAAGATCATCAACTGGCACACGGAACAGTTGGCGCAATTCCTGACACGGATGAAGAGCCTCAAGGAAGGCGATTCCACGGTGCTCGACAACAGCATGATCCTGTTTGGCGCGACGCTCAAGGACGGCAACCGGCATGATCCGGAGAATCTCCCGTTGCTCGTCGCGGGCCGTGGCAAGGGAACGTTGCGGCCGGGCCGCAGGGTCCGTTTCGCGGAGAAGACGCCGCTCTGCAACCTGCACCTGTCGTTCCTTCAGCGGATGGGGATCGAGGAGAAGTCGTTCGGAGACAGCACGGGAGTGCTGGAAGGTTTGGGTTGAGGCGCGCGTTCCTTCTCGGTGCGCTGCTGGCGCCCGCGGCGGTATGGGCACAGAATCCAACGGTTCGCGTCGCAACCACGTTGGGCGACATCGATATTCAACTGCTGCAGAACGTGGCACCGCGGACTGTGGCGAACTTTCTGAACTACGTCAACAAGAAGGCGTACGACAATTCCTTCTTCCACCGCTCGGTCGCCGGATTCGTGGTCCAGGGGGGCGGATTCCGCTGGCAGGGTGGCGTTCAGCAGATTCCTGAAGATCCACCGGTGCGCAATGAGTTCGGGACTTCGAACACTCGCGGCACGGTGGCGATGGCCAAGCTCGGCTCGGGACCCGACACGGCCACCAATCAATGGTTCTTCAATCTGGGCGACAACTCGGGGAATCTGAACAATCAGAACGGCGGCTTTACCGTGTTCGGACGTGTCGCCAATGAGGCCGGGTTGGCGATCATGGACCGGATCGCCGCGGTGCCGACGTACAACCAGGGTGGCGCGTTCGACACGATCCCGCTGATCAATTTCACTGGCGGCGGAATCCAGGAAGGCAACCTGGTCCGCATCACCACGGTGACATTGACCGATGCGCCGGTCTTGAACGTGAGCGGTGTCGTCACGGCCACGGCGTTCGGCGGATTCAGCTACGCGGCGCCCGGATCTTTTATCGAGATCTACGGATCCGGACTCGGTGGCGGCGTGTCCCGCGGGTGGGAGTTGAGCGACTTCGTGAACAACCGCGCGCCGACAACGCTTGAAGGCGTGACCGTCACGATCGGTGGTATGCCTGCGTTCGTCAACTTCGTGAGCCCCACGCAAGTGAATGCCCAGGTTCCGGCGGTGGTCTCAGTCGGGGATCCCTTGTCGGTGATTGTGGGACGGGGAGGCGGAACGAGTCCCGTGGTCCGCATCGACATGCGGCGGCTGGCACCAGGGCTGCTGGCTCCGGCAGCGTTCAAGCCGGGCGAGCGGCAGTACGTGGTTGCGCTCCATCAGGATGGCACCTTCGTATCGAACGGGACGATTGCCGGTGTTGGGAACGCTCCCGCACGGGCTGGCGAGACCCTTGTCTTTTTCGGCACCGGGTTTGGACCGGTGACCACTGCGACATCGATCGCCGGGACTATTGTGCCGCAACCCGCGCCGGTCGATAACCCGGTGGACATCAGGATCGGCGGCATGACGGCGCGCGTACTGTTCGCGGGTCTGGCGCAGGGACTTGTGGGCGTGTACCAATTCAACGTAGCTGTGCCGGCGGGACTCCCCGCGGGCGACGCCCGGCTGGAAATCACCGCTGGCATCGACCGGGGTGAGCAGGAGCTTTGGATCCCCATCGCTAGTAACTGACCGGGCCGCCGTAGGCACAGGCTGCGTTCTCCATGGTACTGTCGCCTCCGCTCAGGACGGAGAAGGCCGCGACTTCAGCCGAGGGGCCGGTCGCGGAGCCGGCGAAGGGCGACGAGGAGCCCCAGATGATGTTGTATCCGCTGAGGGTGGCGTTTCCCCAAATCAGGTTGCTTCCCCACACCAGGTTGGTTCCCCAGATGATGTTCGAACCCCAGATGATGTTCGAGCCCCAGATGATGTTGGAGCCCCAGATGATGTTGAGTCCAGCAACGGTGTTGTAGGACAGCGCGACTCTTCCGTCGGCAGTGACATAGACGTACGGTGAGATGGCAGATCCCACCGGCAGGTTGGTGTCAGCCAGAGCCGCCTTGACGTCGAGCACGCCTGCGCCGGTAGAGAACAGATCCTTGGTGACGGTCTGCGTGTAACATGAGCCGGAGTCCTGCCAGATCAAGGGGGACCGCAGGTCTTTCCATGCGGTTCGCATGAGCCTGGCCTTGATCTGGTCTGGGGTCAAAGCGGGAGTGTGCTGGAGCATCATTGCGGCGGCGGCCGCGACCGTGGGCGTCGCCATGCTGGTTCCGCTCAGCCGGAAGTAGTCGGTTGACATACCGTTGGAATTGGTCCTGTACTCGCGGAGCGCAACAGCGGTGCTGGGGTAGTTCTGGGCCAGGTAGTTGGAAGACGCCCTGAGCGAGACAATCGCGTTGCCCGGCGCCATCAAATCGGGTTTGACGATATGGTCGATCACGGTCGGGCCCTTTGAGCTGAACGACGTCATCGTGTCGTCCGTCCGGCTGGAGGTGCCGTTGCTGTTGATCGCACCCACTGTGATGATGTAGGGGTCGTTGCCCGGAGCCATGATGGTCGCGTACCCGTCGGTCCCCATCGACTGGTTGCGTCCCTGGTTGCCGGCCGCGACGACCACGGTGATGCCTGCCCGCCAGGCTCTCTCGACTGCCTGGCAGAGGGGATCGAGCTTGTAGCTCTCCTGAATGCCCCGCCCCAACGAGAGGTTCATCACCCGGATGTTGTAGGTGTCCTTCAACTGAATCGCCCGGTCGATCGCTGCGATCACGCCGCTGTCCGTGCCCATTCCGCGGGAGTCCAGCACCTTCAGGTTCACCAGATTCACCTTCGGCGCAATACCGGAGAGGTTTTCAAAGAAGGCACCTCCGGTCGATTGAGCAGCGTTGCCGGCGATGATCCCGGCAACATGCGTGCCGTGGCCGAACTCGTCCGCGGCGGTTCCTCCGACGAAGGACTGTGAGTAGACGACGCGGAGAGTCTTGTGCGAGTCCTTCAGGTCGGAGTGGTTTGAGATGCCGCTATCGATCACAGCGATGCCGATTCCGTTGCCGGTGATCCCGGACTGCTTCAAGGCGATGGTGTCGGTGCGCGACCGGACACATCCTTGACACTTTAGCCTGGATTCTTGCTTGACACTTATCAAGGGCGGGTGCGGCTCGATCTTCACCTTACACCTTCTCCGCGCGATTGTCAATACCTCGATATTCCGGATTTCTTGGTTTCCTGAACGCCCCATTTTCGGAGAAAATGGGGCCTTTTCCCCGGCGCGC
>VFZX01000088.1 GCA_016871015.1 Acidobacteriota bacterium | reverse complement strand
TCGGACTTCAGCAGCAGCGGTTCAACAATAGCAACGCGCGCGAATCCATTCGCGTCCAGTTTGCTGCTCATCTCGCCGGGATTGGGAAAGGTTTCGGGATTCCAGGTCAGGTTGTTGAACCGGTCCATGTAGTCGATGTCAAGCCACAGGACGTCGGCCGGGATCCGTGCGGCGCGCAGCCGTCCGGCCACGTCGAGCAGTTCGGCTTCGGAGTCGTAGCTGTAGCGGCTTTGGTGGTAGCCGAGGGTCCACTTGGGAGGCAGCGGCGTCAGGCCGGTCAGCCGCGCAACCGACCGCGCGATTGTATGGGGCGACGGTCCGGCGATCAGGTAGTAGTCGACGACACCGCGTGAGGCGGCAAGCAGCACCGTCTCTGGCGAGGCCTTGGCCAGATCGAAGAAAGGCGTCGCGGCGTTGTCGAAGAAGACCGCCGACGCCCGCCCATTGACGAAGGAATAGTAGACCGGGAAACTGAGGTAGAGCGGGTCGTCGAACTCCTTGTATTCGGCGCGGTCAACGTTGAAGAACACGAAGTTGCGCCCGCGCCGGTCGAGCGGGCCGCCGCGCGCGCCGATGCCCAGAAAGCGTTCACCAGGCTGGGCGGCCTTCTGCGTGAACACGCGTCCGTTGGCGTCGTCGTAGCCGTAGCCGGGCGTGCCGTCCAGCATCATGGGACGGCCATCGGGCCAGAAGAACTCGAGCCGGAACGGGTCCTTGGAGACGGCGATCCGCAGGGCTGAGGTCCGGAAGGTGTAGGCGGAGGGGGAATCGGAGAAGTCCACCTGGACCGGGGTAGCGGTGCCCTCCACAACTGCGCCGGTCTCACGCGCTACTGTAGCCGGCGTGGGAACGTAGCGGACCCGGATCACATTGGCCGCAAAGAACTCAATCGAGGCGCTTTGACTGTTCGCCAAAGCGAACCTGGCTCCCCGCTCAAGGGGGGCGAGAGACTCCACCCTTCCGGCGGTACGGACCTCGGAGTTTGCCCACTGTGCCGTGGCGATCAGGAGAAGCAGGATCCTCATCGGCTATTCTTTTAGTTTACCGGCATGAGTTTGCAAGAGGATAGGGCCCTGGTCCAGGGGCTTCTCAGTACCCGCAGCGTGAAGCGGGGCGACTTCGTACTAGCCAGTGGAAAACGCAGCAGCATCTACTGCGACGCGCGGGTGACCACGTGCCACGCGCGGGCGATGCCCGCGATCGGGCGCCTATTCCTGGCGAAAATCACGGAGCTGGGCTGGGATCCGGAAGCCGTCGGCGGGCTGACGATGGGCGCCGATCCGATCGTCATGGCCGTGGCGCATGAGAGCGCACTGGCCGGACAGCCGGTAAACGGATTCCTGGTCCGCAAGGAGGCCAAGGGACACGGAACGAAGCGCCAAATCGAAGGCCTGCTGGAGGGCGAGGCACGGCGCGTGGTTATCGTCGACGATGTCTGTACGACCGGCGACTCAACCGTGAAGGCGATCGAGGCGTCGCGGGAGGCGGGATTCGAGGTGCTAGGCGCGCTCTGTCTGGTGGACCGCGAAGAAGGCGCCGAGGCCAACATCGCCGGCGCGCTCAACTGTCCCTTCGGCCGGATCTTCCGGATCGCCGAACTCTAGATCGGCACAGCCACGGACTCGAGAATCTTGGTCACCGTTTCCCGCGCGGTGACGCCTTCGATTTCAAACTCCGGCCGGATGATCAGCCGGTGCTCAAAGACCGGCGGCGCCATCCGCTTGATGTCGTCCGGGGTGACGAAGTCGCGCATCGCGAGCGCGGCGCTCGCGCGGGCAGCGGCAAGCAGAGCCTGGGTGGCACGGGGACCGGCACCGGTGAGGATGCTCTCGGAAGTCCGCGTGGAGCGCACCAGGTCGACCACGTAGCCGAGCAACTCGGGCCGGAACTCGATGTCGAGCAGGGCTGAGCGGGCGCGGGCCAGTTCGCCGGGAGGCAATACCGGCTGGACTCCGCCGCCCTCCAGGCGATGCTCGGGCGAATCGCCCGTTGCCATGCGGTTGGCGAGCTGGACCTCGGCGTCACGGTCGAGCGGAGGCATCATGATCTTCAGCATGAAGCGGTCCTTCTGGGCTTCGGGCAGCGGATAGGTTCCCTCAAATTCGATCGGGTTCTGCGTCGCGAACACGGTAAAGTCGCCAGGGAGTTCATGGGTGGTGCGGTCGATGGTCACCGTGCGCTCCTGCATCGCTTGCAGCAGCGCGGATTGGGTCTTGGCAGGCGCCCGGTTGATTTCATCGGCCAGGAGGAAGGCGGTGAAGATGGGTCCCTTCAGGAGCGTGAACTCGTTGCGCTGGAGGTTGAAGACATTGGTGCCGGTGATGTCGGCAGGCATCAGGTCCGGCGTGAACTGGATGCGGTTGAACTCGCAGCCAAGCACCGCGGCCAGCGTCCGCGCCAGCAGGGTCTTGCCCACGCCGGGTACGCCTTCGAGCAGGGCGTGCTGGCGGCAAAGGATCACGGCCAGACATTGATCCGCCACGTCATCCTGGCCGATGATGACCTTGGCAACCTCGCTGCGGGTCCGGTTCAGGATGTCGTGTAGTTGTTCGAGCTTTTCGGTCATGAATTCCCCCGGAGCGTCCGATGGAGACGGCTCCACAGTATGGCCCAATCGGGCTTGGGTCCGCTGAGCAGTTGCCGGACCGCCGCGGCTCGCGGTCCCGTGATGGCCGGCTGGAACCTGATTCCCTGATCGAACAGCCCGGACAACAGAGCTGGCAAAGCGGCCTCGGAAGTGTTGCGGCGCAGCAGTCCCGCGAGTCCGGTCTGCGCGCCTGCGGGACTGGGCTTGGGCGGCTCGGGCGGACGGGGTGGAAGAAGCGGTGACGACTGGCGCCAGACGAAAAGCAGTCCGGCCAGGATGAACACGGCCAGAGTCCATTCAAGGCGGAAGCGCCGGATTAATCCCGCAACCGACCCGCTGGTTGTGGTTCCCAGGTGCGCTTCATCGAAGACGATCCGGCCTTGCGAGGATTGGGCCGCCCAGGCGAGCAGGCTGGTGTCCCGCTTGTCTCTGAGGCTGACGTTGAGGAACGCCGTGCCGCTGGCGATGATCGCAACGGAGCCGGACTCAAAACGGCGCTCGGCTGCCACGAGTTCCTCCTTTTCGAGGATTTTCGAATACGCGCCTGGGCTCCAGTTGGAGTCCTGTGCGTCGAGGACGAGCAATGGGGGGGCGTTCCGTTGTTTCGATACGGTAATCTCGCGGATGCTGATGCCCCAGCGGTCGGCGGGCTTGACGAGCTTGGGCCTGTCCGGGTCCTTGGCGGGCTTCGCGATGATGGGGCGGCGCGAGTAGCGGAGCACGATCACCACACGGTTGCCGGCCTTGGCAAGGCGCTCGGCTGCATCGAACTCTTCCAGCGGAGCCTCCATCCACGTGCCGGACAGCTCGCCGAGAAACAGCAAGGTTGCGCCGGTAGGTTTCCAGCTTTGCACCGGCTCGAAGTTGCGGCGGACGTGCATGCCGGGGAGCTCCGACAGGCTCAAGTAGAAGGCAAGGGCTCCCTGCTTGTCGGACCGGAGCGAAGAATATTCCGGGAAGGCCGCCCCGTCGGCGGCGGCCAGCGTGTACATGCGCCAGAATCCCGTGGCGGCCGCGGCCAGCGACGCCGCCAGTACGATGGCCGGCCACTTAGGACGCGTGGGCACGGACCGCCTCCCATCGTTCACGGAACCGGGACACGTGCGAGGCCTCGACCGGCCGGTGTCCATACCAGCCGTAGTCGAAATCCCGCCACACCTCGAGGAATTCTGAGTTGAGCTGGACCGATCCACGGCTTTTGCGGCGGAGCTCGGCTTGATAGTCCATTCCAGACTTCCACCGCTTGAGAGTCAGGAGTTGACTCTGGGATAGCCGTCGCAGGCCGGCCAGATGAATGGCACGAAGTGCAAGGCGGAATTCACCGTTCGCCAGGAACTCTTCCGCCATCCGCAGCCAGCCCTCTTCCGGAAGTTGTTCCGCCGACACCGATTCATCGCGGATGTCGACGGAGGGCGCGGCTTGGGCGTCGATGGTTTCCGGCGGCTGTTGGCGGATCCTGCGCCACACGAAGTAGATGACCGCAAGTACCGTGATCCCCGCGAGCAGGACGAGAATGTTTCTGGAGGCTCCGCCGGCGTCACCGGCGGGAGCGTTGGCAGGCTGGCGGCCGGTAAGGGGGCGGAGCCACTTGTCGAGCCAGTCGAAGAACTGCCTCACCCAGTCCGACAACTTGTTCCACCACGCCTCGACCTGTTTCCACCAGCCGGGGACCTGGCCTGGATCCTGAGCCGGGACGCGCCAGAGGAACTCGGCTCGCTCCAGAGTGCGGTCGATCGAGTCGTTGAGCTCCTGGCGGTCGACCGGCGCGGCAGCGAGCGGTGCGGCAACGAGCACGGCGATCAGGAGCATCGCCGCGGCCGGCGCGGACAGCCGCTTCAGCGCGAGCAGCAGGTCCTCTCCAGTGGTCCGGGAGCGGTTAGCGAAGACGCGGATCACGGCGGCGGCGGTGAACAAGGCGTCGAGCAGCAGGTAGACGATCCCAACGATGATGCCGTGGAGCGCGCCGGACCGGAGGAGCACGCTGGGAGCAGCCCAGACACTCTCGAACCCGGTGAACATGCGCACAAGCACCGGAATCGCGATGGCCGAAAAGAGCAAGTTGAGGTAGAGCAGGAGCGCCGCCAGCAGCGTGCCCGTCAGGAATGTCCAGCTCTGGCTCTGCGCGGCGCGGGAATCCTCCCAGGCAACCGCCACCGCGTGGGCTTCTCCGCGTGCCACGTTGAGGCTGAGATTCCGGAAGAACCAGACCGCGTACGGAAACGGAACCGCTGCCAGCAGCCCCAGCGGCAGGACGGCGATGGACCAGGGCTGCCAGGCTGTCTGGCGCAACAGGACGGAGATCCACGGCAAGCGCCGCGGCGCCGGGTCCCGCTGCAGCAGAGTCCAAAGCTCCCGCGCGAGCCAGCATTCCGAGATCTGCTTGGCGCCGAATCCGGCCGTGGCGGTGAGCGCAAGTGAAGCGAGGTCCTCGCGGGGGCTGGCAAACAGGAGCCGGAGAAGTCCGAACACCGCCCAGAGCACACACGGCACGTAGACAGCCCAGGCGCGCGCCGGAAGCTGGCGGAGCAGCGTCACGGCGTCATCCATCAACTCGAAGCCTGAGACCTCGCGCATCCGGTGAAGCGGCGGTTTCGCCATCGGTCAATCCGCACCCGACGTGCTGATGAATCTCGCAGCCTGGAATAGGACCATCCAAAGCAGGAGAAACGCCGCGGACGCCGCAACAGGCAGCCGGATCCAGGCGAGCTTGCCGGTTTCATTGGCCGTGCGCGCTTGTTTGGCCAGGCACGGGGCGCACAGAACGCGTCCGCCATGTTCGGTGATGCACTCGCGGCAGAAGAACTGGCGGCACTGCGGACAACGCGCGACCGCTTCGCGCGCGGTGTGAATCAGGCATTTGCTGAGGGCAATGGTCTGGCTCACGCGCTGGTCTTCCGCCTCATTTTCAGTATGTGCCAAATCGCCTCGGCGATGGTGGCAAGGCCGAGGGACACAAAGGTCCAGAGCGCGATCCGTGAGTAATTCATGAACCCGGCCGTGATCACCTGCTTGGCCAGAGCGCCGCGTTGCTGGAATATGCTCAAACCGCCGATCTGCGACGAGATTGAGAAACCGGTTTCAGCGGCGCGGAACCAATCCCAGCAGGCGAGCGCCGTGCCGAGAACCACGAACACGTGCCCGATCCGGAATCCGCGTGTGAATCCGAAAATCAGCGAGACACCGGCTAGCAGTAGCGATGAAATCGAGACCAGGGTGGGAGAGGCAACGGCCAGCGCGTCGTAGCGTCCGGCGAAGAAGAGTCCGATGAGGCCGGCCTGGAGGAGCATCGTAACGCCGAAGCTGGCCTCGACTAACGGAAACTGGTGGCCAGGTCTTGGGAGCGAAGGCGGCTCGGGCGGCTTGGGGGCGGTCTCCGGAGACGCTGGAGCGGGAGCGGCGGGCACGGGGGATTCGCCCTGCGCCTCGCGGATCAGCGGCTCGACGGCGTCGAGAAACTCGCGGGCGCGCTTGACGCGGGAAACAGCGGTGAGATGATGTGCTCCGACCGCGGTCTGGAGCATGCACACACAGCGGGGCCCATTCGCGATATCGACAATTAGAGCGGCGATCAGCGGGACGAAGAAGATGCCGAAGAAGATGGCCACCCCGCCGGTCCCCGCGGCCCACAAGACCGCGGCGTAGATCAGCACGAGCGTGACCAGTCCGGCCCACTGCAAGAGCGCGAGACTTCCCTTCTGCGTGTAGGTGACGGCCTGAATCTCGTCGAAACGGAAGCGCTGGTAGTTCTCGTGAAAACGTGTGTTGTCCACATGGAGGATGTGCCCGTCTCCAGCCCACACGTGAGAAGAACGGAACACGCCGCGGCGTTTGGGAATCAACAATCGGTAGGGGGCCGCCATTTACTGGGTTATCCGGGAGCGCGATGCGGCAATCGCGATCACAATGATTGCAACGAGTCCGAAAAATTGCGTGGCGCCGAATAGAGCCGCCAGCACGAAGCGCCAGCGCGTCCGCGGAAGGATGCTGAGGGGCGCCCGCCAATACCGGATCGAGAGGTATACGGCCGCGGGCGCGGTGAAGATCGGAAGGTAGATGGTAAACACCGGGAGAGTCGCCAGCGCGAACGCGATCGAATCGTAGAGAGTCCGGCGGTTGTCGAGGTTCTGGATCGTACCCTGCCGCGCTCCGGACTCCAGGCACACCGGGCAAATATGTTCCCTGTCGATTTCGATGTCGCAGACCGCGCACATGAAACGCCCGCAACGGGCGCAGGCGGCGATCGCTTTGTTTGAAGCGTGCTGGAAGCAGGCTGCCTCGATGCCTTCTTCCGCGGCGTCGACGCGCGTGACGCTGGCAGCCCGGAATGCCGCTGGATACACGCGGGCCTGGAGGGGTTCCTGGCAGCGGGCGCAAAAGGTGACTGCATCGTTCCACACGGAACGGTCGATCACCTCGTCACAGACAGCGCAACGCAAACCGGCGATCATACTAGCCAGTCACGCCTACTTGGTCTTGATCACTCGCGTTTCACAGATACGGTCGTGGAGAGCGCGCTTTTCCGGGTCCCACAGAGCCATCAGGTATCCGATCATCAGGATGATCGCGCTGAGGATACTGGAGAAATAGCGGCCTGCCGCGAGTCCGTAGCCGAGCGCCGAACCGTCGGCCCGGACGACTTTGAGGCTCATCGCCATCTTGCCGAGGGTTTGGCCTCGGGATCCGATCATGAAAATCTCATAGCCCGAGCTGATGGCAAGATTGACGAGGGTCGACAGTCCAGTAGCCACGAGGACGGCAGTGTCTCCGCCCGCAGCCGCGAGGATCTCTCCGCGCATGGCGCTCAATGGCTGCCATCCGGCGAGTCCTTCCCGCCAGACCAGGTTGGAATCGCTGATGGTTCCCGCGCGCACCAGGGACGCAAGATCCTGGACACCGACGGGGCCCTTCCGCTCTCCTCCCAGCTCATAAAACCAATTCATGCCGTCCTCCACTCCGCTCGGACCGATGAGACCACACGATACCACGTTTCAGCCATCGCCCTCTTTTCCGCCAGCCGAACCGAATATTCCAAATATCGGAATTCGCTGCCTGATCTCTTCATCCCTTCCCAAGACCTCAAGAAGGGGTTCGCTTTCGCGGGTGTCCCGCCGGCAGCGGACCTATAGGACAATCAAGACAGCATGCGTAAAGTTCGAATCGTGATGTGGTCAATCATGGCCGCGATGGCCGTGGTAGCGGCCCTGGTGCACTTCTCCATTGTCCGCGTGGACTACGCCGGATCGGGAATGCCAAGGCTCACCACGGCTCCGGACCGGGCGCGCCAGTCGGCGGCGGTGGAGGAGAATCGCGCATCGGCCGAGCCTGCTGCGCCCGCGGTGGTCGAAGCCGCGCCCAGGCCAGAGCCCGCGCCCGCGGTGGCTGTGCCGTGGCATGATTTCCGTGGGCCAGGCCGGTTGGGGATCTACGATGAGGCGCCGATTCTGACCCAGTGGCCTGCATCTGGCCTCACCAGGATTTGGAAGCAGCCGGTGGGCGGCGGGTGGGCGTCATTTGTGACCGCCCACGGGATGATTTTCACGATCGAACAGCGGCGGGACCACGAGTTCGTGGCCGCCTATGATGCCGCGACCGGAAAGGAGAAATGGACCAACTCGTGGGCCGCGCATTTTGACGAGTCCATGGGCGGCGACGGTCCGCGCGCGACTCCGGTGATCGACGCGGAACGGCTGTACGCGCTGGGCGCCGAGGGTGAGTTGCGGTGCCTGGAGGCGGCCACCGGGAAGCTGATCTGGAACAAGAACATCCTCAAGGAGTACAACGCGAGCAACATCACCTGGGCGCAGTCCCATTCGCCCCTTGTGGTGGAGGAAAAGCTGATCGTGCTGCCCGGAGGATCCAGCGGGCGCAGCGTCGTGGCGCTCGACAAGATGACCGGAAAGCTGCTTTGGGGATCGCAGAACGACGAGCAGTCGTACACGTCGCCAATGATTGCGACGCTGAATGGAAAGCGGCAGTTGGTGGTGGTGAGCGCCTCGCGGGCGATGGGCCTGACGGTCGAGGACGGGAAGCTGCTCTGGGAGTTCCCCTGGGTGACCGACTACAACATCAACGCGGCGCAACCGATCGTCACGCATCCAAACCGGTTCTTCATCACCGCGGGTTACGGCCATGGATCGGCGCTCGTGGAGTTGACGCCCGGCGGGGACAAGTTCAAGGCGAAAGCCGTCTGGCAGAACACCAAGCTGAAGGCGAAGTTCAACTCGCCAGTTCTCTACCAGGGTCACGTATACGGCCTCGACGAGGGGATCCTGGCGTGCGTTGAGGTGGAGACCGGCACGCAGAAATGGAAGGGCGGGCGCTACGGCTATGGCCAGCTCCTGTTGGCGGGCGGCCACCTGGTGGTGCTCACCGAGCGCGGCGATCTGACGCTGGTCAAGGCGGATCCGGCCAAGCACACCGAGGTCGCGAGCTTTAACGCGATCGACGGCAAGACCTGGCAGTATCCGGCGATTTCCGGCGGCGTAATCTATATCCGCAACACCCGCGAGATGGCAGCCTACAGGATCGGCGCGCGTTGATGAACGTGGCCGGGCCCCGGCTCTGCTGCCGCAAGAGTTTGGCCCATCTTTTCAGGTGACCCCGCAACCAGGGAGCCTGGCTTCGGGTTACACTTGAAGCGAAAAGACACAAGATCGTCCGGGGTGAGTAGAATTCAACGATAAGAGACGGAGAGTGTCATGGCGGGGAAATTTAAGCCACTGATTTTGCTTTGCGTGGCAGGCTATGCCACGGCGCAGTCCGGTGAGAATTGCACCTTTCGAAACGATCCAGACGAGTTCCTCCAGCGCGAGGTCCGGTTGCAGCGGGACATCGCTGGCCGGACGGGAAAAGCGGACGGGTGGCTGAAACAGGCCTCCGGCACGCGAACCGTCGCTGCGGATCAGATTTCGCGGCGGAACTTCATCGACGTGGAGATCTTTGACCGGCTTTCGGCCGCGAAGGCTCCATCCGCAAGCTTGTCCACGGACGCCGAGTTCGTGCGCAGGATTTATCTCGATGTGACGGGCCGGATCCCGTCGCCGGACGAGGTTCGGAACTTTGCCGCCGATCAGTCGCCGGGCAAGCGGGAACGCTTGATCAACACGCTGCTTTCCGGGGGCGAGTTCGTCGATCGCTGGACGATGTGGCTCGGTGAGTTGCTGGCGAACAATTCCGTGCAGTCGAACGTGAACCGCCAGTTTCAGGGCCGCAACGCGTTTCACAACTACATCCGCAACGCGCTGGGAACGGGAAAGTCGTGGCAGGACGTGACGCTCGACGTGATCACCGCGGGCGGCAACAACTACGATGACTCCTCAGGCGCGGTCAACCATATTGTCGGGGGCCGCGCGATCAACGGTCCGATCCAGGATGTCTACGATCTGATCGCCTACCAGGCCGCGGAGCGGTTCCTCGGGCTGGGCCACTACGACTGCCTGATGTGCCACGACGGCCGCCGTCATCTGGATGAGCTGAGCCTGTGGGGAAAGGATGTCACGCGGATCGAGGCGTACCGGATGTCGGCGTTTTTCTCGCGGGTGGTGTTCGCGAGTCCTTTCAACAATGACCGGACCAGCCCCTACGCCAACAGCTTCCAGGTTACCGACCGGGCCACGGGCAACTACGCGCTGAACACCAATTTCGGCAACCGTCCGAACCGGGTGCGGATCGGTACCGTCACCGCGGTGGATCCTGAATACCGGGACGGATCGAAGCCGGAGGTTCCGGAGTGGCGCTGGGCGTTCGCGCTCAAGGTGGTCCGCGATCCGATGTTCAAGCTGAATATGGCGAACCGGCTGTGGAAGGCGGTGTTCAACTACGGGCTGGTGGAACCGGTGAACGGACTGGATCCGGCGCGGCTGGACCCGGACAGTCCGCCGCCGGCGCCGTGGCAGCTCCAAGCGTCGCACCCGAAGCTGCTGGTGATGCTGGGGGAGGAGTTTGCGCGTCACAATTACGACGTCCGCGGACTGCTGCAGGTCATGTTCGAGTCCTCGGCCTACCAGTTGAGTTCGCGCTACGACGCGCCGTTCAACAGCACGATGGTTCCTTTGTTTGCCCGCCATTATCCACGGCGGCTGGAGGGTGAGGAGGTCCACGACGCGATCGCCAAAGCGACCAACGTGTTCACGACCTATACGGTTCAGGGCTGGGCGAATCCGGCGCGTTGGGCGTGCGAGCTGCCTGAGCCGCGGGAGCCTCAAAGCAACGGGGCGTCTCTGAGCTTCATGAACGTGTTCCTGAGGGGGAACCGCGACACACAGCAGCGCTCGCAGTCGGGTTCGATCCTGCAACAGCTTTCGTTGATGAACGACGCGTTCGTGACCAACAAGACGAAGGTCAACGCTTCTTCGACACTGCGCGCCGCGGCGGCGATGTCTGACAACCGGGCCGCGGTCGACGAGTTGTATCTCTTGTTCCTTTCCCGGTGGCCATCCGAGACGGAGCGGTCACATGCGATCGCCCACCTTGCAAGGTCGAACACGGCAGCGGCACGCAATGCCGCGGTGGAGGATCTGGCATGGGCGCTGATCAACAAGTCTGAGTTTATTTTCAGCTCCTAGGGAAAGGAGCACGAACATGAAAGACCGGTTTGGATTTGATTGGACTGGAGTTCAAGGCACCCTGCCCTGGCGCAAGCCGCATCTGAGCCGCAGGGTCTGGTTCCGGCATCTGGCGGCGGCGGTGGGAGGCTATACACTGCTGCCGGTGCGGCCGATGGAGACCATCGCGCGCGGCGCGACGCCGATCGCGAAGGCGAACTACTGCATCTTCATCCTGCTGAACGGGGGCGCGAGCCACATCGACACGTTCGATTTGAAGCAGGGTCCGTGGCTGCCGGCGGCGTTTCAGCCGGCCACGTTCGACGGAGTCGTGTTTCCCCGCGGACTGATGCCGCGCATTTCCGAGCACATGGATTCGGTGGCGCTGGTGCGGTCCGTGCGGAGTTGGGCGGCGGTACACGAGCTGGCGCGGAACTGGCTGCAGCTTGGCAGAAATCCGGTGTCGAGCACGGCACGGATTGCGCCGCACATAGGCTCGGTGGCGTCGCTTGAGTTGACGCGGCCCGGGCAGATCCTGCCCGCGTTCATGGCGCTGAACACAGGCGACAACATCCCGGGTCCGGGATACCTTACCCCGGAGCACGCACCGTTCTTCGTCTCGCCCGGAGGGGGCGGGTTGGGGAACACGGCCCACCGTGACGGAGCACCGGCGTTTGAGCGGCGCTTCGACCTGCTGCTCAAGCTGGATGCCGAGGAACGGGCGTCGGCCGGCCTCGGCGCGGCTGTGCGGGAAATGCATCAGTTCAATGCGGCGGCGCGGAACCTGATGTACAACCCGGATATCGATCGCATCTTCACTTTCGCGGCTGCCGAGCGGACCCGGTACGGCAATACGGCGTTCGGAAACGCCTGCATCACGGCAAAGAACCTGATTCAGTCCGGACTTGGCACGCGGTTCGTGATGATCAACATCGGCGGCTGGGACAACCACGCGGGTATCTACGCGGGGCCGTTCAACGCGGGCAACGCGAACTCCCTGTCGCGGCAGTTCGATACCGGACTCGGCACGTTGATCGGGGATCTGAAGGCGGCGAATCTGCTCGACCAGACCCTGATCTTCTGCATGGGTGAGTTCGGGCGGACGATCGGCCAGCCCAATGCGACCGCCGGACGGGACCACTTCCTGCAGCAGGCGGCGCTGTTCGCGGGCGCGGGGATCCGGGGTCCGAAGGCGATCGGGTCCACTGACGATCGCGGAGCGTTGACAGCCGAGCCAGGATGGAAGCGCGAACGCGATATCCGCGCTGAGGACCTCGAGGCAACGCTGTACTCCGCGCTGGGGATCGACTGGACTACCGTGCGGCGGGATGATCCACTGGGGCGGGGTTTTGAGTACGTTCCGGGAGCCGCCTCGCAGGATCTGTACGGCCCGGTCCACGAGCTTTGGGGTTAGTTCCGGTGTTCTGCCGGGTGTACTGGAACGGCAGGCTGTTGACCACACCGAGGATCAACTCGTGTGACCGGTAGCCGCCTGCCTTGACTTTCGCGGTGATCGCCGAAACCGTGGGCCGGTCGTAGCGTTCAAGACCGCGGCCCAGCGCGTAGGTCAGCATCCGCTCGCTCAGGCCCTTGGCAAAGGCATCCTTTTCCTCGAGCAGAAGCGACTTCAGTTCGGCTGGCGTGGTGAACTTGCGTCCACCGGGGAGTTCACCCGCGGTATCGATCGGGAGGGCGCCGTCATGGGTGCGCCATCCACCGATGGCGTCGAAATTTTCGAGTCCGAATCCGAGCGCGTCCATCTTGGTGTGGCAGGAGGCGCATGCGGGATTCTGCCGGTGCTGCTCCATCTGCTGCCTGAGGGTGGCGGTCAGTCCGGCTTGGGTGTCATCGAGCGCGGGGACGGAGGCGGGCGGCGCCGGAGGCGGCGCGTTCAGCAGATTCTCAAGGATCCATTTGCCGCGGAGGACCGGTGAAGTGCGGGTCGAGTAGGAGGACACGGTGAGGATGCTGCCGTGCGAGAGCACTCCACCGCCACGGGCCAGATCGCTGACACGGCGGAATTCAGGTCCGGAGACGCCGGGCACACCGTAGTAGCGCGCCAGACGCTCATTGAGGAAAGTGTAGTCGGCGTTCAGCACTTCAAGAAGGCTCCGGTCCTCGCGGAAGATCGCGCCGAGGAACAGTTCGGTCTCGCGGCGCATGGACAGGCGAAGGGCGTCGTCAAAGATGGCGAACTTGTTGGAGTCCGGTTTGGCGACGTCGATGTTGCGGAACTGGAGCCACTGTCCGGCGAAGTTCTCGATGAAGGCTGCGGATTTCGGGTCGCGCAGCATCCGCTTCACTTGAGTGGCGAGGACGGCGGGCTGGTGCAGTGTCCCTTGTTGAGCTGCGCGCAGGAGATCGGCGTCGGGCATGCTGCTCCACAGGAAATAGGACAGGCGCGAGGCAAGGTCATACGCGCCATGCTCGATGCGGAACAGGAAACGGGGCGAGACGAGGACCGCCTGGAGACTGGCGGCGATGCCCTCCTCGACCGGGTCGCCTTGCTTGCGCGCGAGGTCCGCGAATTGGGCGAAGTGTTCGACCTCCGCCGTGGTCACGGGTCCGCGCGGCGAACGCGCGGATCACCGGCCGGACACATGGTTTGGAGTGCTTGCCAGGTGAGTGTCCGCAGGTGTAGATGAGCTTCAGACTGGCAGCGGGCGGACCGGTGACCTGGTCAAAGGGCCCGGCGATATCGATCGACTCGTAGCGGTTGTCGATACGCGTTTCGATGCCATCGGTCTTGATCCTGGTGCCGAACTTGCGGAGGGTCTCGATGTCCTTCCCGGTGAGCTTGCCACTCGGGTTGATCAGCGCGACATCGGGACGCGTGGAGGGCCCGGGGCCGTTGTACTTCGGCGGGAGTCCGTGATAGTTGCGGCTGTAGGAGGCCGAGAGCAGGTGTTCGCCCGCCGTCACACGGGCGCGGACCTCGACGATCTGGCCTTCGAGGTCAGTGGCATCGACTTCCCATTCCTTGATCATCTTGCCGTCGATCCAGAACGAGGGGTGCGCGGGTTCCGATTGGTTCGGCCGGTGTCCGTTCAGCACGAGGCGGAAGCTGTACTCGCCTTCGACCGGGAAGCGGTGGAGAACGTGCATCGAGTGGAGCGTGCTCAGCCCGGTGGTGTCGTAGTTGGGGAGATCCTTCGGCATGTTGAGCGTGCCGCGGGAGTGGTTCAAGCGGACCGGCGAAGAGTAGTGGACCGCGGAAGGCTTCAGTTTGGCGGGTCCGAAAAGGGCGGCGCGGACCGAGCGCTCGGCGGCGTCGATGTAGTTTTCGAGCAGCGATGGCGGCAGATTGAGCGCGTCACCGATGTTGTCGAAGCCAAACGCAGCGGTGTCGGCGGGGAAGTTGGCGGCTGGACGCAGGTCGATTCCGAGGAGGTCGCGAATCGTGTTGTTGTACTCGGAGCGGTTGAGGCGGCGCGCGGTGAAACGGCCGGGGTCCGGCTTGATCGCACGGTCCTGGCGGGCGAATTCGGATTCGAGCCAGTGGGTGACGCTCGAGACCAGCGGCGCGGGAGGTTTGGGGGATCCGGGCGGCGGCATCTGCGAAGTCTTGAGTTTTTCAACCGCCTTTTCCCAGATCTCGCGATGGCCGTCGAACGACCGGACGGTTTTCAGCGAGGCCAGATCAATGTCGCCAGACTTGACCTTTGGGTTGTGGCAGCCGGAGCAATGGCGCGCCACGAAGTCGAAGACTGTAGCGGATTCGGCGGCCAGCAAAGGTGCGATCGCAAGCAGGAGGAACAGCAGCGGCATCGGCGGGCTAATGCCCATCCTAGCGCACACCCCAATACTGATAAAGTGTCGGCATGGGCACCACCACATTGCTTCGGACCCTTGTCCTCAGCCTCGCCGCGATCACGGCCTCGGCACAGACCGCCAGCGGCGTGATTACCGGATCGATTTCCGACGCCACTGGCGCGGTTGTTTCCGGCGCCAAAGTGACGCTGACCGACACACAGACCAACCAGACACGCCAGCAGACGGCCAACCCGGCGGGCATCTACGAGTTCCGCGCGCTTCCGGCGGGCACCTACCGTCTGGAAGCGGAGGTGCAGGGCTTCAAGAAAGAGCAGATCAGTTCGGTCCAGCTCACCGTGGCACAGACGCTCCGGCTGGATTTCCGCCTCGAAGTCGGCCAGGTAACCGAGTCGGTCGAGGTGCAGGCCACGGCCGCGCTGGTTCAGGCGAGCGACTCGAACCTGTCGCAGGTGATCGACGAGAAGCGGGTCCGCGAGCTTCCGTTGAACGGGCGCAACTTCATGCAGCTCGCATTTCTGTCGTCGGGGATCGTGACGGCGGGCCGCGCGAGCGCCACGCAACGGCAGGCTAATTACGGTCCGGCGTTCTCGGCGGGCGGGCAGCGGGACAACACGACCACCGTGCTGGTCGACGGGATCGAGATCAGCGGCATGGAGCTGAACAACTATCCGTACGCGATTCCGTCGCTTGAGTCGGTCGGTGAGTTCCGGGTGTTGACGTCGGGTGCGTCGGCGGAGTTCGGCGGGAACTCGGGCGCCTTCGTCAACGTGGTCACGCGCCGAGGGTCGAACGAGTGGCACGGGACGCTGTTCGAGTTCCTGCGCAACGACAAAGTGGATGCACGGAACTTCTTCGACCGCACCGGGCGGTCGGCGCCAAACAAGCGCAACCAGTTCGGGTTCATTGTCTCCGGGCCGGTCACCGTGCCCAAGATCTACAACGGCAAGGACCGCACGTTCTTCATGTTCAGTTGGGAATGGCAGCGGCAGCGCAACGGGACGACCAGCACCACCCTGGTCCCGACTGCCGCGGAACGCGCGGGCGACTTCACCGACGCGGGGCCCGTGGCCGATCCCTTGTCGAAGGCTCCATTGCCTGGGAACCGGATTCCGGCCAGCCGGATCAACCGCGTCGGCCAGGGGCTGCTGAACCTGTATCCCGCCGCCAACTCACCGGATCCGGCGCGCAACTACGTCAACGCGCCCCTGCGCCAGTTCGATTTCTCGATTCCGTCGGGCCGCATCGATCACAAGATCTCAGATAAGAACAGCATCTTCTGGCGGACCACGGTGAACCAGCCCGACGATGTCGGTCCCGGACAGGCGCTCACCCAGGCGTTCAAGTATGACGCCGTCCAGGCGGAGCGGCACACGCAGCTCACGCTGGGCAACACCTACCTCATCACGCCGCGTGTGGTGAACGAGTTCAGCACCGGATTCGTGCGCATGAACCGGACCCGCAATTCCGCGGACTCTTTCCGGCGCAACTGGGTCCAGGAGCTGGGCATTCAGGGCATCCCCACGCAGCCCCTCACTTTCGGTGCGCCGGCGGTGACAGTTTCGGGGTTCCCGCAGGCCGGCTTTTCGACGAACAATGCGTTCTTCGTCTGGATCACCCAGTCGTTCCAGCTTGTCGACAACCTCTCGCTGGTCCGCGCCAAGCACACGATCAAGGTGGGCGGGAACTTCCAAAAGAAGCAGCTCAACTCGACCCAATGGGGCGCGCCGAACGGCAACTACGGGTTCACCGGCGTGTATTCGAGCGTCCCGCCCGTCGGCACCACGACGCGGCAGGCCGCCATCGCCGACGCGTTGTTCGGATTCCCTGCTACATATGCAGTGCAGACGACGCCATATGAACAGCGGCTGCGTTACTCCAACGGATCCTGGTATGTGCAGGATGACTACCGCGCCTCCCCCAACCTGACGCTCAACGTGGGGCTCCGGTGGGAGTATTTCGGCAAACCGCACGACTTGTTCGACCGCATCGCCACCTTCGACATCGCGGCGGGACAGCAGTTGCTTCCCGGCCAGAGCGGCACGCCGCGAGGCCTGATGAATCCTGACCGGAACAACTTCGGCCCCCGGTTCGGATTCGCGTGGAGGGCACGCGGCACGGAAGATCTGGTAGTGCGCGGCGCCTACGGGGTTTATTACAGCCCGCCGATCGGTAACGATTTCCGTTCGCGGGGATTCCAGGATCCGTTCGCGTTCCTGGTGAACCGGCCGTACCGTCCGGCGAATCCCACCAGCCCGGCACCGTTGTTCACCGCTGATTCGCCGTTAGCCAATGCCGACCGTCAGGTGAATCTCACGCGTGCGGGCGTGGCGCGCAATTTCCGCGATGCGTATGTCCAGCAGTGGAACCTCAGCATTCAGAAGCTGGTGATGGCGAACCTGCTCGCCGAGGTCGCCTACCGGGGATCGAAGAGCACACGGCTGCCGACGAATCTGGACTACAACGAGATCAGCCCGAATCCGCCTCAGCCGCCCGATTTCCGCCTGATTTTTCCGTATCCGACGCTTGCCGGGGTGAGCATTCTGGAGTCCAGGGCGGCGGGCAACTACCACGCGTTCACGGCGCGGATGGAGCGGCGCTACTCGAACGGGTTCACCATTCTCGGGAACTACACGTTTTCGAAGACACTCACAGACGTGGATTCGAGCACGGTGGGAGTGGCGATTGGCGCCGGATCATTTGGTCCCAACACGATCAAGAACCTAAAGGACAACAAAGGACCGGCGGTCTTTGACCGGCCGCACCAGTTCAACCTGAGCGCGGTGTACGAGGTTCCCTTCTTCCGCAAGGCTCCAGCGCTGGCGCGGCTGCTGCTCGGCGGATGGCAGGTGGCGCCGATCTGGACCGCCTACCAGGGAGCCTACCTGACGCCGGGCAACTTCAACGTTCAGTTCACGGGCGCGCGGCCGGACGCGCTGCGGAATCCGAATCTGCCGCGGGGACAGCGGACGATCGACCGGTGGTTTGACACCGAGGCGATCCAGAATGCCGTGCCTGGCCGGTTCGGCAATTCTGGCAAAGGCATCATTCAGGGCAGCGGCGTGAACAACTGGGACATCAATTTCTCGAAGAACTTCAACTTCACTGAGCGGCACCGGCTCCAGTTCCGGGCGGAGATGTTCAATGCGTTCAATCACGCGCAGTTTGATGATCCGCTGATGCAGCCGGTGGTGCGTGACGCCGCGGGGCGGGTGCTGAATCCGAACGCCGGGAAGGTGACGTCGGCGAGTGATTTCGGGTTCCGGCAGACGGAGAGGATCATCCAGTTCGGGTTGAAGTACTCGTTTTAGACTCCGGCGCCGGCCGCCTGCAGCGCCTTCAATTTGGCGGCGAGCGTGGTCCGCTTCAAACGGAGCAGGTCAGCCGCCGCCTTCTTGTTGCCGTTGCTCTTGCGAAGCGCCTGTTCGAGGATCCCCCGCTCGATCGTGTTGACGACGCGCTCGAAGTCCAGTCCTTCGTCCGGAACCGCGATGTGGGAAGGAACCGCGGAGGGAGTGGTCTTTTCCGGGATGCGGGAAGGCAACGGGAAATCCCCTGGGTAGAGGACGTCGCGGTCGCCGGACAGGGTGACGGCCATTTCGATGGCGTTCTCAAGTTGCCGGACGTTGCCGGGCCAGAAGTAACGGCAGAGCCGGTCGAGAGTCTCGCGGGCGATGTGTTTGCGCGGGATGCGCTCCTGAGTACAGACCTTTTCAACGAAATGCTCAACCAGGAGCGGGATGTCCGAAGGCCGCTCGCGGAGTGGCGGCATGGGGAGCGGCACGACATTGAGCCGGTAGAACAGGTCCTCGCGGAATTTGCCCTGGCGGACGCGGTCACTCAGGTCTACGTTGCAGGCGGCGATCACACGGACATCCACGCGTATGGTGTCCGATCTGCCGAGCCGTTGGAACTCCCGCTCTTGCAGGACTCGCAGCAGCTTCGACTGCAGGTCCAGCGGCATTTCGGCGATTTCGTCGAGGAAGATCGTCCCTTGATGGGCTTGCTCGAACCGGCCCGTACGGTTGCTGATCGCACCGGTGAAGGCGCCTTTGACATGGCCGAACAACTCGGCTTCGAGGAGCGTTTCCGGTATCGCGCCGCAGTTGACTGCCACGAGCGGGAGGTGCGCGCGGTTGGATGCCGCATGAATCGCACGGGCCGCCAGGTCCTTGCCCGTCCCGGTCTCACCGGTCACCAGCACCGTACAGCGGCGCGGCCCCACCAGCCGGATCGTGTCCGCGACGTTGCGCATCGCCGCGCTACCGCCGACCAGGATCTTTCGCCAGGGCTCCTCGGGCAGGCCCCGTTCGGGCGGTGCGAGCAGCGCTTCGATCTCGGCCGGTCCGGCTCCTGCCGGCATGAAGTGGTGCGCACCGAGCTTGATGAGGCGCACCGCTTCGTGGACCGTGGCGTCACCCTGAAAGATCACCGGGACCTTCCGGTCCACACGTTGGACTTCTTCTAAGAACTCCTCGGCGGTCCAGCCGGGAACGGGGAGCGTGACGGAGACGGCGTCGTAGCCGCCGCTCCGCAGCAGGTCGAGAGCTTGGATTGGGTCGGGTACCGGCAGAATCGAAACGCCGTTCGAAGCAGCCGCCGCATCGCTCGACGGCGATGCGCGCTGGATGTCGGTTACCGCCAGGACCCGTCGGGTTGCCTGTAGGGCGGGTTGTTGAGACATCGAAACAACAGGCATCCATCGGGCGGGGTGCGTCGAAATCTTAGCTCAAGCTGACCAAAGATTGGCGTCGCAATTGCCTTATACTGGTGGCCATGAGAAGGCTATTCCTCAAGACTATGGCTGGGGTGGCGGGTGCTATTGCCGCGCTAGCCCAAGGGGATCCCAAAGCCCCGAAAATGTCCGCCGACGATCTCAAAAAGCTTGTCGACAGCAAACGTAAATTCTTCTTCCTAGACGTTCGTGAGCCAAAAGAAATCGCGGAGCTCGGAACCATGAAGGGATTCGTCAACATCCCGGTCGGCCAGATCGAGGCCCGGATGTCGGAGATCCCGAAGGACGCCCTCGTCGTCACAGCTTGAAACCGCGGAGGACGGGCCGCGCGTGCCGCGGCCATTTTGGAGAAAGCCGGATACAAGACAATCGGCTACTGCGGAATGCTCGAGTGGAAGGAGAAGGGGTACGACTTGGTGTACCCGAAAGAGGACGCCAAGAAGAAATAGATTTGTTATCCTGACCCTGATCGGCCGCCGAACCGGCGGCAAGGAAGGGAAATTGCATGAAATTCAGGCTCATGGCCCTGCTCGCTGGGGCTGCGGTGTTGTTGTCCGCCCAGCAGTCGCTGGGCAGCATCACGGGTAAAGTCACTGATCCACAGGGAGCAGTGATTCCGAACGCGAACGTCACGGTCCTGCACCAGGACGTCAACCGCGCGTCACAACTGGTCACCAACTCGACCGGCTACTTCGAGGCGACCCTGTTGAACCCCGGCACCTACACGGTCACCGTGGAGGCGGCTGGATTCCGGAAGACCGTCCAGCAGGGGCTGGTGCTCAACGTCGCCGGACGGCTGGATCTTCAATTCCAACTGCAGATCGGACAGGCCGCTGAAACGGTACAGGTCACCGCCGAGGCGCCGCTGCTTGACACGACCACGGCCAGCGGCGGGCGCATTATCGACCAGCGC
Source organism: Acidobacteriota bacterium (assembly GCA_016871015.1). Lineage (GTDB taxonomy): Bacteria > Acidobacteriota > Terriglobia > Bryobacterales > Bryobacteraceae > SYLY01. The sequence continues at coordinate 3,678 of VFZX01000088.1, read as the reverse complement.
CAGATCATGCAGCTTCCCTTCTCGGATATGAATCCGTTCGCGCTGGCCACGCTCGCCCCCGGCATGCAGTGGACGGGGCAGCCCGAATACCGGCGCGCGTTCGACAACGGTGGAACCTCGTCGTTCAACACGATGGGCGGAGTCGGCTCAAACGAATACACGATCGACGGCGCGCCCGTCACCGGAACGGGCCGCCGCGTGGGATTCGTTCCGCCTTCCGACGCGGTGGAGGAGTTCAGGATCGAAACCTCATCGGTCGACGCATCGGCCGGATTCACCTCCGGAGCGACGGTCAATGTGATGACGAAGCCCGGGACCAACCGGTTCCACGGCTCGCTGTACGACCAGCACTGGCAGCAACGGTGGAATGCGACGCCGCACTTCACGCGGCTGGCGTGGGAGGACCAGGTCCGTTCCGGCCGGCTGAAGCCGACCGATCAGAAGCAGGCGACAGGGCGGTCCAACAATTTCGGCGGAACCATCGGTGGACCGGTGTGGGTGCCGAAGCTCTACAACGGGAAGGACAAGCTGTTCTTCTTCTTCAGCTACAACGGCATTTACCAGTCGAAGGCCGAAACGACAAGCTCCATCAACCGGACCGTTCCAAAGTTGAGCTGGCGGCAGGGCGACTTCTCCGACCTGCAGGCGATCGACGCGGTGCGCTACACGGTGTATGATCCGCGGTCGGCGCGGCTCGACGGTACGCGGGTGGTCCGGACTCCGTTCCCGGGCAACCGCGGAGTTCCGGTGCTCAATCCGGTCTACAAGTTTTATGAGCCGCTGTATCCCAAGCCGAACGATGTCCCCGGGCTGGTGAGCCCGGAGGGCTTCAACAACTACTATGCACTCGCGATGCCCAAGGACGAGCGCTTCAACTCGATCGTCAACCGCGTCGACTACAACGTGAATGACCGGCACCGGGTGTTCGGCCGCTGGTATTGGAATCACCGGCTGGCTGACGAGTACGACTGGACCTATGAGACCAAGCGTGGACTCCACTCGAACGGACTGACCCGCATCAACCGGGGCGGCGGCGGCGAGTACATCTGGACCCTGTCGAGCACCTCGATCCTCAACATCGGCGCGTCGTGGACGCGGTTCAACGAGGGCTCGGTGCGGCCCGTCCAGACCTCGTTCAAGCCCACCGATGTTGGACTTCCCTCGTACCTGGACACGAAAGCGGACCAGTATCACACGCTGCCGCAGATGGCCCCGGCGGGCGTCGAGACCGTGGGTCAAGGCTATCCGGCGATCGGCACGCGGGGAACGACGGGCGAACTGAAGGTCCAGTTCACCAATATTCGCGGGAGCCACTCGCTGAAGTACGGCTGGCAGGAGCGGCGGTATTGGTTCACCGCGGCGGGTCCTGGGAATTCCGCGGGCAGCTTCTCGTTTAACCAGGCGTACACGCGGCAGGCCGACAATACGAACACGGCGTCGGATCTGGGTCTCGGCTGGGCGGCGTTCATGATGGGGATGCCGAACGGGATCAGTATTGACAGCAACGACTCGGCGTACTGGTCGACCCGCTACCGTTCGTTCTACGTGCATGACGACTGGCGGGTAAGCAATCGATTTCGCGTGACCCTGGGACTGCGCTACGAGCGCGGCGGCGGCACCACGGAGAGGTTCAACCGCGGCATCGCGGGAGGGTTCGACTTCGGATTCCGGCCCGAGTACGCCGACGCGGTGGAGGCGGCATACGCCCGTTCGCCACTGCCTGAGCTGCCGGCGTCTCAGTTCAAGCTGCTCGGTGGAACGCAGTACCTGGGCCAGCCGAACGGCACCTACTACAACGGAGTCCATCAGCTTCTGCCCCGGTTTGGCGGGGTGTATGAGATCAACCAGAAGACCGTGATCCGCGCCAACTACGGTTGGTGGCAGGACGTGTTCAACGTGAACAATGACCGTCCGAGCCAGGACGGTTACAGCCAGGGTACAGGCACGGTGATCACCACCGACAACGGATTGACGTTCTGCTGCGGACTGGGCGCCGTGGGCGGCCTGGCGGCTACTCGCAATCCGATGCTCGATCCGTTCCCGGTGCGGGCGACCGGAACGCGGTTTGACTCCCCCTACGGGAACACGCTCGGCAGCTACATCCGGCAAGGACGCGGATTTTCGTTTGTCCCGCGGAACTTTCGTCCGGCGACGCAGCAACGCTGGCGCGTTGGCATGCAGCGCGAGCTCCGTTCGGATCTCATGGTGGACGTCTCCTACAACGGAGCGTACTCCTACACCGCTGTCACGCAGAGCCTCAGCTTCCTTCCGCAGCAGTATTGGGCCAAGGGGAACGTCCGCCAGCAGGCAATCGACGACGAGTTGAACCGGAACCTGCAGAATCCGTTCCGGATCAACAATTTTCCCGCCTTGCAGGGGTCCAACCCGGTGCTTTACAACTACCTGAGCACCCAGGGATTCTTCACGGGCGCCAACATCCGGAAGCATCAATTGCTGCGGGCTCATCCGAATATGAACGGGCTGAACGGGCTCCGGCAGGGGGTGGAGTTCGGCGACGCGCGCGGACGCAACCGCTACCACGACCTGCAACTGTTGCTTGAGAAGCGCTTCGCCAAAGGGTTCCAGTCGAGCGTAATGTACACGTACGCATACGGCGAGGAGACCGACTTCTACGCCAACGAGTTCGACGCGCGGCCCACGGCCCGCACCCAGGATGCTCTCCGGCCGCACCGGTTCGTCTGGTCATCGATTTACCAACTGCCGTTCGGCAAGGGCCGGCGGTGGGTCCAAAGCGGCCCGGTGCAGCACATCGTGGGAGGATGGCAGTTGAGCTGGATCTATCAATTCCAAAATGGCCCGGCGACGAACTGGGGCAACCGGTTCTTTTACGGTGACATCAACAATCTCGCCGCGCTGTTTGATCAGTCGAACGTCCACTCCCGCGACATCCACGTCTGGTTCAATCCGGATCTGGCCTACACCGGTGGAGGTGCGATACCGCAGAGCTTCACCGGGTTCGAGGGACGCTCGAATCTCCAGCCGGGCTCCTATCACGAGCGCGTTTTCCCGACCCGGCTTTCGTCGTTGCGAGAGGATGGCATCCGCAACTGGGACATCAAGATCAAGCGGTCGTTCCGGATCAACGAACAGGCGAGTGCGAGCTTTGACGTCGATCTGCTGAACGCCACCAATCACACGAATTTTTCGGGTCCTAACACGGATCCGACGAACCGCAACTTCGGCCGCGTCACCAGCCAACGTGGGTTGAGCCGTGTTCTCCAATTTAATCTGCGCTTCGACTTTTAGCGCGGCGCTGCTGTTCGCCGCCGGGGATCCATTCTACTTCCCGCCTTCCGATGGAGCTTGGGAACGGGTGGATCCGCCGGCCGCCGGCTGGGATCCGGCCAAGCTCGGCGCCGTGCTCGACTTTGCTGAGTCCCGGCGGTCGAACGGGGTCGTGATCCTGCTGCGCGGACGGATTCTCGCGCAACGTCCTGCCGGTGCGCTTCCGGTGGAGGACGTCGCCTCGGTGCAAAAGAGCGTCGCCGCGACGCTGTTCGGGATCGCCAAACGCAAGGGTTTGATAAAGCGGCTCTGTAGCGGAATCTGTGGGCCTGAGTGAGTGCAGAGAGAAAGGTGACGATAGGGGTGCGGTGGGTGGTAGCAGCATTCACCTGCCGCTTGCGCGGCAGGGCAGACGGGGGCGGGGAGTGGAAA
>VFZX01000087.1 GCA_016871015.1 Acidobacteriota bacterium | reverse complement strand
GATCACGTCAACTTCTACTACGTCGGCGGCGACACCGACAGCGAAACCGTCCGCATGCATACCTGGGACCACACATCCGAGCCCGTCACCGAAGATTGGGAGCGAAAGAAGACGATCGCCGAGATCTCCGACTTCTCGATTAGCGCGTTCGCGCCCAAGGTGGCCGAGTTCATCGCCAGCATCGATGAAGATGCGCTGGCCTCCAACATCCTTGCGCCAGACCATCGCCTGGTGATGCCCGGCAGCCAGGGCTTCGGACGCAAGCTGTTCTACCGCCACGACGAAATCGAATTCGGCATGCCGTTCGAAACCTGGCGTCCATGCCTGGCGGAGATTATGGCGCTGCTCGACAACCGTGATTACTTCTCGGTGGTCGAAGTCCGGTTCACTCCGGATTCCTCCCAAGCCCTCCTCGGACCCGGAGTGGGACGCAGGACCGTCTACATCGAACTCGCCACGCCGCTCTCCCAACCGGTTGAAGAGGTCTACGCCGAATCGGAGCGGATCTTCCTCAAGTACTCCGGCCAGCCGCACCTCGGCAAGAAGACCAACCTGACGGCCGCCGGTATGGCCGCCATCTACACCACCAGGTTTGATCAATTCACCGCCGTGCGCAAGCAGCAGGATCCGGACGGCAAGTTCCTCAACGGGTTCGCCACGCAGGTGTTTGGCGGATAACCCGCCCTACGCCGCCTGTTCCGCCACCACCGCACCCCAGTGGAGCCCGGCCCCGAACCCGGCGAAACACACAAGGTTCCCCGAAGGACCCGCCTCCGCCGCCGCGATCAACATGCTCGCCGACGAAGTGTTTCCGTACCGCCGGATATTCGTGTACATCCGTTCGGCGGGCACCTCCAGTGCACGAGCCACCCGGACCAGCAAATTCTGATTCGCCTGGTGCAGCACGAACTGCTGCGTGTCTTTCGGATCCCGCCCGCAACGGGCGAACGCCTCCTGGATCACCGCTGGAATCCGGCGTGTTGCCGCCGCGATCGCACCCATTCCGTCCATCGCGAACCCGCCCCTGAGCGGAAGCTGAATCAAGTCCGCCATCGACCCATCCGAGTGCAGCACCGAGCTGACCACCCGCCACCCGCCTTCCCGCTGGCTGATCAGGCACGCTCCCGCGCCGTCGCCGAACAGCATCCCCGATGACGGATCCATTGGCTCGCGGTCCACCGCCTCCGACATCTTCTCCGAGGCCACCACCAGAACGTCACCGTACACCGGCGACAGGTCGCAGCCTAGCGCCATGGCGAACACCGCGCCTGCGCTCGCCACCGGCAGGTCCACCGCCGGAACACCAGCCAGACCCAGGCGTTGCGCGACCACCGCCGCCGGACCCGGAAAGCGGCGCGGCGATGTCCCCGAGGACACGAGCACCAGCCCCGGCCGCGCGTCTCCATCAAGGCAGGTACGCGCTGCTTCGACGCCCATGTCCGCAACGGACTCGCCGTCAGCCGCCCAGCGCCGCTCCTCGATCCCAGTCATCTCCTGGATCCAGGCAGCGTCCTTGCCGATCCGCGCCGCAATTTCGCCGTTCCCCACCCGGCGCTCCGGGACGTAGGATCCGAACCGCCGAAGCCAAGCCACCCGTTACGCTCCCAGCCGCTCCAGGTACGAGCTGATCTTTGAAATGGACTCGAAGTTGCGTGGGCGCAGATCCGCATCCGGCACCGCCACTTTGAATTCCTTCTCGAGCGCCGAAACCAAGTCTGTCAGCGCGAACGAGTCGAGCAGGCCGCTCTCGAACAGCGACTCTTCTTCGCCGGGCAGGCGCTCCTTCCTCGAAACATCCTTTAGGATCCGCCGGATCTTGTCTCCCTTAGCCATGCTATTTATCCTTCCCGTCGTCCGTCTCCACCCGCATTCTCACAAAGCGGTCATACAGCCGCATCAAATCGTCATGCAAGGCGCGTCCGATCAACTGGTATCCCGGACCCGTGAAGTGAACGAAGTCAGACTGCGCCAGGCCTGCGATCACCCACTTCCGCATCGATCCTTCGCCGCCCATCCGTGTCCGCCAGTCCCAGAATCCACCATTGCCTCCCACCGCTAATTTCCTCTGCAATTGAATGACCTCTTCGAGCGCGCGCGCCGACCGGACCTTGCAATCGGGCGGCCCGATCAACAGGATGCTCGCCCCAGGCGCCATCGCACGCAGCCGCGCCACCGTGGCGTTCAGTCCGCTCCAATACGCCGCCGGATCCCAGGCCGGAACGTTCGCTTCGTTGGTCCCGTATGCCAGCACGATCAGCGCCGGGTCGCGTTTGGCAACGTGCGACGCCAGAATCCGGTCGTCCCAATCGGAGATGATGCTGAGTTGCGCGCCATTGATCCCCGAGCTCTCCCACGAAACTCCGCCATTGTTCTGGATCACGGATCCGAACAGCCGCACCGGCCCTGGAGACGTTGTCCGGACCTGGTATTGCCGCTCGCCGGGCGCGGTGGTCAGATCCAGGCTCGCCGGCCCCAGCGGACCATCTGTGTTGAACACGCCCTTGTGTAGTCCGTCGACCCACACCTCGAAGCTGCCCCCGCCCGGTTGCTGAAGGAATAGCAGCTCCGCCGTGTCACCCGCGGCTCGCATGGTCAGCACCTCGCCTGGACGGTAGGCAGTCATGCTTATGCCACCCAAGCCGTGCCGGCCGTCTCCCTTGCGGAACAGCGCGCCCTCTGTCATCCAGCCACGGGAGTTGTAGTATTGGGCCACGTCGCGCCGGCGGTAGCCACGATAGGGAGTCCCCGCCAGGGAAAAGCCTGGTCCGCCGTCTCCAAACCGCCCCTGCATCGATTCCCGCAACGATCCGGGAAGATCGTCTGACGCGGTATGCGAGTCCCCGTAGTGAAGTACCCGCACCGATCCCGGATCCTTGCCCAGCCGGTAGAGCCGCTCGAAGAACGGCACCAGCGCCGCGGCGTTATCAAACGCCTCGATCTCGGCGTTCAACGCGAGGGCGATGTCGTTGGCTGCCTCCTGCCGTTGTTGCCAGGTAATCGCGGGCGCCCGGCGCACCGGCTTCCGCACGGTCTTGCGCTTGGCGGTGGACTTCGGGACCGTCTTCTTCGCCGTACTCTTTGTCTGCCCGGCTGCCGCCGCCACCCACAGTGCGGCCATCGCCACCAGGGCGGCCAGCGCTCTCATTGTTTCGCCTTCCAGCGGCCGTAGCTTTCGCGGATCGCCTCGTCGAGCATCGCCCCGATCTTGGCGGCCCCGCCCGGCGTCGGATGCAGGAAGTCCGCGGCTACCAGCTTGGGCTTGGCGGCGTACCATTGCGCCATCGTCCCCGGTCCGCCCATTGCGGCAAACGTACTGAAGAACGCGCAGCCGAGTTCCAGCGCAGTCTGTTGCTGGATTTCCACAATACGCGGAACAGTCGGCACGGTCACGATCTCTCCCCTTTGATTCCTCTCGCCCCGGTCCATGGGGCTCATTATTAGGATAGACGCTTGTGGGACGGCGTATTGGACCCTCCGGATCAGCTTGCGGAGTTCTTGTGCGTAGTATTTGTCGACGTAGGCTGCGTTCACGCTCTCGTTGGAGCCATAGTTCAATACCACCAGCGCCGGTTCCTGGTGGCGCAACTGCGCCGCCCAGTGGCTCTCCTCGAAGTAGTTGACCAGCGTCTGGACCGAAGCTCCGTTGAGTCCGATCGAGCTGTACACCAGCCCCGGCGCGTCTTTCTCGAATGTCCATCCAAGAAGCCGGACTCTGCCTTGGGTCACCGTGATCCGTACGGTGTCCGAGCCAGGCGGCAGCACTCCTTGAACGAATCCGGGGGACTTGCTCTCGCCTGCCGTCGCCTGTTCGAGCACGGCCGTGTCGCCGGCTTTCACCTGGAACGTCCCGCCGCCCGGCTGATTCAGGAAGTGGATATCCACGTGCCGGTGCCCGCCCGGGAGTTTCGCTTCCGAGAACGCGCCCGGGTAACCGGAAAACGTCACTCCGCCGAGTCCATGCAATGCGTCCCTGGACCGGTCCACTTCGCTCGCTCTTTGGATGGTCCACCCGCGTGCCTTCAGAGACACTCCGTGGTGGCCGTACCACGCCCAGGGCTGGCCGGTCAGCAGGAACCCGTGGCCGCCGTCCCCGTATCGTGTCTGGAGGAGTCTCCGGACGTCGCCGGTGATAGAGTCAGCGGTTGTCGGCGAGTCTCCGTAGTGCAGGATCCGTACGTTCCGCGCCGCCTGGCCGGCTTCAAGCGCCCGCAGTGCGCGATAAAAGGAGTCCATTGCACCCACCGGATCCGTGATGCGCGGCCGCCCGGGCGCCGAGACTACGTCTGGCCGCGACGTGTCCCGGACGGTCTTTGCGGTCTGGACTGGTTTGGCAGGCTCGGTTGGCGGCGCTGCCGCCGGAGTGGCCGCAGGCGGCTCTGGCGGATGGAGGATTGCCGCCAATGTTCCCCCATCCGGTGGCCGGAGCCAGTCCATCCCCGGCACTTGCCGCAACGCGAACATCAACACGGCAAACAGCGTAACGGAGAGCAGGGTCTTACGGGGGAGCATTCAGAACTTCTGATAAATGAATGGCGCGGCGCCGGTCGAAACGGTGTACTGGATCCCCAGCGTGAGCAGGACGAGAACGGCTGCCTGCACCGGCGCGGGTGAGCCCGCAAACCGGATCCGGGCAATGTCGTACCAGGCTCCGGGCAGGTAGTGGAACACGATCGCCACGGCCAGGATTAACAGGAATCCGGTGCTCAGGTTCGCTGTCCCGCTTGTGAGCGAGGCGAACTGCGCCAGTACATCCAATGCTGAAGCTATCGTCACAGAGCGGAAAAAGATCCAGGCGAAGGCGACGAAGTGGAACGTGGCGAGCGTGGTGGCCACGCCGATCCAGGCGGGCGCGCCGCGCCTCCGGCGCCAGGTCTGCCAGGCTCGCGTGGCGGCCAGCGCAACCCCGTGGAGTCCGCCCCAGACCAGGAAAGTCCAGTTCAGCCCGTGCCACAATCCGCCGAGGAGCATTGTGATCACCAGATTCAGATATTGCCCCCACTTGGACCTCTGCCCCGGCAGCGAGAAGTATAGGTAATCGCGCAGCCAGTTGGAAAGCGTGATGTGCCAGCGCCTCCAAAAGTCAGCCACGTTGGGCGCTGCGTACGGGCGGTTGAAGTTCGGCGGAAGCTTGATGCCCAGCAGCAGGGCGCTTCCGATGGCGATGTCCGTATAGCCGGAAAAATCGTAGTAGATCTGGAACGTGTATCCGTAGACCCCGGCCAGGACCTCGGCCGCCGAGTACAGCTTCGGCGTGTCAAAGACCCGCTCGACCAGATTGTTGGCCAGGTAGTCGGCGACCAGGAACTTCTTCACAGCCCCGAGTCCAATCAGGAACAGCCCATGGGATCCCTGGGTGTCGTCAAGCGGCGCCCGGATCTTATCCCATTGCGAAGTGAGAGTGCTGATCCGTGTGATGGGGCCGGCCAGGACACCCGGAAAGAAGCAGACCGACGCCAGGTGGTGCAGCACGGTGGGGGTGGGTTTGGAATCGCCGCGGTAGACGTCGATCGTGTAGGTGAGCGCCTGGAACGCGTAGAACGAGAGGCTCAGCTCCCAGCCGCCCCCGGCCAGGCGGCTCAGCAGGATCAGGCCGAGATTGATCTCAACCGACAGCGCCAGCAGCGATTTGCGCCGGACTCCGGGCTTGGCCAGGTGGATCGCGTCGGCGATCATGCAGTCGATTCCGGCCGCGAGCGGGACCAGCAGCGCGTACTTCCACGACCACCGCCAGAGGAAGAACAGGTTCACCAGTGCGACCAGCGCCAGCAGGCGGGTGCGGTGGGCGCTGGTCAGCCAATAGGCCGCGAAGACGATGCACAGGAAGCACAGGTATTCTGGAGACGTCAGCGCCAATGAACCAAGGTTAGCGCACTGGCGGCATTGAGGACTATACTTCGAGTATGGGCTTGCCCGCAAGGACGTTCATTTCCCCGGAAGAGTACCTGGCATTGGATCGCGCCGCCGACGTGAAGAGCGAATATCACGACGGAGAGATGTTTCCAAGGGAGGAAGCCAGCGCCGAGCATGGGTACGTGGTGGCGAATATCGTGCGCTCGATAGACAACCGCCTTGAGAAGACTCCCTGCCGGGCGTCTGTCGCGCCGCGGCTGTTGACACCGTCGGGACGGTACTTGTACCCGGACGTCGCGGCCCTGTGCGGACAGCCCCAGGTGACCGACGAAGTAGGAGACACGGTGACCAATCCCCGGGCCATTTTTGAGGTCACGTCTCCCTCAACCGTCGGATACGACTATTCGAGGAAATTCGAACTCTACCGGACGCTTCGATCCATTGAGGAGTACGTCCTCGTGGCTCACAACGAACCTCGCGTTGACGTGTTCCGCAGAATGGCATCCGGCCGGTGGGAATTGACCGAATACTCCGGGTTTGACGTAACCGTCGCGGTCGAATCTCTCGGGATCGAAATCCCCATGCGCGAAATCTACGATCGCGTGCCCGGCATCGTCATCCCATAATCTGCCTGCACCAAAGGATGTTCGATGTCTCCGCGCGAGGAAGCGTGCGTCGAGCCGGACGTCTGCGGCTCCACGTCTGTTGACACCGTCGGGACGCTACCTTCCGCAGAATGGCATCCGGCCGGTGGGAATTGAATGGATACTCCGGGTTCGACGCAACTGTCGCGGTCGAATCGCTCGGCATCGAAATCCCCATGCGCGAAATCTACGATCGCGTGCCTGGCATCGTCATCCCATAACTCTCCCGGGTAGTACCGTCCGGGAATAGTACTTGTGCCAAGCAATCGGGCTCGTTAGAATCGATGCACGACAGAAACCCCCATCAATGGGGGTGCTCGCCGTTTCCCATGGAGGTATTCAACGTGATTTTACCGCGCACCCTTTCCGCGGCCCTCTTTGCTGCTGCGATCACGCACGCCAGCGTCATCATCGACGATTTCGAGCGTTCGCAGATCGTCCCTGTGCTCCCCAACTCGGTTTCCTCCACCGTTGTCCGTGCCCCGGGCAGATGTCCGGTGGATCCCTGCCCGCCCAACGCCTACCAAAACGACTTCATGTACCATGGCGCGAACGACGTCATGGGAGGCACCGGCTACCGCCTGGTTGCCGCCCAACGGACAGCCGGAACCGGTGTCGCCGGATTCTTCCCCGGCTCCTCGCTCGAGTTTGCGGGGTTTGACGGAATCTCGTCCGGTATCCTCTACGTCGTCGGCTCCGGACCGGTATATACGATCCAGCCTGGCGACACCGATGTCACGCTCATTTACAACAGCACCGGCGCGGCGGCGATCCACTTGTTCCTGCGCAGCACCGCAGGTACGTACTCCGGCGCACCGGCGATCAACACCACTGGCGGTGGCATCCAGACGGTCCGCATTCCGCTCTCGACGTTTGTTCTCGCGCCCGGCGCGGCGATCGACGGATACGGGATGCTGGTCGGCCAGGGACCTGTGGATGGGGCGGCCGGCAGCACCGGAATCTATTCCATGAATATTGTCGAGAACCCGGAACCAGCTACCATGGCGCTCGTCGGGGGCGGCATGGTGGCGCTTTTTCTGATCCGGCGCCGGACCGCTAGCTGAGCGCCGCCAAAAACCGGTCGATATCTCCCATCGTGTTGTACAGTGCCGGTGACACGCGGATGCGGTCGTCACCGGCGCTCGTCACCTGAACCTTTGCCTTTTTCAGCTTTGCGAGCGACTCCTTGAGGTTCTTGGCCCGGACCACCACCATCGAGCTTCCCGAATCCGCCGGCGTGATCAGACGGAACCCCATCGCCGGCAGTTCCTTCTTCAGCCGGTCGCACATTGGCTTGGTGTGCGCCTGGATCCGGTCGACGCCGGTCGCCAGCATGTGCTTCAGCCCCTCGGAGAGGCCGGCGTATCCGGTCATGTTCAAATTGCCCGGCTCGTACCGCGACGCGCTATTGTGCTCGCGATAGGGGAACTCGCCCTCGCCCCCGCGCCGGGAGAGCACCCATGGTTCGTAGTTGAAGTAGACGTACCCAGGAAAGCTCAGGTCGCGGAGCGCCTTGCCTTGCAAGTCCTCGCGGACGTACAGGAAGCCCGCGCCCCGCGGCCCATACAGCCACTTGTAGCTCGACGTCGCCGCGAAGTCGATGCCCAGCGCCTTGATGTCCATCGGCACGCTCCCCGCCGCCTGGATGATGTCGGCATACACATATGCCCCATGGGCGTGCGCGAGATCGCTGATCCGCTTCGCATCCTCGATCCAGCCGTTGACGTTCGACACCAGCGTGATCGAGATCAGCCGCGTCTTCTTGTCGACCACCCGCTCCATGTCCCGGTAGTCGATCTGCCAGTCGCGGTGCTTCACGATGCGGACATCCATGCCCGCCCGCTTGCGTCCGATGTAGTCGTGAATCGACCCGGCGTAGTGGAGATCGTTGGTCACCAGATTCCCGCCCGACTCCTGGATCCGCAGCCCGTTGACCACCGCCGCTTCGCCCGCCTTGGTGCACATCACCAGCGCGATCTCGTTCGGCTTGGCGTTGATCAGCCGCGCGAACAGCGGCCGGACGCTGCGGATGGCTTCGCTCGCCCATTCCCCGCGTCCCTCGCCCGGCCCGTACATGTGGAAATCCATGTAGCGGCGCATCGCGTCAGCGGTGAACCGGGGCAGCGGCATATGCGCCGCGGCATCCAGGTAAACCTCGTTCTCGGCGCGTGGAAACTGCTTGCGGATCGCGGCGAAATCCGGAGTGGTGGCAGCGGCGGCGAACGCGGCGGGCGTGGCGCCGAGGAACTGGCGGCGGCGGATCGTCATTGGAAGCCTCCGGATCTATTTTAGTCCGTACCTTCGGCGGCTGCCATCGGCAGGCAGATCCGGAACTGCGCTCCGCCGCCCGCCGGCCGGTTGGATGCCGTCACCGTGCCGCCATTGCGCTCCACCACCGACTGTACAATCTGCAGGCCCAAACCGGACCGCTTGGCGCGCGTCGTGAATCCCGGCTGGAAAATCCGTTCCAGGTTTTGCGGCGCGATGCCCGGACCATCGTCGGCCACCGTGATGACCACGCCGCCATCCTCGCGCGCTGCGTGAATCTCCACCGTGCCGCCCGACGGCATCGCTTGCGCCGCGTTCAGGAACAGGTTGACGAACACCCTTTCCCAGGCCGCCGCACTGGCGCGCAACCGCAAGTCCGCCGGAATGCCGCGGACGAACTCGATCGGCGTCGCTTTCACCGCGTTCAGAAAATCACACGTGAACACGATCGAGTGATCGACGATCAGCTCGAGATCGAGCGCCGCCTGCGACTGCTCGACAAAGCTCGAAAGGATCCGCGCGCCGCGCTCGACACTGCGGCAAAGCGTTGCAGCCAGCCGTGCGTGTTTCGGATCGTTGGCGAGCAGATCCGCGCCATCGCCGATCGTCTCAAACACGTTGCGGAGATCGTGAATCAACCCTTCAAGGGTAAGGTCGTATTCAGCCACGTCATCCCCGCAGGCGTTCGAGTGTTGCGTAGAACTCAGGGAACGACACGGATGCCGCGTCCGCGTTTTCGACCACTGTCGGACCCTCCGCCGCAAGCCCGGCCACCGTGAACGCCATGGCGATGCGGTGGTCGCCGAAAGAATCGACTTCAGCCCCGCGGAACCGCTGATTGCCGGGAATCGTGAATCCGTCCGCCGCGACTTCGACCGAGATCCCCATGCGCTGCATGTTCTCGGCGACCGTCGCGATCCGGTCGGTCTCCTTGACGCGCAGCTCAGCCGCGTCGCGCACAACCAGTCCGTCCCGCGACATCGCACCCAGCACGGCCAGCACCGGAATCTCATCGATCAGCGCCGCCGCGGTCGCGCCCGCGATCACTCCGCCCGCAAGCTGCCTCCCGGTCACCTGAATCGTCCCCACCATCTCGCCCGCTGACTGCCGCACATCGAGAACGCGGATCTGCGCCCCCGCCGCCATCAGCCAGTCGAGCAATGCCGTACGCGAGGGGCTCAGTCCAACGTCCTCCATCACGATCACCGATCCCGGCAGCAGGTTCGCCGCCGTCAGGAAAAATGCCGACGAGGAAAGGTCCCCGGGCACCGTCAGAGTGCGGGCCTCCAGCCGGGGCCGCCCGTGAATTGCGATCACCGGACCGTGCCGCTCAATCTCCGCTCCGAACTCCCGCAGCGCGACCTCGGTATGGTCGCGCGTCTGCACGCGTTCCACCACGCCGGTGACGCCTTCGGTGTGGAGTCCGGCGAACAGGACGCAGGTCTTCACCTGCGCGCTGGCCACCGGCGGCTCGTACTCGATCGGCCGGAGCTTTGCGCCCGTGACCGTCAGTGGCGGGAACTTGCCGTCGCGCGCCGACAGCGCTGCGCCCATTTCCTTCAAAGGCGTCATGATGCGGGCCATCGGCCGCTTGGACAGCGACTCGTCGCCGCCGATCATGGTGGTGAATGGCTGCGCGGCGAGCATCCCGGAAAGCATGCGGATCGTCGACCCGGAATTCCCCGCGTCCAACTGGGTAGTGGGCGCGCGGAATCCGTCGAGCCCGCGGCCTTCGACGATTACCGCGCCCTCCCGCCGCTCGATCGCGATCCCAAGCCCCTCCAGGCATCCGAGCGTCGACTGGCAGTCCGCTCCGGTTGAATAGTTCTCCAGGCGCGAGGCTCCCTCCGCCACAGCCGCGATCATCGCGTAGCGGTGGGAAATCGATTTGTCACCAGGAAGCTTGATGTGGCCGGAGAGGCCGGAGGCAGGAGAGACGGAATACCGCATGCGGAAAAACCTCCTCATTGTAGCAGCGGCGGGTTTCTGCCCTTTGCTGTAGCATGGTCTCCATATGTTGCTCCGTGCCGTCCTCCTGCTCCTCGCCGTCCTCACCGCCCACGGCGGCGAGTTCGACAAGCTCCGTGCCGCCATCCAGCGCCAGCTCACCGAATCCGGCGCACCCTCCATCGCCCTTGCTCTGGCCCGCGACGGCAAGATCATCTGGGAAGAAGGGTTCGGCTGGGCGGACCGCGAGAACCGGACACCCGCCACGCACCACACCCTCTATTCGCTTGCCTCCATCTCCAAGCCCATCACCGCCACCGGACTCATGGTCCTCGCCGAACGCGGCCGCGTCGACCTCGACAAGCCCGCCAACGACTATCTCGGCCCCGCCAAGATCCGCGCCCGCACCGGCAACGCCGCTGCCGCCACCCTGCGCCGCATCGCCAACCACTCCGCCGGACTGCCGCTCCACTACCAGTTCTTCTACGAGGACGAGCCCTACCGCCGCCCGTCGATGGATGAGACCATCCTCCGTTACGCCAACCTGGTCACGCCTCCTGGCGAACACTATCAATACTCGAATCTCGGTTACGGCATTCTCGACTACGTGATCGCGCGCCAGTCCGGACGCCGCTACCCGGACTTCATGCGCGAAGAAGTGTTCGCGCCCCTCGGCCTCACGCACATGTCGGTGGACATTGGTTCGGGTCTGCGCCGCACGCCTCGGTCCGCTACGCCGCTGATGGATCGCGGATCCCGTTCTACGATTTCGACCATCCCGGCGGCAGCGCCGTGTGGGCCAGCGCGCACGACCTGGTCCGTTTTGGCATGTTCCACCTCAAGGAAAAGCTCGACGGCCAGAAACCGATCCTCCGCCCGGAATCGATCAACGAGATGCAGAAGCCCACCATGCGCACGGGACCCAAGGCGCACTATGGCGTCGGATGGGTGATCAGCGACGCAACAGGGTACACCGTGGTCAGCCACACGGGCGGCATGGGCGGCGTG
Organism: Acidobacteriota bacterium; assembly: GCA_016871015.1. Taxonomy (GTDB): domain Bacteria; phylum Acidobacteriota; class Terriglobia; order Bryobacterales; family Bryobacteraceae; genus SYLY01. The sequence goes on along the minus strand of VFZX01000087.1, from coordinate 12,523 downwards.
TCGACTTCGCTGCGCCTCATTCCCTCCGAGCGGATCGCGCTGGCCGTGCTCTGCAACGCCGGGGTATCCCTGCCGCATACGATCTCTGATCAAGTGCTCAGCCACGTGCTGCCCAAGTTCCAGACCGGAGGTGACGGACCACGGCCGCCTGACCCGGGCTTCAAGACCCCCGCCGAGCTCAAGGGCAAGTGGACCGGAGTGCTCTCCACCTACAAGTCCGACCTCCCGCTCACCGCCGAATTTCAAGAGGACGGTGACGTCCATATCCGCGTCGCCGGACAACTGAAGACGCTGCTCAATGGGACTTCGTGGGAAGGCGGAATCCTGCGCGGATCCTTCCGGTCAAGCATTGCCACCGAGGATGCCGAGCGGCGTCCTTACTCGCTTCAACTGAGTCTCTGGCTGCGGAACGGCAAGCTCATGGGACCGGTGAGCGCGATCTCGACACCGGGAGTGCGCGCCGGAAACGCGCTGACAAGCTGGATCGAGCTGAGCCGCTAGTCTAGAGCTGCGTAATCGTACCCGTGCTCGTGTTGAACCGCTCGGCCGGGATCCCCATCTTCTGCATCAGCGTGAGGTGAAGATTCGCGAGCGCCGTGTTCGCGGGCAGCAGCAAGTGCTGGCCCGGACTCAGCGCCCCGTGGCCGCGGCCTGCAACCACGATCGGCAGGTTCCGGGTCGTGTGTCCGTTGCCATCGCGCAGCTCGCATCCATAGAGCACGATCGAATGATCGAGCAGTGAGCGGCCATTGCCCTCATCCACCGCCTTCATCCGGTCCAGCAGGTAGGCGAACTGCGACAGATACCACTTGCTGACGATCGTGTAAGGCACCGTCAGCGCCGTCTCTTCCTTGTGGTGCGAAATCGAGTGATGATCGCCCTTCACGCCATCCAGGAACGTGAAGTTCTGGCGGCTGAATCCGTGCGCCATCATCAGCGTGATCACCCGCGTCGTGTCGGTCTGCAGCGCCAGCACCATCAGATCCATCATCAGCCGCAAGTGGATATCTCGCCGGGCCGGGACTCCATCCTCGGGCCGGACCAGCGCGGGCTTGGTCTTCGGCGTCCACGCTGACTGCTTCGGCGCGAGCCCATCCTGGATCCGCTTCTCGACGTCGCGGACCGACGTCAGATATTCATCGAGCTTCCGCTTGTCGTTTGACGACACGCGATTCATCAGCCGCCGTGAATCCGCGGCCACCCGGTCGAGCAGGCTGCGATCCTGAAGCGCCCGCTGGCGCGCCGCCGCCGGATCGCCGAACATGCGGTCAAACGCCGCCGCCGGACTGATCTCGGGATCCACCTTCTGCGATGGTCCCGCCCACGACACCGTGCTCGCGAACGAAATCGGAAGCGCGTTCTCGCCGCCAGCGCGCGGCGGCTCCGTGCCCAGCTCCATCGAGCGCAGCTTGGTCTCAGGGCCGATCTTCTGGGCCACGGCCTGATCGAGCGAGATGCCCATGCGCGGGACCAGCGAAGCCTCGTCCGCGCGGATCTGCATCGGAGTTCCGGTTAGGAACGCCGTGGTCGCCGCCACATGGCCGCGCGCATCCGTGCCCAGATTCGACACCACCGTGAACTCGCTCTTCAGGTGCTCGAGCGGTGACAGAATCGGCGACAACTCGTAGTCGCGGCCCGATCCCTTCGGATCCCAGGCGGGCGGATAAACGCCGTTGGGATGGAACAGGCACACCAGGCGCTTCGGCGCCGATGCAGGCTCAATCCGCGTCGAGGCGCCTGCCATCGACTCAAGCCATGGCAGCGCGACCGCCGCTCCCGCTCCGCGAAGAACTGTCCGCCGTGAGATCGGATCCCGCATTATTCAGAAGCCTCCTGGCTGGTTTCTACCCTCTTGTACCGGAACGGATAGCTGCCGGCCACCTCGGCCAGCAACACGGATGGACGATACCCCGAGGCGATCACCGCCTTGGCCACCTGATCCACCACTGGTCCATCATAATATCGCAACTCGCGGCCCAACGCGAAGGCGAGCATCCGCGCCGACAGCGCCCGGATGAAAACGTCCTTGCGCGCCATCAACACCTGCTTCAGACCCGCCGGGCCCTGGAACCGCTCGCCCGAGGAAAGCACACCCACTGCATCGACGGGCTGGCCATTATCTTTATCCCGCCACCGGCCCACGGCGTCGAAGTTTTCAAGGCCGTAGCCGAGCGGATCGATCTTGTTGTGGCACGACGCGCACTGCGGCGCTTTGCGGTGCTGCTCGAATCTTTGCCGCAGCGTCATCTTGGCCAATTCGCCCTTGGGCTCGGGGAGATCGCCCACGTTGGCCGGTGGCGGTGGCAGCTCCTCGCCCAGCAGCGTCTCAAGCAGCCACTTGCCCCGCACCACTGGACTCGTGCGTACCGGCAGCGACGTCGCCGTCAGGATCCCCGCCATGCCCACGATGCCGCCACGGTTCGGATCACTCACATCCACCCGCCGCATCTGCCGCCCGATGATCCCCTCCCAGCCGTAGAGCCGCGCCAGTTCCTCGTTGGCGAACGTGTGCTTGGCCTCAACCAGACCCAACAAGCTCGCATCGGTGCGGAACATCTCCTCCGCGAACATCGCAGGCTCGGCCAGCATCGCCTCGCGCAGACCATCGGTCCACACGGGGAACACGGTCCGGTCCGGACCGACGCTCTTGCCGAGTTCCGAGTATCCGAGCCACTGCGCGAAGAAGCTGGAGATGAACGCCGGGGCGCGTGGATCCGCGATCATGCGCCGCACCTGGGCCTGCAGTACCTTAGGATCCCGCAGCTTGCCACGGCGCGCGAGATCGAACAGCGTCCCATCCGGCATGCTCAGCCACAAAAAATAGGAAAGCCGCGACGCCAGCTCAAAATCATTCAGCCGGTAATCCGCGCCCGGCTTCGGAGTCCCTTCGATCCGGAACAGGAAGTGCGGCGAGACGAGCACCGCCTTCATCGCGGCTCCAACCGCTTCGTCGTCCTGCTTGCCGCCGGCCAACCGCATCAGTCCGGCAATCTCGGCGCCCGTAACGGGCCGCCGCCACGCGCGTTCCGCGAACGCGGCAATCGACTTCCGTGCGCCTCCGGGTCCAACCACCGGTGCGACAGGCGCGCTGTCCGCCTCAATTTTCATCCGGTCGAGCGACAGCACCGCCCGCGCCTCCGCCTTCTTCGCCTTCCTGATTTTCGTGTCCCGCGTCGGCTGGGCGAAGTAGTGCAGCGACACGCGCTGGCTCCCGCTTCGTACCGTGGTGCGGAACGTGTAGGTGCCCGGCTGATCCTTGGTGGCCTCAACCACCGCCTGTCCCCGCAACTGGTTCGCGATGCGGAGTGAGACTCCGGGGATCAGCCCTGCGCCATCACTGGTTCCCCAGGCGAGCACGCGGAACGTATAAACGCCCGCCGCCGGAAACGTGATGTAGTCGTAAATCGTATTCTGCACCGCGGCGACATCGTGCCCATAGGGACGCTTAGCGACCTGCGTCTCCGTGATCCGCATATCCTCGACTTCAATGACACGCGAAAACCGCGGACGCGGCCGTGCTGCCAGCACCCACTCATCCACCACCAGGTTTGCTGCCGCCAGGTATTTCTCCAGCAGCAGCGGAGGCAGGAACAGCCCCTCGCGATCGTTGTCGAATCCGGTCTGTCCCGGAGGATCCACCGGAAATGCATCGGCCGGACGCAGGTCGAGCCCGGTGAGATCGCGGATAGTGTTGTTGTACTCCTCGCGGTTGAGCCGTGGAATCGTCACCGCGCCGGGATTGCGGATCTTGGACACCTCGACTGACCGCAGGACTTGCTGAATCGCGCTGGTGAGCCGCTGGCGATCCTCTTCCGAAGGCAACGGCGCGGCGGGCGGCATCTCGCGCGTATTGACCTTGTCGATCACACGCGTCCATGTCTTGCGATGCTCGATGATCTGTGCCGCGTCCTTGACCGTGCTGAAGTCGAGCCCGGCGATGCTCTGTTCCGGACCGTGGCAGCGTGTGCAGTGGGTTTTTACCAGCTCACGGACCGTGTCCACGGGCGCAGCCGCGAGGATTCCGGCGCAAGCCGCTGCAAGCAGGAATCGCATTTCAATCAATCCGATTCTATCATCGAGAGATGGCTCTCGATCTAGCGGCGGTTGCGCGGCATAGCCGGTCGATGTTGCTCGATCACGTGATCCCCTTCTGGTTCCGGTCCGGTATGGATCAGGAACTCGGCGGCGTCCTCTCGTGCATGACCGAAGATGGGCAGCGCGTCAACACGGACAAGTATCTCTGGTCGCAGGGACGCTGGCTGTGGGTGTGCTCGGCGCTTTACAACCGGATCGATCCCCGGCCGGAGTTCCTTGAAGCGGCACGCAAGACCGCGGAGTTCCTGCTGCGCCACGGGCGCGACTCAGCCGGACGCTGGTACTTCGCCGTAACCCGGGAAGGCGTCCCGCTCATCGGGCCCACAAGCATCTTCTCGGACTGCTTTGCCATCTACGGACTCGGCGAATACGCACGCGCCTCAGGCAGCCAGGAAGCGCACGACACCGCGCACGCCTCGTTCGAACGCGTCTGCCGCCGGGTTGAAGAACCGGATTTCGCCGAGACCGCTCCCACTCCCGCTGCGCCGGGCCGCCGGCTCCATTCGGTCCCCATGATTCTCCTCGAACTCGCGAACGAGTTGGGGCTCCAGGCCTCCGCCGGCGAGTACGCCCGCCGGATCCTCGACCATCATGTCGACCCTGATCGACAGGTTCTGCTCGAGTACCTCAATTGGGACTACTCGCAGCTTCCCGCTGGCGAGGGGACCGCGGTCGAACCCGGACATGCCATCGAATCCATGTGGTTCGTGCTCCATTGGGCGATGCGAAGCGGCCGGACCGCTGAGATCCACCGTGCCGCTGAAGTCATCCGCTGGCACCTCGAAAAGGGCTGGGACCCGGAGTTCGGCGGACTCTTCCTGGCGATCGATGCCGGCGGCGGAACCCCCTACATCCCCAACGCCGACAAGAAGCTGTGGTGGCCCCATACTGAGGCTCTGTATGCCTGCATATTAACGTACAAGCTGAAAGGCGAAGCCTGGTGCGAAGAGTGGTACCGCCGCGTTTATCAATGGTCGATGCAGCACTTCGCCATGGGGCCCGGCCTCGACTGGCGCCAGCGGCTGGATCGCAAGGGCCATCCCATCAGCGACTTGGTTGCTCTGCCGGTCAAAGATCCGTTCCACCTGCCCCGCGCCCTGCTCTTGACCGCAAAAATCGAGTTCTAGTACTATCATTCTGCAAGTTTAAACAGCTACGGGTGGTGACACTACCCCTATAGGGGGTGTATTCTATAGGCCGAAGGGCCATGGGAAGTGCCCGCACGGGAGCATTCCGAAATGCCGAATTACGAGACACTCGTTTCGCTGGAAGACCAAACCGGTGAGGTGACGAGACTGAGGGCGCAGATTAGCGATCTGCTGATCCGGCTGGTGGAGCTTGAGCAGTATCCATCCCGCTATGCCGAACTTGAGACACGCTTCCGGGCGATGACGGCGGAACGCGACGCGGAGATTCTGCGGCTCCAGAGTATGCTGTCCGACTCGCCGCAGCGTGTGAACCCAGCGCCGGCCGGTGACGACCTCCAGCAGATCCGGGGCGTCGGCCCTGTGCTCGAAAATCTGTTGCACGACTTAGGAATATTCTGGTTCAAGCAGCTCGCCCGCTGGACCGCCGAAGACATCGAGTTCTACCGCACCAAGCTCGGCCACTTCCACGGGCGGATCGAGCGCGACCGGTGGATCGAGCACGCGCGCCAGTTGCACCGTGAGAAGTACGGCGAGGTCCTGGACTAGTCCTCGTCCACCACCGCCGCGATCGTTCCCGGAGCATTCCCTTCGAGCCGGTTGTTGACGAACACCAGCGCCTGGGTTTTCGACTCCCGCGCCGCTTTTACAATCGCCCGCAATCCCACCCTTGCCGCGGGATACGGCTCCTGCACGGAGGCGTAGGGCTGAAACATCCGCACTGCGTCCTCATACGCACGCCCGTACTGCAACAGCGCCCGGCACACAAGAAAATCGGCGGTCCGCGATCCGGGCATCGCGATCTGGGTAGGAAGCTCCGGCATCCGGGTCCACGAGTTGAACGTGTGCGCCACGCCCAGCTCCCGCAGGCACGCCAGGTACTCCGCGCCGAAGAACTCCGGATTCCGGATCTCGGCCGCATACCGGAAGTCCGGTGGAAGCCGCCGCACGAACGAAGTGAGGTCCCGCAAGAATGCGCCCGTGGTCTCATACGACGCCTTGGAAAACGTGCCGAACTCGAAAATGATCGCCGCCACGCGATCTCTGTATCTCATGAGCGGATCCGTGAACAGCCGCGTGAAGACTTCCGCGTCCAGGAACGCCGGATTCGGATGGCCGCCCCGGCTCCCGTAACGCGCATGCGCCGGAAACAGCCGTGCCGTGATCTCTTCCGGTGCCTTGAACGCGAATCTCAAGCCCGCCGGCGCGGTCCGGAACAGCCGCTCCCAGTATGCCTCACCCGGAAACTGGTAGAACGTGAAATCACCACAGACCACCGGAAATGTTTCGGCGTACTCCTCAATGCACCGTTCCTCGAACAGCTTCGCCGAGAACTTCCCGCGCGACAGATACCGCTCCCTGGTGTAGATCTGTCCCAGCCACCCCTCGTACTTCCAGGAGCTGGTCCCGATCAGGATCCCTTCCGACGCCAGCCGCGTCAGCCGCTCCGCCAACCGGGTCTGAAACGCCGGGCGCACGGGCTCGAACAGCCAGCCTTGCTGCATGCAGCCTGCTGTGTCACCAGGCCAGCGCGGATCTGTGCCCGTAGGGATCGGCGCCCGCCTCGATCACTCCGTTCAACAGCCGCCGGATCAGCGTCGGCGCGGATCCGTTGTTCCACCGCGAAGTGCCCGAAGCCTTGTGACCCCGGCCCGCCAGCTCCTGGACGGTAGTGATCGGGATCCGTTCGTCCAGCACCAGCTCGCCGCGCCCCATCGCATGGTTGTCGAAGCTCGACACCAGGTGGCGCGTCTGGAAGCGCGGCGCTTCCACAGCCTCCTGTACGTCCATATTGAACTCGACCATGTTGAGCAGGATCTGCAGAATCGCCTGATCCTGGTTATCGCCGCCCGGCGTCGAAATCGCGACGTAGGGCTTGCCATCCCGGGTCACCAGAGTGGGACTCAGGGTGATTCTCGGGCGCTTGCCTCCGGCCAGCTCATTCGGATGTCCGTCGATGAGCAGGAACGTCTGCGCGCGTTGCGTCAGTGGAATACCGGTGTCGCCCGCGATCACGGAGGGCAGCCACGCTCCCGACGGCGTCGCGGCAAACATGACTCCGTCCTTGTCCATTGCGTTGATCGTCGTGGTGTCCATCGCCATGAGCGCGTCGTCGATCCGGATGCGGACCATCACCGATTCCGACGGATGGATCCCCACGGTGCCCTCCGGGCGGCCAGGGCGGAATTCGTTCGATCCGCGCGGACTGATCTCGGCCCGGCGCTGCGCCGCGTACGCCTTCGAAAGCAACCGCTCGGCCGGAACCTGTGCGAACTTCGGATCGCCGTAGTAGGTGTCGCGATCGGCGTAGGCAAGCTTGAGGGTTTCGACAAGCTGGTGCAGGTACTCCGCGGAGTTGTGCTTGAGGAAGCGCACTTCGGTCTGCTCCAGCATGTTCAACGCCTGCAGCAGCACCGGACCCTGGCTCCAGAACCCCGGCTTGTACACGGTGTATCCGCGATACGTGGTCGACGCGGCTTCTTCCGGCTGAAGCCGGAACGCGGCCATGTCCTCGTAGTGGAGCAGCCCGTTGTGCTGGCGGATGAACGCGTCGATGCGCCGCGCCACGTCTCCGCGATAAAAGTAGTCGCGGACCGAATCGATCGCCTGGTGCCGGGAAAGTCCCGCCGCCCGCGCGCGTTGTTCCGCGCCCACCATCGACCGCAGCGTACGCGCCAGATCCGGCTGCCGGAACACATCTCCCGGGACCGGCATCCGCGGACCAGGCAGGAATACCGCCTTCGATGTTGGCCACAGATCGAAGAACTGCTTCGAACGGTAGATGCTGCTCGTACGCTGATCGTCGAGCGCCATGCCGTCGGCCAGGTCGATCGCCGGCTGGATCACCTCGGCCACGGTTTTGGTGCCGAATTCGCGCAGCGCGACGAGCGCCGCCTCGGGCATCCCCGGCACCAGGGCGGGCATCACGCCCCCGGCCGGAACCATGCCCTTGAGCCCGTTCGGCTCCATGATGAAGACCTCGCCCGGCCGCAGCTTGCGCTGCCGGAAGAATTCCGCGTTCGCCGCCTTGGGCATCGTGCCGACGCCAGCGATCGCGAACACCTTGCCCTCGCGCGTGCGGATCAGGATTGGCGCCTCGCCCCCGAATCCGTAGTGCGAGAACTCGGTCACCGCGCCAGCGAATGTCGCCGCCACGCCCGCATCCACTGCATTCCCGCCCAGGTGGAACATCCGCATCCCAGCTTCAGTAGCGTAGTCCGTGCCCCCGGTGACCGCGCCGCGGACGCCTCTCGCCGGCTTGCGGATGGGCCGTTCCGCCGCCTTCTGCTGGCCCATCAGGACCAGGTCGATCATGAGCACCGCAAGGACAATCCGGATCATGTGTCGCGCCAAACCGCATCGGAACTGGCTAGCCCAATTATAATGGTTTTTCGCCAATGTCTGAAATCACGGACTTACTGGAGCGGTTCCGCCGCGCGGCCGAGGTGGTTGCGGTGGCCACCACCGGTGCTTCCAACCAGGAACTCGACTTCACCCCCGGACCCGGCAAGTGGAGCGTCCGCCAGGTCGCCTGCCACCTCGCCGACTTCGAGCTCGCCTGCGCGATCCGCATCCGGCAGTTGCTTACCGAGGACAATCCCACGCTGATGGGCTATCCCGAAGACCTGTGGGCCGAGGGGCTGGACCACAAGACGCGCAAGATCTCCCAAGCGGTTGAATCGTTCCGCCGCGTCCGCGCCGAAAACCACGGATTGGTGAAGGACCTTCCGGAGTCCGCCTTCAGCCGGCCGGGTGTGCACACCGAGCGCGGTCCAGTGACGCTCGGATGGCTGATCCGGCACGGGGCGGAGCACGCCGAAAATCACGCGCGCCAGATGATGAACATCCGCCAGGCCTACAAGGCGGCGAAGCGGAACTCCAGTTGAGGCGCGCTGGACTCCTGGTGCTGGGTCCCCTGTTGCTGGTGGCCGCTGATTCGCCCGAGGTCCGGTGGTGGAAGCACGTCTCCTACCTTGCGAGTGACTCGCTCGAAGGGCGCGAAGCGGCGGGCAAGGGCTACTTGAAAGCCGTTCGATACGTATCAAACGAGTTCAAGAAAGCCAGTCTGGAGCCATGCTTCGACAACCGCTACCTGCAGCCAGTTCCGCTTGTGCAGCGGACCCTGTCGGAGGAGCGCTCGTATATCCGGCTTTCGAGCGGGCCACTCGAACTCGGCAAGACCGCGATCTTCACGTTGCGCCTCACCGGACCATCGCCGCAACCGGTGGACAACGCGGGCGCCGTGTTCGTCGGATACGGATTGGCGGTCCCGGATGCCGGCTACGATGACTACACGGGACTCGATCTCCGCGGCAAAGTGGCGGTGTACGTCTCGGGTTCGCCAGCGTCACTGCCATCCGTGGTCCGGGCGCACGCCAGCTCGAGCGCCGAGCGTGCCGCAGCGATGAGGGCCGCCGGTGCGGTGGGATCGATCGCGCTCACGAATCCGGCCGCGGCTGACGTTCCCTGGGACCGCTCGGTCCTCTCGCGCCTGGCTCCGTCGATGCTGATCGGTGGAAGCGGCGCCGCCGGGCTTCAAGGATTGCACTTCAGTGTATCTCTCAATCCGGCGGAGTCAGAGATCGTGTTCGAAGGTACGGGACAGAGCTTCAAGCAAATGCTGGCCTTGATGGACAAGGGTGAGCGCCTCCCCCGTTTCGCATTGCCGTTCCGCGTCTCGGCCCTGGCTTCCGTGCAGGAGTCGGAAGTCTCGTCACCGAACGTTTGCGGCATGATCCGCGGATCAGGCGATGAAGCCGTGGTGCTGTCCGCGCATCTCGACCATATCGGCGTCGGCGGCGCAATCAACGGCGACCGCATCTACAATGGCGCGATGGACAACGCCTCCGGCATCGCCACGATGATCGAGGTTGCGCGCGCGATCACGGCCCGCCGGGTCGAGCCGCGCCGCTCGATTCTGTTCGCCGCGGTCACGGCGGAGGAGAAGGGGCTCCTCGGTTCCCGTTACTTCGCCGCGAACCCGCCGGTGCCTGCCTCGCAGATCGCGGCAAACATCAACTTCGACATGTACCTCCCGATCCACCCGCTGCGGCACCTGATGGTGCTGGGACTGGAAGAATCGACGCTGCGCGCCCCGCTCGAGCGCGTGGCCGCGAAACACGGAATCGCGCTGCAGCCCGACTCCGAGCCCCAGCGCAACCGGTTCATTCGCAGCGACCAGTACAGCTTCATCCTGAAGGGCGTTCCGGCCTTTGCGGTGAAATTCGGGTATACGAAGGGATCCCCCGAGGAGAAGCTCCAGCGCGAGTGGACCAGCAAACGCTACCATGCGCCGGGCGATGACCTCGCACAACCCGTGGACAAGGGCGCCGCCGTGCTGTTCAACCGGATTATTGAAGAGTTCGCGCTGGAGGTTGCCGAGTCACCGGTCCGGCCGGCATGGAACGAGTCGAGCTTCTTCCGCCGTTTCGCGCGGTAGTGCCTGGATGACACGCTTGTGCAACGCATGCCCGATACTGCGACGAAGCAACTCGCTGGATTTGTCGCGAAGTTTAATCCGTCGATGGCAAAGCTGATTCGCGAGTGCAGAGCAGCGATGCGGAAGCGTTTCCCAACAGCGAACGAGCTTGTTTACGACAACTACAACTTCTTGGTGATCGGATATTGCACGACCGAACGCCCATCCTGCTGTGTCGCGTCGCTGGCGGCAAATTCGAAAGGGATCGGGCTGAGCTTCTATCACGGGTCAACACTTCCAGACCCGCACAGAATTCTCCAGGGCGCGGGAAGGCAGAACCGGTTTGTGCGGCTTAACGGAGCGGCGATGCTCACAACGCCCGAAGTCGAGGGCCTTCTCGCTGCCGCATCTGCCCAAGCAGATTCACCATTCCCCAAATCGGGTGGCGGCAAGTTGATCATTCGTTCGGTCTCTGAGAAACAACGCCCGCGAAGATAGGCGGTCGAGCGAGAATCCGCCCGCGGGAACCACGCATGCACGTGCGGATGCAGCGAGAGATTCTCCCCGAGTGTGCAGAACGGAGGAATCCGATGTGTTCGCCGAGATGCTTATACCCCGCCTCCACTTCCAGCATCGCTTTGACGCTGGCCTGAAACAGCAAGTTGTAGGCCCTATCGAGGACCCTTCACGGCTGGCTGCGCCCGCTTGAGTCTCTTCGTCCCGCCCTTGCCGCCAGGCTTGGCGGAAGCGACCTGTACCAAGCGCCCGAATCGCGGCGGCACGGCAGCCGCGCTGATGATCGGGCCGGCTGCGATCAGCCTCTTCCGGCGGGCATCCACTGCCACATTCAGTCCTTCGAGAGCCCTGGCGCCGAGCAACTGGAGATCGCCCGATTCAGCGAAAACAACTTCATCCACGGTCTCCGCCTTGTCCACCTTGAGTACGGCGTAACCAACGGACCGTGTGACGATTTGGCCGTTCGCCAACTGAAATTGAAGATCCTTCTTGCGCCGCTCGATCCCGATCGACTCCAATACTGCCGCGCTGATCCACGTCGACTCGGCGCCGGTGTCTACCATCAGGCGCCGCACCACGACCGATTTCGAGTTCGCCGGATTGAGGACCCGGCAACCCACGTGGAAGAGGCCCATTGTTCGCATGATAGCGCCCCGGTCCTACCCGGCGCTCAGAGTATACGCACGCCGCAGCAAGGCAATCAATACTGGCGTGATGTCCTCGGGACTCTCCACCGCCGCGAAATGAGCCACGCGGCTTTTCCACGCTTGCACCGTCTTGTAGACCGGCGGATCGCCATGCGCCGTCTCAAGCAGGAACTCGAGATCGATGCGGTCCTTCTTTGCCTTGACCGCCAGGAACGTAGTCCGCGCCTTGATCATGATCCCGTTCTTGACCCCGTCCACGCGCACCTCGCCTAACTTGGCCACTTCCGCCGCCAGTTTCCGGTAGGCGGCCAGCAGTTGCGGCGGCTTTCCCTTGAAAAAGTCCTCCGGGTTGCTCCGAAAACAGGAATGGGCCTGGCTGGTGTTGCGGAACTTGCGCCCGCAGACGGGACAGGCCCACATGTGTTGGCTCCAGCCGAGGCTTACTTCGCCCGCTTGAGGGTCATCTCGCGCGCCGGCATGTCGCGCCCTTCAACCGTCATCTTGAGCTTCAGCTCATCGCCGGCCACCATGCCCGCGTAGTTCATGACGAACGCGTTGCCGTTGAACTCCCGCTTGATCTTGAACGACACGTTGTCGCCGTCCACTTTCCCTGCGCGACCGGACACATCCTTGACACTTTAGCCTGGATTCTTGCTTGACACTTATCAAGGGCGGGTGCGGCTCGATCTTCACCTTACACC
>VFZX01000086.1 GCA_016871015.1 Acidobacteriota bacterium | reverse complement strand
CGGACCGGAGATCCGTTCCTCGCGCCCCCGTCCTTCTACTTTCCCTCCGACGACGCGCTGTTCCAGCAGAACCTGGACTTCATGACCGGACCCTACATCCTGGCCGCGCCCATCGCCGAGCCCGATATGCGCGAGCGGACCGTCCGCCTGCCACCGGGCTGGTGGTACGATCCGGCATCCTCCACCTGGCACCGCGGACAACAGGGGATCCGCGCCGCCGCCCCGCTCGACCGGATTCCGGTGTTCATCCGGGAAGGCTCGATCATCCCTCGCGGCCCCGTGATCCAGCACACGCGGGAGCAGGCATCCGAATTCGACCTCGACGTCTATCCCGGCGCCGATACCGCGTTCAGCCTCTACGACGACGACGGCCTGAGCATGGACTACACGCGGGGCACGTTCGCGCGCACCCAGTTCACCCTCACCCACGGGCTTGCCGGGATCACGCTCGCCGCGCGCCGATCCGGTGGAATGACGCCGCCGCGCCGGACCTGGTCAGTCACCGTCCACCGGATCCAGGAACAGCCCCGGGCCATCACGCTCAACGGACGCCCGGCCGCCGGCTGGACCTTCGACTCCCGCACCCGGCAGATTCGCGGGAAACTGGAGGGTGACGGTTCGGACTTCACCCTGGTGGTACGGCCATGATCGACCGGCGCAGTTTTTTGGCGGCAGGGCTCGCGGCAGCCGCTCACTCCCAGACTCCCGAGCGGCCGTTCCGCATCGGATTCACACCCTTCCCCGTACGCCTGGACACGGAGGGATTCCTCCAGACCTACCGCTTCATCCCGTCACATTCCGACGTTTCCGGACTCTTTTTGCAAGATGGCGTCCCCTGGGAGGAGGCGCTGAGCGGCCGGGGGATGCGCGCGTATCCGCGCACGTTCGTCGAATTCATCCGGTTCCACCGCGCGCTGATGGAACTGAACATGCCGCGGCACGCGCGGTACCTGGCCGTGGCTCCTCTGTCGCTCGCGTTCGACGGGATCCAGCCGCTGTGGGCCGAGACCGCAAACATGCCGCTGCCCTATCCGTGGAACACCTACGACTTTGACCACCGGCTGGTCAAAGAGGCGCTGCTCAACCACATGCGGGAGATGATCGGATACTTCGAGCCGGTCTATTTCTCTCTGGGCGTAGAGTCGAACATCCTGCTCGCGCGGGCTCCCCAGCACTGGCAGACCTACCTGGACCTGCACCGGTTCCTCTACACCAGCCTGAAGCGCGAGTTCCCGCGGCTGACGATCCTGTTCTCGATCCAGTACGAGCACTTCATTGGGGCACATGCGGAATCGGCCGAGTTAGCCCGGTCGGGCGCTGAGCTGCGGGAGCTGCGTCCGCTGATGGAGATGACCGACGCGCTCGCAGTGAGCAGCTATCCATACCTGGTGAAGGATCTGGTTGCCGGCGCTGATTACTTCGATCCCGCCATCAACTTCGCCGCCGGATTCAACAAGCCGGTCGCCATCGACCAGACCGGCATGACCACTCGCGACCTGACTCTCGGCGGAGTCCTCATTACCGGCAACGAACGCAGCCAGGATAGCTTTTTGGGCAACCTGCTGAACCTCGCCGCCGCGAAGAAATTCCTGTTCGTGATCAATTTCGTTCCGATCGATTTCGGCGATAATCACGGGACCGACGACATCGCGCGCGCCTGGTCATTCACGGGACTTGCCACCGAAGACGGCCGCCCCAAGCCATCCCTTGCCACCTGGGACCGGTTCGTTGCCATGCAGTACAAGCCATGAAAATCCTCGTCTTCTCCGACATCCACGGCGATCTTCCCGCCCTCGCCCGGCTCATGGAAATCGAGGCGGACCTCTATTTCGCCGCTGGCGACCTGGTGAACTGGAGCCGCGGCCTGGACAAGGTCGCACCCGTGATGGCGCCCAAGAAGGACCGCGTTTACGTGCTGCCCGGCAACCATGAATCGCCCGATGTCATCTGGGCTTTCTGCCAGCGCTACGGATTCCGCGACTTCCACGGGAACGCAATCGAAGCGGCGGGTGTCCACATCGCCGGGCTCGGCTGCTCATCGCCCACTCCGTTCGACACCCCGGGCGAATACACCGAAGAGCAGTTCGAGGCCAAGCTCGAGCCGTTCCGTGGAAAGAATCCGCTGGTGATGATCTGCCACTGCCCGCCCAAGAACACCGAGCTTGACCGCGCGGGTCCGGGTCGGCATTATGGATCGGAGGCGATCGGACGTTTCCTCAGCGCCGAGCAGCCGGCGTACTTCTTCTGCGGCCACGTCCATGAAGCATGGGGAGCCGAAGTCAAACTGGGGCCGACGCACGCCGTCAATGTAGGCAAGCGCGGGTATCTGCTCGACTTGAGCCAGGTCCGGTAGGTGATGCGAGCGATTGTCCTGCTGGCCGGCGCCGTATCCGCAGCGGCGCAAACCTGGATTCCGGTTGGACCGCAAGCCGCGACGCTGTTCGATCTGGCCCTGGACCCGTTTGACCGCCAGACACTCTGGGCGGGCACATACTTCGGCGGACTCTATCGCACGCAGAACCTCGGCGGGCAGTGGACGCACATCAGTGCGCCCTTCGACAGTCAATCAGTGTTCTCCGTCGCGCCGGATCCGCGATTGCGAGGCCGGATCTACGTGGGCACGTTCCAGAGCGGAGCCTACCGCACCGACGACGCCGGCGCCACCTGGACCCGGATCTCCGAAGGTCTGGAGTCACGAAGCGTCTTGCAGATCGCCGCCGACCCGCAAGACAGCGACAACGTGCTGGCGGCGACCCCGGATGGCGTTTTCTTTTCCTCAGACGCTGGTGCAAGCTGGAAGATCGCTTCCGTCGAAGGCAGTGGAGACGGCACACGCGCCATCGTTTTCCATCCGACGCGGCGCGGCGAAGTCTTTCAGGGCGGATCGCACGGAGTATTCCGCAGCACGGATGGAGGCCGGACGTGGGTTCCGTTTTCGACAGGAGCGGAGAATGCGGTGATCGTTGGACTGAGCTTCAGTCCCGTATCGAGCCTTCTCTACGCGGTGACGCCGGACACCGTGCTGCGGCTTGCCCCGGGCGGGGAGCGGTGGGCGAGCATCAACGATGACTTGCCGCCCGCGCTCATCCATCAGGGGGTCAGCATCCGGCCCGAGTCCAACGCCGGCATTATCTACATCTCGACCGCGTCCGGGGTATGGGTGCGGCGCGAGGACATCCCTGGATGGAAGTTCGACATCCTGCAGGCCGCCCGTTTCGTGCGTTTCGCCGAGGGCCTGGTCCTGGTGGGCGATCTATATGGCGCTGGTCTGCGGGTCTCGCAAGACAACGGCCAGACCTACGAGCTCCGCAACACCGGGCTGCAGAACCTGTTCGTCGGCGCACTGGGCGCCGGGTCTGGCTCCGACAGTGTCGTGGCGGGCTCGGACAACGGCGTGTTCCTTTCCTCCGGCGGTGCAAACTGGCAGCGCCCTACAGGCTTTGCCGAAGGTGTCTTTTCGCTTTTCCGGCATCCGGACGGGTCGATTTACGCGGGCACCGAGCGTGCCGGCGTCTGGAAGAGCGGCGATGGCGGGACGACATGGTCCCGGGCTTCCTCCGGCATCGTGCCCCCGAACATTACCGGCTTATCAATAACGGCCGAGGGACTCACGGCGTTCGCCGCGACCGCCGCTGGACCCTACATCAGCCGGAACAGTGGACAGGACTGGGGAATCTATCAAACCCTCGGGATCACGTTCAGCTCGGCGATCGACATTGTGAATCCGCTACGGGTGTTCCTTGGCGGCGAAAATGGCAAGCTCCTCTACTCAAGCGACGGAGGACAAGCGTTCGCTCTGATGAACAAGGGGTTGCCCACCGACGGCATCACCTGGATCCGCGTGATTCCCTTCCACGAGACCTACCTCATCACCTCGGCGGGAGCATTGTACGTGCTCGACGCCGGGAAAAGCCAATGGCGCCTGCTATTCCAGCGCGCGGGAGCCCAAGCCTACGCGATGGATGCCGATCCACGCGAGCCGAACGTGCTTCTCCTCGCCACGTTCGATGGAGTCTACAAGAGCACCGACGCGGGCGCGAACTGGTCCAAGTTGGCCGGGTACACGGGGCCGGCGTTTTCGATGTTTGCCGACATTCTGGAGCCCGGCACGTTCTACGCTGGCGGACTCGGAAAGGTGGCGCGGAGCACCGACCGGGGCGAGTCCTGGAGGGAGTTCGGAACGGGTCTGGGGCAGGGTCCGGTGACGGGAGTGATCAAGGCCGGAGATCAAGTGCTAGCCGCGGTGTTCGACCAGGGAGTGTACCGGACCGGCGCTGGAGGCGATGCGTGGCAGAAGGCCCCTGTTTTACCGTCGCAGGGCGTGACCGTCCTCACGTCCGCCTTGAACGAGCCGCGGCTGATCCTGGCGGGCACCACCACCGACGGGATCTTCCGCTCAACCGACGGCGGCGCGACGTGGTCCCGCGCCGAAAATGGACTCTCTTTGTTCGTGCGCGGGCTGGGAGGCGACGCCACCGGATCGACACTGTACGCCGGAGCCTTGCTCGGCGGCCTGTTCCGGTCCGACGACGGTGGCGCGAACTGGTCCAGCGCCGGGCTCCGCGACCGCAATATCTTCGACATCAAGGCGCACCCGGTCGACCCGAATACGGTCTATGCCGGGACCAGCATCGGAATCAGCCGCAGCACGGACCGGGGCCGCACCTGGACCCAGGTCACGCAGCGCATCGCAACGGTTACCGCAGCGGCCGTGGATCCGCGCGACCGGGGCATCATCTACACCGGCGGACTCGCCGGGCGTTTGGACCGCAGCCTCGACGGTGGCCGCGGCTGGACCATCGCCAATCAAGGCCTGCCGCCACAATCGGTGGAAGCGATCACCGTCGATCCCCGTGACGGCACCGTCTATGCCGCGCTCGACAAGTCCGGTGTCTTCCGGAGCCGGAATCAGGGGCGCGATTGGGAGCGGGTTTCCGACCTGGAGGACGTGCGGGTCCTCATCTCCTCGCCCCGGGGAGTGCTGTACGCTGGCACCCGGGCGAATGGCGTCTACCAGGTGGACGAAACCGGCCGCTGGATCTCATTCGCTGGAAACTTGCCCACCGGGGAGATTCATTCACTGGCGCTCGACATGTCCTCGCCCGCCGCGCTTCTGGCCGCTCACGGCAACGGCGTTTTCCGGACCACGGATGGGCGCAACTGGCAGCCGGCCAATCGCGACCTGGCGTCCGGCGTGGTGGGGTTGGCCGCCGATCCGTCACGGCCCGGCAAGCTGTACGCGGCGACGTCCAGCGGACTCTTCGTCACCGAGGATAGCGGCGGGCGTTGGGCGGCGGTGGCGGGAGGGCTGCCTCGCACCGAAATGACAGCCGTTGCGGTTGACCCGCGCGGGCAGATCGTGATCGCCGTTGGTAAGGACGGCCGCCTCTGGCTGAGCTCCGATTCCGGACGCTCGTGGCGGTCCTCGCTTGAAGGCGCCGATCTCGCGGGCCGCGCCATTGTGTTCGGAGCGGGCAACGAGATTCTCGCCGGCTCGCTCACGCGGGGCTTGGCCCGTTCGAATGATGGCGGCGCGAACTGGACGGTCAACAATGCGGCGTCGGCAACAGAGTTCGCATGCCTCGCCCTGGCGGTGCATCCGCGGAATCCCTCGCTGGTCTACGCCGGTGCGGTGGGACCCGGGGTGCTGAAGTCCATCGACGGCGGGCTCACCTGGACCGGCGTGACCGGCGGGATTGAAGGCGCACAGATTCTTTCGCTGGCGATCGATCCGGCCAACCCGGACGCTCTCTTTGCCGGCACCGCCGAGCGCGGGGTCTATGCAACGAGCAACGGAGGTGCATCCTGGTCCGCCCTGGGCGTAGGGATCGCCCGCCGCACGGTCACGGCGCTGTTGTTTGATACGCGCAACGGCCGGTCGCTGTATGCAGGCACTGAGGGTGGAGGAGTATTCCGGCTGGATCTCCCTGGCCGATAGCCCTCACCCGCAAAATAGACTTCGAAGACAGGTGAGATTTTTGACCCCGTCAACACACTACTTATACGGGGAGAGAAATGTTCTTCGCTCTTGCTTTCGCCTTGCCTGCGATCGTTCCAGCCGCGGATCCGGCGTACGCTACGTTGGACCAGGCATATGCCGCGCTTCGCAGCCGCGATTATGACACGGCGGTGAGCTTGTTCCGGTCCGGCCTGGTGGTGTCACCGCAACGGAATGATGTCCGCAAGGACCTCGCCTACACACTCCTCAAGGCCGGCGAGACGGCGGCGGCACGGGACCACTTCCTCGAAGTGACGCGGCGGGATCCCGCTGATTTCAACGCAGCGCTCGAGTTCGCGTTTCTCGCCTACGAGACCGGACAGCAGGTGGAGGCCCGGCGGATGTTTGACCGTGTCCGCAAGAGCGGCGACAAGGCGTCGCGCATGGCCGCGGAGCAGGCGTTTCAGAATGTCGACCGTCCGCTCGCCGAAGGGATCGCGAGGTGGAGAGATGCGCTCTCGCGGACCCCGGACAACTACAGTGCGCATCACGAGCTTGCGCTGCTTGCGACGCAGCGTGAGGAGTGGGCGCTGGCGTTGGAACACCTCAGCCACGCCTGGCGCCTCAAACCGTCGGAGCGCTCGGTTCTTCTCGATCTTGGCCGCTGCCATCAGCAGTTAGGCCAAGCCGGGCGCTCCATGGCTTCGCTCCTTGCGGCTTCGCGTGGCGCCCAGCCGAGGACTGCCGAATCGGCCCGGGCGTTGCTGCCCAGCCGCTATCCCTATGTCTACGAGTTCAGGCTGGCGCTGGAGCTCGATCCTGGCAACGTGAACTTGCGGCGGGAACTCGCATATCTGTTGCTTGAGATGGGCCAGCGCCAGGAGGCGGAAATCGAGTTTGACAGGATCGTTCGAGAGCAGCCGGAGGACCTGCTCTCGCACGCCCAGCTCGGATTCCTGAAACTGGCGCGGCGGGACCGCTCCGCCGCGCTGCCCCTGCTGCAGAGGGTGCTCGACGCCGACGCGGGCGATGAGCTGACTGACCGGGTCCGGGCGGCGCTGGAGCTGCCCAAGCAGTTGCGCCGCCGTCCCGATACGCCGCGCCGGAACCTGATCGAGGAAGCGCGCCGGATGGCGGAAAAGTCGTATGAGGCAGGCTACCTCAACGACGCCATGAAGTACCTCACGATTGCCCATGAGCACGATCCGATGGACTTCGGCGTGATCCTGCGGCTGGGACAGACCGAGAATCTGCGCCAGAACGACAAGGAAGCGCTGCAGTGGTTCTCGCTGGCGCGGAAGGCGCCTGACGAGCGAATCGCGCGCGAAGCCAACCGGGCGTATCACAATCTGCGCCCCCGGTTCGCGCGGGTTCAGGCCTCATTCTGGGCGTTTCCGTTCTATTCGTCACGCTGGCAGGACGCGTTCTCCTACGCGCAAGGGAAGGTGGAGTTCAATCTGCCTTCGCTTCCGTTCCGGCCGTACATGTCGCTGCGGTTCATTGGAGACCTGCGCGGCTCGATCCGCGACCCGTATCCGCAGTACTTGACCGAGACGGCGCTGATTCCGGCGGTGGGCGTCGCGACACGTAACTATCACGGAGCATTCGCGTGGGCGGAAGCCGGCGTTTCGGTCAGCTATCTGCGGCGCGCGGACCAGACTTCGCGGATGACACCGGATTACCGGGCCGGGATCTCCTACAGCTTTGCCAAGGGTGGCGCCAAGTACTTTGACCACCACGACGACCTGATCTGGGTGTCGCGCTTTGGCAACACGCTCTTGCTGTATACGCAGAACAAGTTCGGGATGTCGCTGGGCGAGGGCTTCAAGGCGTACTGGAATCTCAACTTCACGCTCGACACGCAGCGGCAGTATTGGGCCAACACCGCGGAGACCGGCCCGGGGCTCCGGTGGCGCGCCTTCTCGGTGGACCTGCTGCGCGGAGCCCACCTGGTGAACGCCGGCAATCCGAGGCGTCCGAATTACACCGACGTGCGTGCGGGGGTGTGGTATGCGTTCCGCCGTTAGCTGCGCCCTGCTGGTTTCGGCCCTCGGCGCCGCGCCGCGCCAGGACCCGCCGGCCCGGCGTCAAACGATACACCATTTTCAGATCGCTTCCGAGGATCCGGCGGCCTGGGGGCGGATCCTCACCTCGGTGGGACTGCAGCCCGCCTCCCCCAGCTCCTGTACGTCGAGAGCCTGTGTGGTTGTGGTGACTGAAGGGGCTGCACCCGCCGATCCGAAGCGGTTGATCGATCTGGTGCAACAGGGCTCGGTGCTGATCCTTGAAGGGGACTCGCAACTGGCCCGGTCGTTTGGCATTTCGCCGGAGGACGCCCGCGCCGTTCCCGTGCGCTCGATTGTGGACACGCACAATCCCCAGGCCGGTATCGTTTGGGAGCGGGCCGTCGACATTGCTCCATACAAGCTGCCGCGCGATTCGATGGTGTTCGCGCGTGAGCGCTGGCGGGGAGTCCCGGTCGCGGCGGGCTTCCGGCATGGATTCGGGTCGGTGCTCTGGATCGCGGTGCCGCCCGGCACGAACGGCTACGAGCGGTTCCCGTACTTGCCTCAGGCACTGGCGACGCTTGGCGTCGAACCGGGCGTGTCGTCGCGGGACCTGTGGGCGTTCTTCGATTCGTCCTACCGCCTTCGTGTCGATGCCGACTACTTCGCCGAGCGGTGGCGCGAAGCAGGAATCGCGGCGCTGCACGTGGCCGCATGGCATTACTTCGAGCCGGACAATGTCCGCGACGATTACCTGCGCCGCCTGATCGAGGCATGCCATAAGCGCGGCGTGCTCATCTATGCCTGGATCGAGTTCCCGCACGTTTCAGAAAAATTTTGGTCGGACCACCCCGAGTGGCGTGAGCAGACGGCTTTGCTCCAGGATGGGCACCTGCACTGGCGCCGCCTGATGAACCTCCGCAACCCGGACTGCGCGCGAGCTGTCCAGGAGGGGCTCGCGCGCCTGGTGGACCGTTTCGACTGGGACGGTATCAATCTAGCCGAGCTGTACTTCGAATCGCTCGAAGGGCATTCGAATGCCGCCCGGTTCACACCAATGAACCCGGATGTCCGGCGCGACTTCCAACAGCTTCACGGATTTGATCCGATCCGGTTGTTCCAGGGCCCGCCGGATCCGGCCGGTCTGCGCCAGTTCCTCGACTACCGCGCGGAGGCGGCGCGCCTGCTTCAGGAGCACTGGATCGGCGAGATCGAGCGGATCCGGCGGCGCAAACCGCATCTCGATCTGGTGCTGACGCACGTCGATGACCGCTACGATCCCAAGATGCGGGACCTGATCGGCGCCGATGCCGCACGGCTGCTGCCGTTGCTCAACCGCCATGATTTCACCTTCCTGGTTGAGGATCCGGCGACGTTGTGGAACCTGGGTCCGGACCGGTATCCCGAGATCGCGGCCAAGTACGCGCCGATCACGCCACGGCCCGGAAAGCTCGGCATCGACATCAATATCGTGTCCCGCTACCAGGACGTCTACCCGACCAAGCAGCAGACCGGCGCGGAGCTGTTTCAGTTGGTCCACATGGCCGCGGGTGCCTTTCCCCGGGTGGCGCTTTACTTTGAGAGTTCCATCCTGACGCCCGACCTGCCGCTGTTACCCGCATCGGCTGCCGTGGTCGAGCAACTGGAGATTGCGGGACAAAAGACCGCCGTCAAGTCTCCCCGGCAGACGGGAGTGGCCTGGAATGGTCCGGCGCTGGTGAACGGGAGTCCGTGGCCGTATCAGAGCGGCGGGTTCGTCTGGCTGCCTCCTGGCGCCTGGTCCATTGAGCGGGCTCCAGCCGCGCCGCCGCTGCGGATGCATGATTTCGCGGGTGAACTGCGATCCCTGCATCTAGCCGGAAACCAATTGGAAATCGCCTATCAATCCGCCACGCGCGCTTTCGCCTTCTTTGATCAACCGATGTCGGACTCAGCGGAGGTGGACGGCCACGCGGCAAAGCTTCAATCGGTGGATGTTGGCGGCTCCTGGCGGGTCACGCTGCCGAAGGGCCAGCACGTCGTGAGTCTCAGACGCAGACCGTAGGCGACGCTCGATCAATTCGGCGGCTCCTGTAAACGTGCTGATGATCACCCACGATCAACAGCGAGCCGGCTGCATCGGCTGCTATGGGAATCCGGTGATCAAGACGCCCAACATTGACCGCCTGTCCGGCGCGGCGAGATGCAGGGGCTGCTGTTCGACTGGATGGTGGCCTCGCGCGATCCGTTGCATGCCCCGGTCCAGGATCAGTGAATCCGGGTGCCGTTATGATGGGACATGCGGCTTGGAATCCTGATCCTGTCCGGTTGCGTGGCGCTCTCCGCCCGAGGTGTTCGCGTCGAGTTTGATCCCGGGAATCCGGAGATCGGGCCGTTTCCGTCCGACGCTCTGATGTTTCCTGACCCACGCCAGCGCAGCGGACTGCGCGTAGCGCTGCCACTCGGGGACTGCCAGACCCGGCCAAGCGAGTGCCTGGAACTCGCCCAGATCAATGAGCTGGATGGGTTTAGCCCTACGCCGCGGATGTCGATCCGGTTCAGCGGCGCGATCGATCCGGAGTCGTTGCGCGACAACGTGTTCGTCGCCTGGCTCGACCAGTTGATTCCAGGGCGGTACCGGGTCCATGAGCCTGGCAAACTGTCGCCGGTTAACTACTTGATCTGGGATCCTGCCAGCCGCACGGCGTATCTGAAGCCGGACGAGATGCTCGAGGGAACGCGCCTGTATGCGCTCATCGTCACCGACGGCGTGCGCGATGCTGACGGCGATCCGGTTGAGGCAAGCCCGGAGTACACCGCTTGCACGAGTGGTCCGGACTCGGACTACTGCCGGAAGCTGTCGGCGGCGCTCGGCCGGGTCCGCGTGGGATCGCGGACGATCGTGGGAGCGAGTGTGTTCACGACCTTGAGCGTCACCGCGTTTCTTGAGGAGGCGCGGCGGATCGTGCAAGAGACGCCCACGGGGTTCCGGCGGACGAACCCAGCGTTGAGCGTCGCCAACGTTACGAGCGTGACCTACCGTCAGCACGTCAGCGGGCAGGGCGAAACCGCCGCGTTCGCCGACCAGGCGTTCCCGATTCCTCCCGGACTGATCCAGCAGGCCGGCGTCGGGTCCCTGGCGTTCGGCAGCTTCCGGTCGCCGCAGTTCATCGACCCGGCCACACTCCGCATTCCACAAACGCCCACGGCCGGGCCCGTCGCCGCGCCGCCGGCGGCCGAGGAGATCTTTTTCCACGTCTGGATGCCCGTCACTCCGGCGCCGCCGGGCGGATATCCAGTGCTGCTGGCTGGCCACGGGATCACGGATTCGCGGTTCGGGATGCCCACGGCGATGGCGCTTGGGGCTGGCGCCGGATTCGCGGTCGTGGCGATGACGGCGGTCGGGCATGGGGCTGGTCCGCAGTCGTCGGTCGTGCTGGCCATGGCCAGTGGGAGCGCGGTCACGATCGCCGCGCCCGGACGGGGCAGGGACACGAACCGGGACGGCAGAATTGAATCCGCGGAGGGCTTCATCAATCTGGTTCCAGACGTGTTTCCCATCGCCGGGGATGCGCAGCGCCAGACGGTTGTCGACTACATGCAATTGATCCACGCGATCCGCGAGGGAATGGACTTCGATGGAGACGGGCGCGCCGACTTGAACGGAAATGCGATCAGCTACATTGGGCAATCACTGGGCGGTGGCTACGGGGTGGTGTTGGCGGCGGTGGAGCCGGCGGTCCGGTCCGCCGTGTTCAATGTGGCGCCCGGCGGTCTGCTCGAGACGTCGCTCACGACTGACCGCGCCGACTTCCATCTATTTGCCCAGGCTGGGCTCGGCGTGCTCCGCCGTCCAGCGGTTGTCGACCCGCGTCAGCGCGTCGAGACCGGTATCCCGTTCCGTGACGAGCCGGTTCGTGTGCGGCGGCCCGGGTTGGTGGCGGTGCAGGACACTGTGGAGCGGCTGGACTGGCTCGGTGGGCCGCGCGAGGCGCAGAACTACGCGCCACACCTGCGTACCGCTACGCTTCCAGGCCTTGATGTGCGGCCGATGCTGTTCCAGTTCGGATACGGCGATGTCGCGGTTCCGAACAACTCAACGGCAAACCTGATCCGCGCAGCGAACATGCGCGAATTCACTTCGCTATACCGGGCGGACATTGCGCGCCAGGTGGCGCCTGAGATTCCGCGGGATCAGCATGCGTACCTGATCCCCCTGGGTCCACCGGCGTCGCAATTGATCTCGCTCGCGGCGATCACCGAGGCGCTGCAATTCCTGGGGACGGGGCAGATGGCGGATGTGAATCCGCTGGTCCGGCTACTGATTGGCCGCGACTTGTTCGAGGCACCTCCCGCGCAATTGCCCGTCACCCCGAATTTCCCGCCGCCCGCGAGATAGCACGGATCCGCCATAATCTTCAGATGCGACGTTGTCAATTTGCTGTCCTCTGGGTTGTTGGAAGCTTGTGCGCTCAACAACCCCGGATCTCGCATGGCCCCATGCTGGGCCACGTCACCGAATCAAGCGTCGCCGTATGGGCGCGGACGACCCGCGCCGCCGAGTTCCGGGTCCGGTATGGCACCACGCCGGACCGGCTTGACCAGTTGTCCGCTCCAGTCCCGACCACGCCCGGCCGTGACAACACCGGCTGGATCACGCTCACCGGCCTGCGGCCTGATACGCGTTACTACTACCGGCCCATCACAGCCACCGACGAGGGTCCGGACGGAAGCGTGCGGACATTGCCGTCCGCTGCTGCCCACCGGCATCCTGAAACCAATCCCCGCGGGCTGTTCAATTTCCGTTTCCAGTTTGGATCGTGCGCGAATCAGAAGCCGGGCAGCGGTAGTGGTCCTGGGCTGCCGGCGTACGGGACGATGTTGCGCGACTGGCGCGACAAGCTCGCGTTTTCCGTGATGAACGGTGACTGGCTGTATGAGGATAAGCGCGACTTCACGGTCGAGGAGTGGCAGCGGCAGACCGGAACGGCGGCGGGCCGGCTTCCGCCGATCCTCGCCATCGCACCGGCGATCACCGGCGTTTGGGAAAACTACAAGTATTTTCTCGAACGGGGCGCGAATCTGGCGCTGTGGCACCGCTACATTCCGTCGTACTATACGCCCGATGACCACGAAATCCTGAACGATATCGTCGCCACGGCGGAAACCGGATTCCGGAACCGGCGCACGGTGTTTCGCGACATTGGTGTCCAGGCCTGGTTCGATTATCTGACCGGCTCGCAACCAGTGGCGAATTCTCAAGGCATCCTTTTCGGACGGGCGCGCCTGGAGGCCGGATCTGACGTTCTCACCGCCCCCGCCGCTGACTTCACCCGGCTCGATCTCAAACAGGCCAACAACCTGCATGTCCACTGGGGCGGGCAGTTCGCGGGCGTCGATACCGGACGGATGGCCGATGCCGAGGGCGACCCCAACGCGGGCGTGTACGAGATCGTGAGTGTGCTCGACAGGAACCGATTGAAGATCCGGCCGGCGGCGCGCGCCACGGTCGAGTCGGCTTTCTCGATCGGACGGCTGTCCTACGGGAGTTTCAAGGCTGGCAACGTCGAGGTGTACCTGCTCGACACGCGCAGCCAGCGGGACCTCCATGACACGAACAATCCAGGGAAGCCCGGAGTATCGCTGCTCGGGCGGTCGCAGCGTGATTGGTTGAAGCGGTCAATGGCGGCATCGGACGCGGATTTCTTCTTCCTCGCCTCGTCCGTGAACGTGATGATCCCCCACGTCTCCTCGCCCGCGGGCGGAGAGATCAAGGGCAAGGACGACGCCTGGACCGCGTTCCTCGAAGAGCGCGAAGACATGATCCGGTTCTGGGACGGCCTCGGCAAGCCAGTGATGGTCATGACCGGCGACCTGCACAATTCCTTCGCTATCAAGATAACGGATCGCGTGTGGGAGTTCGGCTCGGGACCGCTGAACTCGCAGAACCATCCGGCCAAGAGTGAAGGCGGCCGTCCAGCCAATGGACGTTTCGATTCGCGCGGGCGGCCGGTGGACATCCGTTGGTCGACCTACGTGCGCGATGATCTGCCGTTGTCGCTGCGGCGGATGCCGTACTTCGCGGTGGCGCAGGTCAACAATGTGTTCAACAACCCGGCGACGCCAGGGACTCCGCGCTGGGTCGCGTTTCCCAAGCCGCACGTAGTAATTCAGTACTACGATGGATTGACTGGCGAGCTGGTCTACGCCGAACCGATCCATGCTGGCCGGTGAGCGTCCATGCGAATCACGATTCTCCTCCTCCTCTCTTGCGCGGTGTGGGCGCAGACTCCCAAGAAAAAGGGCACCCAAGCCAGTGACGACCAGAAGGGCTACACCGACACGCCGCTGATTCCTGGCCAACAGTGGCGTGTACACGACGCGGCGCGCGCCCGTCCGGTGAAGGTCGCGCCCGGGCGTCCACTGGCGGGCATTCCCGCGCCTGCCGACGCCGATGTTTTGTTTGATGGCACGGATCTCTCCAAGTGGATCATCAAGAGCCGCGCCGGAGAGATCGCGCCGCCGAACTGGAAAGTGGAGAACGGCTACGTCGAGATCGTATCGCCAGCCGGGATGCGGTGGAATCTGGTCACCAAGGACAAGTACGGCGATTGCCAGTTGCACCTGGAGTGGATGATCCCCGAACACGTGAATGGACGGGGCCAAGGGGGCGGCAACAGCGGCGTGGAGCTGATGTCCCGGTATGAGATCCAGGTGCTTGAATCGTGGGAGAATCTCACCTATGCCGATGGCCAGGCAGCGGCGCTCTACGGACAGTGGCCGCCAATGGTGAACGCGTCCGCGCGAAAGGGTGACTGGAACTCCTACGACATTTTCTTCGAGGCTCCGCGGTTCAACGGCGAGACACTGGTCAAACCCGGCTACATCACGGTGGTCCACAACGGGGTGCTCGTGCATCACCGGCGGGAGATCCTGGGTCCCGCCGCGCACCGTAGGAACGCTCCCTACCGGGCGCATGAGCGTGAGGAACCGTTAAGCCTTCAGGACCACGGCCATCCGGTGCGGTACCGGAACATCTGGATCCGGCGGTTGAAGGAAACCCCGTAGGCGGGTCTACCCGTCGCGCAGGACCGAAAAACCGGACTCCACCCGCTGGTAGACGCACCGGGTCCAGGCCACCCTGGCCCTGCCCTTGAAGATCGGATGGCTGAACCAGACTTCCATCCCCTTCTCCAATTTCGGATCGCCATGGCTAACACGGAAGCCGCTGAAACTCACGTCCATCATTTGTCCAACGATTTCGCGCCCGGCGCCGTCATTCAAGATGAGGCGCACTTCACCGTTGCAGTGTGTCCTTGGTTCGCGGCGTAGGTCCACGCTCGTCACCATTGCGATGCCTCCTCTTCCATTGAGTCACCAAGCCGCCCAGCCGGCAATAGGAAGAACGGCCAAAACGCCGCCGGAAAAAGCCCGACAATAGACCTTATGGCGAAGACACTCCTGGCGATGGGTGCCCACTACGACGATTGCGTGTTCGGCGTCCCCGGAATCCTGCTGCAGGCGGCCCAGAAGGGCTGGCGCGTGGTCATCGCGTCGCTGATTGGCGACTATAGCCATTGGCCGCCGGTCCAGGGCCGGCATACGGAGCTGGTCAAGGCGTCAAAGGATCTCGCGCACCACTACGGCGCCGAAATGCGGTTCCTCGGATTCGAGTCGCACCTGTTTGACGTGACCAGCGAGAACAAGAAGCTGGTGTGCGAGCTGGCCTACGAGATCAAGCCGGACGTCGCGCTGCTGCTATGGCCGCAGGACCACCACGACGATCATCGCGTTGCCTCGCAGCTCTGCGAAATCGCGCTCAAGAACGCCGGACAGATCCTGGCGAAACCCGGATACCGGGTTCCGCGCGCGATGTATGCCTTCGACAACGGACCGCGCCACACCATCGGCTTCGAGCCCAACACGTTCGTCGATGTGTCGAAGGAATGGCCGATGTCCGCCGAGTGGCTGGGAAGGCTGATGGCCGTGGTCCGCAATGAACCCTACGATCCGGCGAAACGCGACGGCTCAGTGGATACGAAAGAGGCGATCGCCCTGTACCGGGGGAAGACCTGCGGGGTCCGCCATGCTGAAGCTATTTGGAGCTATTCCCACCGCCCGGTGGATATCCTTTCGTAGCCAGTACGGCGTAAGAAACGCTGCGCCACACGGTTGGAGCATCCTTGGGCACGCTCGCCGCCTTGTATACCAGGTAGTCAATGCCCAGCGCGCCGAAGTAGGCTGGATCCTTGCCCTTGGCTGCCGCCTTTTGCCAGCGGTCCCACCATTCCATTGCGAACCTGCGGAGGAGGTTCACTTGGCCCCCGCCCTTGTAGTCGACGTAGAGGCTGCGCAGCGAATAGGCGCGGAAGAAGCCCGGATAGAGCTCCTGGCCGGCGTCCGGAAACTGGAACACCGCGTCCTTGGGTGTGTTCGCGCGCGCCCAGGCGGCTAGCTCCCGGCTCTCGGGTTGATCCTGGTCGCGGTAGTTGCGGACCTTCCCCGGACCCGGAATCAAGTAGAACGGCAAGGCCAGCACGGCAACCCAGCAGGCGATCGCCGGGGTCCGCCTCGACGATTCCCACGCGGACGCCAGGGCTGCCAGCGCCGCGAGTGACGCGGTCACCAGGGCCCGCATCCGGATGTCCGCCACACGCCAGTCGGGCAAGAGCAACTGCAGGACGTCGGACTGTGCGGGAATCGCGAACGCAATATAGAACCACACGGCGGATTCGAGCATCCGGCCCTTCATGCCGGCGCGAATCCCGCAGGCCGCGCACGCCAGTCCCGCGGTCAAGGTGACGAACAAAACGGCGCGGAGCGGCTGGAACTGGGGCATGAACTGCCACATTCCGATGTCGAGCAGGAGGTAGGCCGCGGGCATTGAGAGCAATCCAACCAGCGGCAGGCCCGCCCAGATCCATCTCAACGGCTGCGGCGGACACAGGCGCCACAACGCGGCGGCGCACACCAGGGCCATCATTTGGATGTGCCGGATCCAGGTGGCGTCCCAAAGCGACAGCCAATTATACCGGCCGCGCAACTGCTGGAGCTTGGCCAGTTCGGCGTCGATCGTCCCGAAGAACTGCTGGGGCTCAGTTTCCCCCGATTGCAGCTTCGACAGCACCAACGCGGCCGCGACGGCCGCCGCCACGGGCCATAGCCAGCGGAAGTCCCGCTTCCAGGCAGCCCAGGCGAAAAGCACCAATACGGCCGGATAGGTGGTGGGTGGATGGTAGAGAATCGCGAGTCCCAAAGCCGCGGCGCCCCACCCCATCCGCCCGGATGAAATCAGGCCCACGGCGAACACCACAAGTCCACCGGCGTAGCCACGTGGGATCGGCTCATACTCGTGGATCAGGACGCTCGGTCCTCCGATGGTGCCGCCGAGTCCGTAGACGGAGGCCAACAGCAGCGCCAGCCGGATCGAAAAGCAGAGCGAACGCCCGGTCAGGTAGACCCCGAGCAGGCCGAGCGCACGGAACAGGAGCTGTTGAGCGTACAGGGGTCCGCGAAAACCGTCCGCACCGGTGATCCGCCGGAGCAGCAGCGCGGTCTCGTCGTAGATGCTGTAGCTGACGTGTGGCCGCTGTGCCACCATGTCTTTGCCGAACACGGACCCGTCCCAAAGGCGCTCGAGAATCGGGATATAGACCTGGGTGTCGGAGTGCAGGTAGGTGTGTCCTGGAAAGAACAGGAACCCGGCCACTGTGAGCGCCACCAATGCAGCCGCGACGGCAGCCGTGATCCGGTTCATTGGGCGGGAGTCCTCTCCAGTTGCTGTTTGGCCCATTTCCGGTTTGGATTGAGCGCGAGCGACTTCTCCAGCGCCTGCCGGGCCTCCGGATTCTTTCCAGCCTTCCGCAACGCGACGCCCAGCCACAAGTGCGCCTCCGCCAGCTTGGGGTCCAATTGGATGGCGCGGCGCAAGTCCTCAACCGCCTTTCCAACGCCTCCGCCGAAGCTGGCCGGCAGGTAATAATTGCCGACACCCTGGCTCAGCCAAACCTTTGCCGATTTCGGATTGAGCTGCGCGGCCTTCTTCACTTCGTCCGCGGCGCACCGCCCCCATTTGAGTCCGGCGAGCACGTTGGCCGGGATCACCTGGCCGCAGAGCGTGCCGAGGATCCGGTGGTACTCCGCTGTGCCTGGTTTGAGATCGATGGCCTTACGCGCGAACTGGATCCCGGCCTCAGCCGCGGTCCGGCCCAGACGCTTGTCTCCGGTCTCGATCGCCAACTGCGCGAGCGTCGACTGGGCGAGCGCTGCCTCGTATTGCGCGCCGGAGTCGGTGGACCGCTGTCCCGCGCCTGACGCGGCTTGGGCGGCGATCTGCTCCAGCTTCGCGCGGTCCTGCGCGTCGAGCGCCTGCTCCGCGGGAGTCCGGTTGATTCCCGGCGCGGATGCGCTCAGGGCGAGGAAGAAGACGGCGGCCCCTATCATAGCTCGTAGATCTTACGGTGAACCGTGAGCAAATAGATTGCCAATATTGCCAACAAGACACCACTGGCGGCGATCACCGGCGGAGCCCCGAGATCGGTCACGAGCCGGCCGGCGATGAGGCTTCCGAACGGCATACCGCCGCGGAACGCTACATTGTAGACACTCATCACACGTCCGCGCATTTCGTCTGGCGTGATGAGCTGCACCAGCGAGCTGATCATCGCGAACACCGTCATCAACGCGGCGCCGCCCAGGAACAGCGTGACGAGACTGACGGCCAGAATCCGGCTGGCCGAGAACACCAGCACGAGAAAACCGAGTCCCAGCAGCCCGAGCACGGCGGCGCGTCCCTTCTTCCGCCCATGGTGGAAGGTGGCCACCAGCAGAGCGCCGAGGATTGATCCTGCTCCCGAGACAACCATCATGTTGCGCAATCCGTCCGGGCCCATGTGGAAGATGTCCCGCGCGAAGACCGGCAGGAACACGATCATCGGAAACCCGAGCATCGTCATCAGGAACGCGACGACGATCAGCGACACCATTGATGCCTCTCCGCGGACGAAGGAGATTCCCTGCTTCATGCTCTCGAGGATCGGCGTGGTAGAAGATTTCGGAAAGAATGCCGGCTGGACCAACAGCAAAGTGATGATGACGGCGATGTAGGACACACCATTGAGCGAAAAGCACCAGGACGCGCCGAGCTGGGTGAGCGCCAGTCCGCCGAGCACGGGTCCGATGATGCGCGCCAGATTGAACTGGATCGAGTTGAGGGCGATAGCGTTGGGGAGGTCCTCGCTTTTGACCAGCGTGGGAACCAGCGCCTGGTACGCAGGTCCACCGAAGGCCTGCGCCACACCGACGCAGAACGAGAGAGCGAGGATCTGCCAAACCTGAACGAGCTTGGACGCGAACAGCGCGGCCAGAAGAAACGCACAGGTCATTTGCACCAACTGCGACCCGACCAGAACCCGGCGCCGGTCGAACCGGTCGGCGATCACGCCTCCGACGAGGGAGAACAGAAAGATCGGAATCTGTCCAAGAAAGGAGTCCAGGCCGAGGTAGAACGGGTCGTTGGAAATCTCCAGAACGAGCCAGCTCTGCGCCAGCGCCTGCATCCAGGTGCCGATGCTCGACACGCACGCACCCGTCCACATGAGGCGGAACTGCGGGTATTGAAATGCCTTGAAGGTGCGGTCGAGCACGTGTACTTCCCTCGGACCTTAATCAGGACCTAGGGAAGCGGGGCCGGGCGCTTGATCAAGTGGACGTAGTTTCCGTCGCGGTCCTCAAAGAAGACCAGGCGGTTGCCCTTCACTTCGAAGGGATCACCGACGAACTTGAGACCCTTCGCGCGGAGGTGCGCGTGGGCGCCATCGAAGTCATCGACCTCAATGGCCAGGTGCCGGATCCCAGGATCCTTCATCGCCTGGGGCTGGCGGTCGCCGACCGACGGGATGATCTCAAGCATGGCGCCATTGGCGGCGCGTACGAAGTAGTTCCCGTCGTACTCGAAGTTGATCCGGAATTCCAGGTTGTCGCGATACCACTCGGCCAGTGCCTTGGGGTCTGGCGAGGCGATCGCGGTGTGCTCGAGGCCATTGAACATAAGGGGCATTTTAGCACCCCGTGGACGCAACGCCCCGTTTACAACTCGGAAGATTCGTTCTTGCCGGGCGTCACCTTGCCCCAGAACCGCCGGCGAACGATGGCGAGGTCGCGGTCGATGATCCAATTGCCGCGCACTTCCATGCCGGTGCGCCGCACCAGCCGCGTTGGCGCTTCAAGGATCGCCGGATCCGGCGCATCGTGCGCCGCGGAGGTCCGGATGAGCATGAGTGGGGCGGGGAGGAAAGGATCAGGCATGATCGGCTAGCTACCCTAAGCATGGATAAAGCGGGTGCGGCGGGCAATAGCCCGAAGGTACCGCGCCTTTCTGGCTATACTACCGAGTCCGCGCCGCCCGCCTGCTGGTCCTCTCCAAACGCCGTCCGGAACGCCCCGAGCCTCGACCGCAGGGTCCGCGAGAACAGCGCCTGATCCACCGAGTGCATGATCAGGTTGGCGCCCATCTTCCCCCATCGCACCGCCTGGTCGAAGTCGTCCCAGAACTCGTGGATCCCGACGCCCACTCCGTGCCGCCTCGAAGTCGTGATGATATGCTCGATCGCCGTTTCAAACTTCGGGTGATGGTATTGTTCCGGCACGCCCAGGCTGCACGACAGATCGTGCGGACCCACCTGTACCGCGTCCACACCCGGCACAGACACGATCTGATCCAGGATTTCGAGCGCCGGGACGCTCTCAATGTTGATCAAAAGCGAATTGCCCGCGTTGCGGTCATCCAGGTAGGTGGCCAGCTCGGGCTCGAGCGACGACGGATCCCGGAGGGCCTGCTGCAGCCTCCCGCCCTTCAGCGGACGCAACTTCACGGCGCCCACCAGTTGCCGGACCTGCTCCGGCGACTCGATGTAGGGAGCCAGCAGCGCCTGTGCGCCGCCGTCGACCATCTTGCACGCCTCGAACGGATCGGGCGACGGAATCCGCACCATCGGCGCGATCTCCATTGAGCGGTAGACCTGGCACATCCAGGAGACGACCGCACGATCGTTCGGTGTATGCTCGGTGTCGATGAAAACGAAGTCCACGCCTGTCGACCGCACCGCGGCCGGCCAAACCGGAGATGTCGAGAGAACGCACGTCCCGTAGACACGGCTGCCGGATTTCAAGGCCCGGCGGAGTTGTTGTCCTGTCATGGTGAACTCACCAGCTTACCGCGTCAGTGCCATCATAAGAGGAGCAGATGGCTTGCCGGCGATTTCTGGTCACCAATGACGACGGATGGGACGCACCTGGTCTGGCCGCGCTCGTCTCCACGGCGCGGCGCTTTGGCGAAGTGATCGTGGTAGCACCGGCGTCGCCGCAGTCCTATTGCGGACACCGGGTTAATACCGACCGCCCGATGCAGCTCACCCGGACCGGCGAGGATTCGCACCACCTGGACGGCTCGCCCGCGGACTGTGTGCGGGTCGCGCTTCGGGGACTGGGCGTGGAGGCCTGCTTCGTGTTGTCGGGGATCAATCGCGGCGGCAATCTCGGCGCGGACCTTTACACCTCCGGCACCTGTGCGGCTGCCCGCGAAGCGGTCCTGCTGGGTGTTCCAGCGATTGCGGTGTCGCAATATGTGCAGCGCGGACTCCAACTCGACTGGGCGCAGTCGGAGGCGATCTTCGCGCCGGTGCTTGAACGCTTGCTGGACGGCGGGACTGCGGCGGAACGCTACTGGAATGTCAATCTTCCGCATGTTCCTGGGGATTTCAATCCGCGCGTGGTAGAGTGTTTGCCCGACATTCAGCCCCTCGATGTACGGTTCCGTGAGGACTCCGGATTGTGGCGTTACGACGGGAGCTACATCAACCGTCCGCGGACCCCGGGGCGGGATGTTGAGTTATGCTTCAGCGGAGCCGTGACGGTGAGCGCGGTGGCGCTGTAGCCCCGTACGGCTCCATGCGACAATAAAAGGAGAACTGGACTCCGACGTGAGCCGCAAAGACCCCTCATCCGAGAACTCCTCTTCCAAGAAATCGGGCGCCAGGAGGGGGACGTTTTTTCAGTGGCTCGGAAGGCTGCTGTCACACACGGCGGTGAAGGCCATTCTGGGCGTGTTCGTCTTTGTGTCCGTGGTGGCTCTCGGGATCTTCATCTACCACTACAGCAAGTGGGCGGCGATCGTCGAGGACAAGCTCGCCCGGGGACCCTATTCGAACACCTCCAAGCTGTACGCCGCCCCGCAGACGGTGTCCGTCGGTGATGAGACGACGGCCGATGAGATCATCGCTTCGCTGCAGCGCGCTGGATACACGGAGTCGCGCAACAACCGGCTAGGCTCGTATCGCGTGCGGCCGGACGGTGTTGAGGTGTTCCCCGGCGTCGATTCCTACTTCGAGCCCGAGGGCCATGTCGTCAAATTCGGCGGGGGGCACGTTGCGCAGATCATATCCCTTGGCGACAACACGGACAGAACTCAGTTCTACCTCGAGCCGGAACTGATCACCAACCTGTTTGACCGCAACCGCGAGAAGCGCCGCCCCGTGCGGTTCGACGACATCCCCGTGGTGATGAAGAACGCGCTGCTGGCCGCCGAGGACAAGCGATTCTTTATGCACGCTGGATTCGATCCGTTCCGCGTGCTCGGCGCCGCCTGGGTCGACATCAAGTCGGGCCGGAATCAGCAGGGTGCATCGACGCTGTCCATGCAGCTCGCCCGGATGATCCTGCTGACCAACGAGCGGAATTGGCGCCGCAAGATCCCGGAGATCCTGATCACCTTGCATCTGGAGCGGAAGCTCACCAAGAAGGAGATCTTCGAGCACTACTGCAACCAGATCTATGTCGGACGTGTAGGCAGTTTCAATATCCACGGATTCGGTGAGGCGGCTCAAGCCTACCTCGGCAAGGACATGCGCCGTCTCACGCTGCCCGAAGCCGCGTTGCTCGCGGGCCTGGTTCAGTCGCCGAGCAACTACAATCCGTTCCGCTATCCGGACAAAGCCAAGCGGCGCCGCAACATCGTGTTGATGATGATGCGGGACAACAAGTTCATCACGCCGAAAGAGTACGAGGAGGCGATTGCGGCCCCGGTCAAGGTCCGCCAGAGCGGCGGCGAGTCGGAAGAAGCGCCTTACTTTGTCGACCTGGTGAATGAGCGCCTGCTGAGCCAGTTCCAGGATCATGATTTCCAGGCGAACTCCTACCGGGTCTACACATCGCTCGACCTCAATCTGCAGCGTGCCGCCGCGGAAGCGATGCGGATTGGGCTCAAGGAGGTGGATGACCGGCTCCTGAAGATGGGCCGGACGCCCGCCAAGGGTTGGCCAAAGGTCCAGGCGTCGCTGGTGGCGCTCGATGCGCGAACCGGCGAACTCAAGGCGTTGATCGGCGGCCGCGATTATGGAGCCAGCCAGTTGAACCGCAGCCTGGCCAAGCGCCCCGCGGGATCGATCTTCAAACCTTTCGTCTACGCCGCCGTTCTCAATGCGTCGGCGAACGGCAGCATCGAACCGGCCACGGCGGCGAGCACCGTTATGGACGAGCCGACCACGTTCTGGGATGCCAATGGCCGCGCCTACGAACCGAACAACTACAAGGGCCAGTTCTACGGCCGCGTTACGATGCGGACCGCCCTAGCCAAATCACTGAATGTGCCCGCGGTGCGCTTCGCGGAACAGGCGGGCTTCCGGCATCTCGTCCAAGTGTCCCGCGGCGCGGGACTCACCAGTGTCCAGGCGACTCCGTCGGCGGCCCTCGGATCCTATGACGTCACGCCCCTCGATATCGCCGGAGCCTACACGATCTTTCCGGGGCATGGCGTCTACACGCAGCAGTACTGGATCAAGCTGATCCGCGACCAGGACGGGCGCCGGATCTACTCGCACACTCCGGCCCGCCGGGGCGTGCTTGATTCGCGCGTGGCCTACATCACGACCAACCTGATGGAGGAAGTCCTGTGGACAGGGACCGGCGCTGGTGTCCGGTCGCGTGGATTCGCTCAGCCGGCCGCTGGGAAGACCGGGACTTCGCACGACGGATGGTTCGCGGGAATGACAACGGAGTTGATCTGCGTCGTCTGGATCGGCTACGACGACTACCGCGAGCTTGGCATCGAGGGCGCCTGGTCGGCGTTGCCGGTCTGGACCGAGTTCATGAAACGGGCTCACAAGATGCGTCCGTACAAACGTGCGGGTGCATTTTCCGCGCCTGATGGGGTGATCCAGGTGGAGATCGATCCGGGAACGGGAAAGCTCGCTGGCGGCGGAGGCTGTGGACAGCCGCCGAGGCTCGAGGTATTCGTTCTGGGCACCCAGCCGCAGGAAACTTGCTCCGGCGTCAGCGGA
>VFZX01000085.1 GCA_016871015.1 Acidobacteriota bacterium | reverse complement strand
CAGCTTGCCCTTGATCTGCCCCTCGAACTGAGGCTGCGGGAGCTTGACACTGACCACGGCGGTCAAACCTTCACGGACATCGTCGCCCGTAAGGCCTTCCTTGAAGTCCTTGAAGAGGTTTTCCTTATTTCCGTAGTGGTTGATCGTCCGGGTCAGTGCGGAGCGGAATCCGGAGAGGTGGGTGCCACCGTCTATCGTGTTGATATTATTAGCGAAAGAGAAGATTTGGTCGCCGTACGTGTCGTTGTACTGAAGCGCCACCTCGATCGTCAGTGTGCCGCCGTTCGGCAGATCCTTGCTTCCCTCGAAGTAGATTGGCTTGTCGTGCAGGACCTGCTTCCCGCGGTTCAGGTGAGAAATAAACTCCGAAATACCACCTTTGTAGTGGAACTCGTGTGCCTTGGGCGGATCCGTTCGTTCATCGTTCAGGGTGATGGTCAGGCCCTTGTTCAGGAACGCAAGCTGCCGGAGCCGGTGAGAAAGCGTGTCGAAGTCGAATTCGGTCGCTTCCATGATCGCCGGATCCGGCTTGAAGGTGACCTTGGTGCCGGTCTTGCTGGCGCGGCCAGTACGGGACAGCGGGGCCT
This sequence comes from Acidobacteriota bacterium, assembly GCA_016871015.1. GTDB lineage: Bacteria > Acidobacteriota > Terriglobia > Bryobacterales > Bryobacteraceae > SYLY01. Next base: position 23,684 of record VFZX01000085.1, on the reverse strand, counting down.
TGGGCATTCCGCGTTCGTAATCCTGTTCCCAGGTGGCCTTGTCGCGCCAGATCTCCAGGTGCAGCCACTCAGAAAGGGCGTTGACGCAGCTCACGCCGACGCCGTGCAGCCCGCCGGAGACCTTGTACGTGTTCGAGTCGAACTTGCCGCCGGCGTGGAGTTTGGTCATCACCACTTCCGCCGCGGAAACGCCCTCTTCGTGCATGTCGACCGGAATTCCACGTCCGTTGTCGACCACCGTGATGGAATTGTCGATGTGAATCGCCACGTCGATGCGGTCGCAGTAGCCCGCCAAGGACTCGTCGACGGAATTGTCAACTACCTCGTAGACGAGATGATGGAGTCCCTGCTCGCGCGTCGAGCCGATATACATCGCTGGCCGAAGGCGGACAGCCTCCAGGCCTTCGAGGACCTTAATGCTTGAAGAATCGTAGGTTTCCGCCATAGCTCCCCTGCGAACGCTCAGATCCGCATCGGCATGATGATGTAACGATATTTATAGTCGACGTTCTCGCCGTAGGGGCGCATTTCGCCAGCGGCGGCGCCGTCCTTGAACAGAAAGGCGACCTGCTCCTCAGGTGCGGCACGGAGGAAGTCGAGCATGTAGACCGCGTTGAACCCGATCTCAACGCTGGGACCGGCGTAGTCGGAAGCCAGGGTGTCCTCGCCCTCTCCAGTGTCGGAAAGCGACGAAAAGACCTTGATCTCGCCCGGAGAGATCTTCATCCGGACCGCGTGGGACCGCTCGTCGGAGAATTGCGCGACGCGCTCGATGGTGGCCCGGAATTCATCCTTCTGCAAGACCACCTGGTTCGGTTGTTCGCGGGGCAGGACACGCTCATAGTCGGGGAAGTTCCCGGTCAGCTTGCGGCTCAGCAGCAGGCGGCCGCCGATCTGGCAAAACAGGTGGTTGTCGGTCGAGGAGAATTGCAGGTTGGCACCTGCACCGGCATCTCCAGCGAGTTTCTGAATCTCTGCCATCGCTTTCCGGGGCAGCAAGGCGCGGTAGGACGTGCCGAGACCGAAGTTCACCGGGCGCTCCACCAGGGCCAGCCGGTGGCCGTCCGTGGCCACCAGGATCAACGCGTCGGGCTTCATGACCATCAGCGCGCCATTCAACGTGAACCGCGACTCCTCATTCGAGATCGCGAAGATCGTTTGGCTGATCATCGAGGCGAGCATCGTTGCCGGGATCTCCGCGATGACGTCGGACATCTCGGGCAGCTCTGGGTAGCTCTCGCGCGACATGCCCGCAATCCGGCTCCTGGATCGGCCGCAAACGAGGTTGACCCAATGGTTGTCGCCAAACTTGACGTTGACCTCGGCGTCGGGCAGCAAGCGCACGTAGTCGAGCAGGCGCTTGGCGGGCACCGTGCCCGAACCAGGCTTCTTGATCTCGGCCGGGCAGGTACACCGGATTCCCAGCTCGAGATCGGTCGCCGTCAGGACAATCCGCCCATCCGCCGCCTCGATCAGAACGTTCGAGAGGATCGGAATCGTGGTGCGCTTTTCCACGACCCCTTGCGACAGGTTCAGTTCTCGGACGAGATCAGATTTGGCGATCGTGAATTCCATGATGGCAGCCCTCCCTCTTATGACAATTGCTATACAAAAAGAATCTACTTATATACTCGTCTTCGCCGGTGCTGTGGAAAGTGTGGATATCTCTCTAAATTATACAAAATCCAACGCGTTCCTGTCGCGCCAGGGTTGTGGAAAGGCTGAGGGAGGATCTAGGGTGTTTCCCTGAGGTCCCAGTCTTCAACAGCGGTTCACAGAGGCACGTCTTTCCGTGCTGTGGAAAACAGAACAACCTCAATGGAATGAGTCCATTATGCTGTTGATGGTTCTGTTCAAATCTGGGTCGGACGTGCGTTGGCCGTCAATCTTGTTGATCGAGTGAAGGACGGTGGTGTGATGCTTGCCACCGAACGCGCGGCCGATTTCCGGAAGTGAAGCCTGGGTGAGCTCTTTTGCGCAGTACATTGCCACCTGGCGGGGGAAGGCGATCTGATGCTGGTTGGACTTGTGTTTGAGCTGGTGCGGGTGCATCCCATAGCGCTCAGCCGTGGCCTTGATGACAGCGTCGATGGTCACGCGCTTGTCGGGCGGTCCGGAAAGCGTGCGGAGTGCCTGCCGGGCCATGTGAATGTCGATTGGCACTCCGGTGACCGATGAAGAAGCCATCAGCTTGACCAGTGCGCCTTCGAGTTCCCGGACATTGGACCGGGTTCTGTTGGCGATGAAATTTCGAACATCTTGCGGTAGAACGATGTTTTCCGACTCGGCTTTCTTCTCGAGGATGGCAAGCTTGGTCTCGAGGTCAGGCGCCTGGACATCCGCCATGAGGCCCCACTCAAACCGGGAACGCAGACGGTCCACGAGGTTCGGGATGTTTTTTGGCGGCAGGTCAGACGACAGAACGATCTGTTTTTGGTGGTCGTAGAGTTCGTTGAACGTGTGGAAAAACTCTTCCTGTGTCCGTTCTTTGCCAGCAAGCACCTGGACATCATCAACCAGCAGGACGTCGGCCGACCGGTAGTATTGGTGGAACAATGCCATCCGGTCTGTTTTGATGCAGTTGATCAACTGATTGACGAACCGTTCAGCGGTTGTGTAGACCACCCTGGCCACTGGAAACCGTGTGTTCATGCGGTGTCCGATGGCGTGGATCAGGTGGGTCTTGCCCATGCCCACGCCCCCATAGATGAACAGTGGATTGTAGGCCCTTGCCGGCTCCTCGGACACCGCTTGAGCGGCAGCGTGGGCGAGCTGATTGCAACTGCCGACAACAAACCGCTCGAACGTGTACCGTTCGTTCAACTGGTTGGGAGAGCCGAACAGGAAGTCTGCTGGAGGCTCAGCCGGCGCAGCAGCCGGTGCGGGGGCTGGAGGGGAGACATTGGCAATGACGTAGGTGATTGCGGGCGCGGTGATCTTCAGGTCCCGGATCGCGGCCTGCACTTGTGGCGCGTATTCCGTTTCAAGCCACTGACGGTGGTTGGGGCTTGGCACCGCAACCGTCAAGGCAGACCCGTCGTAGTGAAGCTGGGCCGAACGGTTGAACCAGCTCTCGAAGCTCTCCCAGGGAATGCTCCCAGCGACGCGTTCCTTGATTTTTTCCCAAAGATCCATGGACTTCTATAGGCGCGGGACACAATTATCCTCAGGTTTCCCACATGTGGAAAACCAGCGGATGTTGGCAAATTTGGAGTGGGCACCCAGGGCGGAACGGGCGGCGGTGGGGCTCCTCCGAACCGGGCAGCCGAAGCTGCGTTTTCGAGAATATCACAAATGTTCGACGCTGGAGCAAGAACTTTTCAATATTATTATGTCCCTATATTTCAATACGTTACAACAAGGATTGACAGAACCCTCTGAGCCGCGCGAAAATGTCTGAGTACCCCGCGCGGGAGTAACTCAGCTGGTAGAGTGCAACCTTGCCAAGGTTGATGTCGCGGGTTCGAATCCCGTCTCCCGCTCCATCTTCTCCCAGCCCCTGCAGGCCCGCTAAAGCCCGGCTGGCAGTGGCCCGATAGAACGGTATCCCCCAAAGTGTCGCTCCTGGGGGCCAGATGACGGAGAAGTGCTCACGACGCTGTATGCTGGGGCTCCTTGGGAGCGCAACCGGGCTTTTGCCGGCCGCTTCGAGCGAGGCTGAAGTCAAGGCGGCGATGCTCTACAACTTCCTGAAGTTCGTGGAGTGGAACCCCACAGCGGCAAGGCCAGTCGACTCGGTGTTCGTGATCGGGCTGTTCGCAGGCGATTCTCTCGCCCCGGTGATCGAGCGGACCGTCAGCGGAAAGCTGGTGTTGGGCAGGCCGGTCACCGTGCGCGAGATCGAGTCGGTGCAGGCGGGCAAAGCGGTTCACGTGCTGTTCCTGCGTCAAGGTGTTCCGGCGGTCCGGGAGCTCGTCCAGCAACTCCATAAATTCGGAACGCTGACTGTCAGCGACGCGCCCCGTTTTATGGAAGCGGGCGGAGTGATTCAGTTCACCGTGGTCGAGAACCGGGTCCGGTTCATGATCAACCAGGAGGCGGCTCTCAAAGCCGGCTTGAAGATCAGTTCCAGGCTGCTCGCTCTATCGGTCCCAGGGCGCGGGGAGGGGAGCCAATGATCCGGTTGCTTGAACGCGGATCGATCAAACGGAAGCTGGTCGCCGTGATCATGGCCACCAGCGGTTTGGCGGTGTTCCTCGCGTGTGTATCATTTCTCTGCTATGAGCTTGTGATGTTCCGTGGAACGATGGCGCGAAGGGTGCTGACCACTGCGGAAATCGTAGCGGACGCCTCCGCGGCTCCCCTCGCCTTCCGCGACGGCCCCGCGGCGGAGCGCACCCTGGGCACGTTGAAAGCGGACCCTCTGCTTCTCGCTGCCTGTGTCTTTGACCGGGCCGGCAGCGTACTCGCCGAGTACAAGGCCCCGGGTGCGCCATCGGTGTGCGGTCTGCCGGCCTCGACCGGAACGGAGTTCCACGCCCAGGGGCTGACGGTCAGCGCTCCGGTTCAGGTGGATGGAGAGCTGCTCGGCTGGGTCCGGTTGCAGCGTGAGCTTCCCGAGGCGAGGCAGCGGCTGGTCCAGTACGCGGGCATCATGATCGTGGTGTTTGCGGTGTCCTGCCTTGCGGCACTTGCCCTCTCCTCGCGGTTGCAGCGGCTGATCTCCGGCCCGATTCTGCAACTGGCCGCGACGGCCGAGCGCGTGTCACGGGAGAAGAGCTATGGCATGCGGGCGCTCCGGCAGTCCGACGACGAGCTGGGAACGCTGGTTGACCGGTTCAACGAAATGCTGGGGCAGATCCAGGCCCAGAACCGGGCACTGATGGAATCGCAGGATGCGCTTGAGGAACGGGTCCGCGAGAGGACCAGTGACCTTCTGGTGGAGGTCGCCGAGCGCAGACTCGCCGAACAAGAACTGCTGGCGGCCAAGCAGGCGGCCGAACAGTCCAACCGCGCCAAGAGCACGTTCCTGGCGAACATGAGCCACGAGCTGCGCACGCCCCTCAATGCCGTTATCGGTTACAGCGAAATGCTCGAAGACGACGCCAAAGCCGCCGGGAACCTGGAGATGGCGTCAGATTTACGCAGGATTCAGACCGCTGGCAAGCATCTGCTTGAGCTCATCAACGACGTGCTCGACCTGTCAAAGATCGAGGCGGGCAAAATCGAATTGAACCCGGAGCCGCTCTCGATCGATGCCATGATCGATGACGTTTGTAACACTGTGCAGCCGCTGGTGGCGAAGAACGGCAACCGCTTGAGTTCGGTCAACTCGAGCGGCCTGAACCGCATCATCGCCGATCCTGTGCGGGTGCGGCAGTGTCTGCTGAACCTGTTGAGCAACGCCTCCAAGTTCACGTCAAACGGGGACATCCGGCTTGAGGTGGTCCGCGTAGAGGGTAACGTTGAGTGGCGGGTGACCGACACCGGCATCGGGATCCCGCGCGAGAGCCTGGGCAAGCTGTTCCAGGCGTTCAGCCAAGTGGATGCCTCGACAACGAGGAAGTACGGTGGCACGGGGCTCGGTTTGGCGATCAGCCGGAAGTTCTGCCGGATGATGGGCGGCGACCTCACGGTTGAAAGCACGGCGGGCTCGGGCTCGACATTCACGATGCGCCTCCCAGCCGGAGCCGGGGGGCGGGTCCTGGTGGTGGACGACGATCCGGCCGGGGCGGACCTGGTGCGGCGGATCTTGAACCGGCATGGCTTGACCGTTGAATGGGCAGCAACCGGTGAGGAAGGGCTTGAAATGGTCCGCGGTTTCAAACCTCACGTCATCGCCCTGGATGTCCGCATGCCAGGGATGGATGGCTGGGCTGTGCTGGCCAAGCTGAAGGAGGATCCGGAGCTTGCGGGGATCCCGGTCATCCTCCATACGGCCGCCGACGAGCGGGATATGAAATTCCTTCGCGGCGCCGCGGACTATCTCCGTAAGCCAGTGGACGCGGAGCAGCTCGCCGCGGCGGTGAAGCGGCAGGTGGCTGCGGGATCGGAGCCCGGGATGATCCTACTCGATGCTTCGATTCAAACGGTGGACCGGCGGGAATGGGCGGCGCAAGTCCGGCAGTCCCCGGAGCTCCGGGACATCCCTGTCGTGGCCGTTTCCTCTCACGAGGACATGGCCGCGGATCTGGTAGAGCTGGCAACCGCGGTGGCTCCCGCCACAGCTCCCGTGCCGGCGGAGGAGGGAGTCCAATGAAAAAAATCCTCATTGTCGAAGACAACGACTTTAATCGTGACATGCTGTGCCGCCGGCTCGTCCGGAGGGGTTTCGAAGTCGTGCAGGCCATTGATGGCCAGGAGGGGCTGGACGCCGCGGCCCGGGAGCTGCCCGCTCTGATCCTGATGGACATGAGCCTGCCTGTTGTGGACGGCTGGGAGGCGACCCGGCGCATCAAGGCGGCCCTGGATACGGCCCGGATCCCGGTGATCGCGCTCACCGCTCACGCGATGCCGGGCGATGACCAGAAAGCGATGGATGCGGGCTGTGACGACTACGACACCAAGCCAGTGGATCTCGACCGGCTGGTGGGGAAGATTGGCAACCTGTTGGCGCGCGAGGAGTGTGCGAGATGGCGATCCTGATCGTTGACGACCATGAGGACAATCGCAGCCTGCTCGAGCGCCGTCTGGCGCGCGCCGGCTATGAGACGGTTTCGGCTGCTTCCGGCGAACAGGCGCTCGACATTTTGCGGGAGCGGAACATTGCACTAACGCTTCTCGACATTCAGATGCCGGGAATGTCCGGCCTGGACGTGCTTGAGTGGCTGCGTGAGCGGCGCAACGCGGTCGAGCTGCCGGTGATCATGGTGACCGCCGACCCGAGTTCTCCGGTGATGGTCTCCGCGTTCGAGAAGGGCGCCAATGATTACGTCACCAAGCCACTGGATCTAGCCGTGCTGGTGGCCAGGATCCGCACCCAGCTCGCATTACGCGACGCCGTGTCGTCGCTGCGCAAGAGCGAGGAGCGCTACGCACTCGCCGCCCGCGGCAGCAAGGACGGCCTGTGGGATTGGGATTTGACCTCAGACCGGCTTTTTTTGTCCGAGCGATGGAAGGCGGTGATCGGCTACGAGGACGATGAGATTGGCACATCGCCCGAGGAGTGGTTCCGCAGGGTTCACCCGGATGATCTCGAGCGCCTGCGCGGGGATCTGGACGCGCACCTGGCCGCGAAGACGGCACACTTGGAGAACGAGCACCGGATCCGCCGCAAGGACGGCTCCTACCGGTGGATGCTGAGCCGGGGACTGGCGGTTTGGGACTCAGGAGGCAAAGCAGTCCGGATCGCGGGATCACAGACCGACGTTACGGTTGGCAAGATCGCCGATCCCCTTACCGGCCTCGCCAACCGGCTGCTATTCATAGACCGTGTGGACCGGGCGATTTCAGCCGGCCGGAAGCGCCGCGAGTCGATGTTTGCCGTGGTCTGCCTTGATGTCGACCGCTTCAAGAACATTAACGACAGTCTGGGCCACGCAGCGGGTGATCTCCTTCTGCAAGAACTCGCGGCGCGCCTCCGGCAGACTCTTCGCGGCGAGGACGTGATCATGCGCCACGCAGGCAGCGAACAAGGTCTCGTTCTTTCGCGCCTGGGTGGAGACGAGTTCGCGATTTTACTCGAGGGTGTTCGCGGCGCGGCGGATGCGGTGCGGGTGGCCGACCGGATCACACAGACGCTTCGGGAGCCCGTCATGCTTGACGGCAAGGAGATGTTCATCACCGTCAGCGCTGGCATCGCCCTGAGCTCGGAGGGATACGACCGTCCGGAAGACGTCTTGCGCGACGCCGATACGGCGATGTACTTCGCTAAGGAAAACGGCCGGTCACGTTTCGCGATCTTCGACGCGGGGATGCGTACCCGCGCCGTCACCCGGCTCCAGATGGAACTGGACCTGCGGAACGCGATCACCCGGAACGAAATCGAGCTCTACTACCAGCCGATTGTCGAGATCCGCGATGGCGAAGTGAGCGGGTTTGAAGCTCTCGTGCGTTGGCGCCATCCTGAGCGCGGATTGATTCATCCTGGAGAATTCATCCCGCTTGCCGAGGAAACGGGGTTGATCTTCCCTCTCGGTTTGGTCATCCTTGAGCAGGCCTGCCGCACGATCAAGCATTGGGAGGGGATCGGTCCGGCAGCGCGGGCCGTGACGCTCCACGTCAATCTGTCGCCAAAGCAGCTCATGACTCCAGCCTCGGTCGAGGACATTTTCCGGACACTCGACGGGTTCAACTTGCGCGGCGGCCAGTACCGGCTTAAAGTGGAGATCACCGAGAGCACGCTGCTTGAGAGCTCGGACCTGGTCGAATCCGCAATCCGGAGGCTGGAAGAACGTGGAATCGGCGTGAGCATTGATGATTTCGGAACCGGGTACTCTTCACTGGGCCAGCTCCAGCGGTTTCAGATTGAAACTCTGAAGATCGACCGCTCGTTCGTCAACGGAGTGACCCAGGACGACAAGGCGGGTATCGTGAAGACGATTATCGGACTGGCGCGCCACATGGGAATCGCCGTGATCGCCGAGGGCGTTGAGACCCAGGAGCAAGCCGAACAGGTGTTGGCCCTCGGTTGCGAGCGGGCCCAGGGCTACTATTTTTCCGTCCCCGTCAACGCGGTTGACGCCGAGAACCTGTTGCGGTCCAAGGCTGCCTCGCAGTGCCCTGCGTTCGCTCTGGCAACAAACGGTTAGGCGGCGATACACTATTAGCCATGGTCCGGCTCAGGATTGGAATCGTGTTTGCCGCCTCCCTTGCCATTGGCGAGGAGTCGATGCAGAAGCCGCGGTACGCTGAGGGCAATCAGCTTCTCCGGCCTGAAGGGTACCGCGAATGGATGTTCGCCGGGGCCAACTACGGAATGGGCTACACCGATCCGCAGGTCTCCGGTGACAAGAAGGATAAGACATTCCACAACATCTTCATCCAGAAGCAGGCCTACCGCGATTTTGCACGTACCGGATCATTTCCTGAAGGCACGATGCTGGTGATGGAAGTGGTCAAGCCCGGCACCAACAAGCCGCCCAACAAGCAAGGCATCTTCCAGGATGAGTTCGTTGGGATCGAAGTGGCTGTCAAGGATTCGTCGAAGTTTGAAGAGAAGTGGGCCTATTTCGCGCTCTTCGAAAAGGGCCGCCAGTTGGACAAGGCAAAGGCCTTCCCGAAAAACGCCTGCTGGAAATGCCACAACGAGAACGGGGCCGCCGATAACGTGTTCGTGCAGTTCTATCCGGCCCTGCGGGACGCAAGGAAATAGCGCGCCCTACTTGATCTTCTCGTCGCGCTCCACCTTGCCGTCGCGGATGTGGATCACGCGGTGGGCGTGCATGGCAATGTCATGCTCGTGGGTCACCAGCACAATCGTATTGCCCTGCTGGTACAGCCGCTCGAACAGGCCCATGATTTCGTTGCCAGTGGCGGTGTCGAGCGCCCCCGTGGGCTCGTCCGCGAGCAGAATCGATGGATTGTTGACCAGCGCCCGCGCGATCGCGACACGCTGGCGCTGTCCACCGGAGAGCTCGCTGGGCTTGTGATACATACGCGGCTCGAGATCGACCGAACGGAGGGCGCCACGGGCCCGTTCGATCCGCTGCTCTGGCGAGATGCCACCATAGACGAGCGGCAATTCGACGTTATGGAGAGCTGTGGCTCGCGGCAGCAGGTTGAACGTCTGGAACACGAAGCCGATTTCCTTGTTCCGGATCCGTGCCAGCTCGTCGTCGGTGAGGTTCTGCACCGGCCAGCCGTTGATAAAGTACTGCCCGGAGCTGGCTGTGTCGAGACACCCGATGAGGTTCATCAAGGTGGACTTGCCCGATCCCGACGGGCCCATGATCGCCACGTACTCCCCGCGCTTGATTTCGATATCGACACCGTTGACGGCGTTGATCTCCTGATCGCCCATGATGTAGGTCTTCTTGAGATCGAACGTCCGGATGACGATTCCCTGCCGGCGAAGCTCCTCGCCTTTGGCGACCAATGGATCGGCTACTGCTGCCATTCTTCCTCTATACCGTGGTTTCGTGGCCCAGCGGCCTTCTGATACGGCGGAACCCGCAGGGCCCCGGTTACGGGAACCGGTCTTATGATTCTGGCCTGCCGGGGGGCCCGTTGTCCACTTTGACGCGGGTCTGGTTCCGGATGGTCCTGATCACCTTGTAGCTTCCGGTGACGATCTCCTCGCCCTCGCCGACGCCGGAAAGGACCTCGGCTTCGGTCGCTCCCGAGATTCCGGTCTCGACTTTGCTGAAGACCACGCGGCCCTCCCGGACCACGAAAAGTCCCTGAACGTCCTCGGATTTCCTGGTGGCTGAAACGGGAGGAGCGGTTGCGGCTTGGACCTTCGGGTCGGCGGCCACCGGCTCAAGGCTCGACTTCGACCGTACCGTCAGCGCCTGAATCGGAATCGACAGGGCCTGTGGACGTGTGGCGGTGACAACTTTCGCCGTGCAGGACAGACCAGGCCGCGCCTCCTCTGGCGGATCGGTGAGCGCAACGACAACCTTGAAGTCCTTGGCGTCCTGGCTCGACACGGCGCTCTGCGAGGCGGCGAGGCCGGTTGACCGCAGGATCGCCGTGTTGCCGATTTCGATCACCCGGCCGGTGAATGAACGGCCTGGAATGGCATCAACGGTGACGGTTGCGGACTGTCCCAGCTTGAGCCGCACCACGTCCGTCTCATCAACCTTAACCTCGGCTGTTATCAATGACATATCGGCGATGGTCATGATCAGGCTGGCGGGGGAATTCTGCAGTCCCGGAACCACGGTTTCCCCCACGCGGACGGGGAGGTTGGTGACCATCCCATCAATGGGGGAGATAGCTTGTGTCCGGCGGAGGACGTCCTGCGCCCGGGTCAGGTTGGCCTGGTTCACCCGCACCCGCTGCTGTGAGGCGTCGAGCGATGCCCGCAACTGGTTCTTTTGACGCCGGGCTTGTTGAAGGCGCGCCCCAGCCTCGCTCACGGTTGCCTCCGCGGCTTTCACGTCGAGCACCCGCTGATCGTACTCCTGCCGCGCGACCAGTTTCTGTTCGTAGAGCTTGCTGACCCGCTCCCCTGCCAGCTTGACCTTTTCGAGATCGGCTTGCGTCCTGGCCAGGCTCGCTTCAAGGGTGCGAATGTTGTCGTCAGCCGAAACGAGCGATGCCTCCGATGCCGCGGCTTCCGCCTCAGCCGTGGTGACGCTGGCCCTCTGTGCCGCGACCTCGGCTTCGGGCTGAATCGCCTCGAGCTTGGCGAGCAATTGTCCCCTCCGGACCTGTTGGCCCTCGGCCACCAGAATCTCGGTGATCCGCGACGGCGCCACCGCGTTCGATCCGATGTTGATGTAGTTCCGCGGCTTGATCTCGCCCGATGCAGTGACCAGCGACACCAAATCCTGCCGCGACGCGCGTCCGGTCTGGACCGTGACGATGTCGCGCTTGTTGTATTGGAGACCCGCGTATACGGATCCACCGGCAACGGCTAGCCCAATCACTCCGAGGGCGGCCTTCCATTTACCAGACAATCTTAAAACTCCGTTAATATTAGACGCCTGCGCAAGGCCGCAAGTTCATTCTTATTCTATTGTACCGCGTGGCACAGGAACCCTCTTCCCGTTCTCCACGTATGTATGGTAGAAACGAACTGTCATGGACGCACTCGCTTTGCTCGGTTCCTCACTGGGTCTGGGATTCTTGTCCGGCATCCGGCTGTATGCGACGGTGCTCGGGCTGGGATTGGCGATCCGTTTTCACCTGTTTGAGCTCGGCAAGGAGATGCAGTCACTGCAAATCCTCGGTGACACGAAGGTTCTGATCGCCGCCGGAGCGTTGTGCGCGGTGGAGTTCCTCGCGGACAAGATCCCATGGGTGGACAGTATGTGGGACACCGTCCACACGATCGTGCGTCCGTTGGCTGCGGGCGGTCTTGCGCTGACGGCCATGGGCGACCTGGATCCGTTCGTCAAGACGCTGCTGGCGCTGCTCTCCGGAGGTGTCGCGCTGACGTCTCACTCCGCCAAAGCGGCGACGCGGCTCGCCGTGAATCACAGTCCGGAGCCCTTTTCCAATATCGCGCTCAGCCTGGCTGAGGATGTTGCGGCACCGGTCGGATTATGGATCGTCATGCAGCACCCGTTATTCGCGCTGGGCTTCATCGGGTTCTTCCTAGCCCTGTTCGCGCTGCTCGCTCCACGCATCTGGCGTCTGGTAAAGCTGGAGATGTTTGCCGTTCGTGGAGTGTTGCGGAACTGGTTCGGCGAGCCGGTGGACCGGGCGGGCCAGGTTCCGGCGGCGGCCCGCCAGAATCCGGCGCTCCTGCCTGTTTGGGATGCCATGGCGGCGCTGGGCGCAACGGCCGATGGCCTCGAATGCGCGGCGACACGCGATGTCCGCGAGCTGAATCGGTCCACTGGTGTGCTGCGGCTGAGCGGAGAGAGTGTCCGGTTTGAGACGCGGCGGATGTTCCGCGACCGAGTGCATGAGATCCCGGTGCCCGCAATCCGCGGCGCACGGGCCAAGAAGGGGCTGTTCCTCGACGAGTTGATGATCGAGACCGCGAACGGGGATATCCGGTTCGACGTGTTTAAAGTGCCGGTGGCCGGGCCCGCTCACGAGGCGCGTTTGGAGGCGAGCTCCCGCGCGTAGACCTCGGCGAGACGGTGCGTAATCACCGTCATGTCCCAGTGTTCCTCAACGTGCTTGCGGGCCCGGAGCGCCATTTCAGCGGCCTCTTCCGGGTGGTTCAGCAGGTGCACGGCTTTGGCGGCGAAAGCCTCCGGAGAGCTGGCCAGGGCGCAAATCTCGCCGTCGGTGGAGGACAAACCCTCGGCACCAATGTAGGTCGAGACGACCGGGATTCCCGCCGCGAACGCCTCCAGCAGCTTCACGCGCACGCCCGACCCCGACAGAATCGGACACACGAACAGGGCATTCTCCGCGAGTGGCTGGTTGATGTCTTCGGCGAAGCCGCGAAGGTCGATCGCGGGGCCGTAGTCCGGCAACGAATGCTTGGGCGGCGGATCGGATCCGATCACGGTGAGGCGCACGTCTGGGCGGCCCGCCAGCATGTGCGGGAAGCATTTCTGGACCAGCCAGGAGAGCGCCTCCGTGTTGGGTGCGTGCCGGAACGATCCAAGGAAGAGCATCGTTCCCGGCTTACGTCCGTCGGCTGTGAACGTGTAGCGATGGACGTCGATGCCAGCGCGCAACCCGGCGTCGAGCTTCGGCGCAAGGTTTGGCTTGAACGACGTGAGGTAGTCGAGATTGGCCGTCGAGCACACTTGAATCCGGTCGAACCGAGGCAACAGGGCAAGCTCGTAGCGCAGCGCCCGCAGGTATTCAAACTGGGCAGCCGCCCGCTTCATCACACCCTTCATGCCGGCGATCTGCCGGCCCACGGACTGGAAATAGATATCGTGCTCAAACAGAAACTGCGGGATGCGCGTGAACCGCGACCAGTACTGGCCCATCGGCATGTACTCGAATTGGATCGCATCAATGCCGTCACAGTAGATCTTGCGATGGATGAGCCATTCGAGATCACGATTGGAGAACTCTTGAATCGCGTGGGGCGTGATCGACCCGGGAAGCGAGGGCTGTCCCTCGAGACGGAGGATGAACTCCGCCGATGCACACAGAGCCGTGAGATCGCGGTGGAGCCATTCTTCTCTGGGATCGTCGAGCAGGACGATGAGATGGAGCTGGGTGAGCTGCGACAGGGTCCGGCAGGTTTGATACATGAACACACCGCCGCCGTGCACGGGAGGACAGATCGCATAGGGCGACACAAACAACACGGACGGCTTCGGCTTGGTTTCGAGCTTGGCGAACCGGTCGCGGTAGTATCCGCCCATCGGCCGCGCGAACGCCTCCCTGTCATCGACCACCGCCAGTTGGCGTGCGCGCCATCTTGCAGCCGCGGCCGCCGGAGTCTGCAGGAATGCCTTGAATAGCGCCCAGAGCGAGGGGCGTTCGAGAGACTCGCCGAACACGATCGTGAGGATCGCGCCTGCCCAGGTGTAGAAGAAGTGGGACGTGAGCTTGGTCCAGCAGTGGATGTTTTTCCAGGTGAACAAGAGGAAGTTCTTCTGGACCACAGACTGGATGTAGGACTGCGAAAAGGCGCGGCCAATGGTTCCGCGGTGCTCATGGTAGACAATCGACCGGGGCTCGTAGAGGACGCGCCAGCCGCGCTTCCAGGCGAGGAATCCGAGGTCGGTGTCCTCGAGATAGAAGGGACGGAGCAGGTGGTCGAAGCCTCCGAGCTCGAGGAACTTCGCGCGGTCAAAGGCGCAGGATCCACCGCCGCCGTAGAAGCAGGGGTAGAGGCTCGTGACGCGGTCATCGATCCGGTGACGGACGCGGACCCCGCCGTTCTCCCACCAGCCTTGCGTGAGTCCGGTCTCCTCGCGGAGCTTTTTGGGATCGGAGAAGAAGATCTGGCACGAAACGGCGAAGACAGTGGGATCCGTGAATCCGTCGAGGAGAGGCCGGAGAAAGCCGGGATCGACCCTCATGTCGGAATTCAGCAGGACCACGATATCGTTGGCCGCGGCTTCGAATCCGGCGTTGGAGCCTCCGCCGAAGCCGAGGTTGCGCGGCAGGGCGAGCACACGGACCTCGGGGAACGTTGAGCGCAGAAAGTCCACGGACCCGTCGGAGGATCCGTTGTCGACGACGAGGAGTTCAGAGCCGGGATGTCCCGCGAGGGCTTCGATCAACGGCGGGATGTACTTGGCGAGAAGGTCGCGGCCGTTCCAGTTGGGGATGACAACCGATGCGGTCCTGGTGTTGGGCGTGCGATTGGCTGGGGGACGGCGGCGGCCGAAGAGCGCGAATGCGGCGTCGGTGGCGAGCAACGCGAGCGCGGGGACCGTGGTGAGCAGCGGCGACAGGAGGAGCAGGGGGATGGCCCGGAGGAATCCCAACAGCGCGCGCATCCGGGTCAGTCAGCCTTCGGACCGAGGCCGATACGGCGGCCGAGCTTCACCCAGCGGGAGGCAGTGTAGCCGTTCAAGCGGGCTTGGAGCGATTCGGCGTCGCCTTGGAGGCGCAGGGCCCAGCGGGTGCGCTCCTCGACGGCCGATTCGGCCTGTTGGAGGAGGCGGTTGGACTCGGCGAGGTGGGCGCGCGCGGACTCGATCTCCTGCCCCAGGCGCGATTCAGTGTCCTGAGCCCAGCGGGTGCGCTCGGCTATTTCGGTATTGGCTACGGCGAGCTGCGCCTCGTAATCGGCGGCGAGTTGACGTCCGGCGGCTTGTTCGGCCTCGAGCTCGCTTTGCAATTGCGCAATCCGGGAGTAGGCGATTTCGAGTTCCTTGTTGAGCTGTGCGGCCCATTGATTGCGTTGTTCGAGTTGGGTGGTTTGGGCGCGATGGAGGTCGACCAGGCTTGCGTGATCGGCCTGGCATTGGGCGAGCCAAGCGTCCTTTTGCACGAGTTCGGAGGTCAGGAAATCGATGTGTTGCTCGCGCTCGCGGAGTACGTTGCCAGACGCGGGCAGATAGACATAGGCTGGCGCTCCGAGCTGGGGAGCGAGTGCGCACACAGCGAGGAAGAAGTGGGCTGTGGCCGGATCTGCTGGCTGGGGCTCGATTCGAAGTCCGGCGGCGGTCTGGCTCGCCAGTGGTTGAAAGACGAGCGCTGAGGCGTGATTCTGGGTCCAGATCGTGACGTGTGGGAATCGCGATCGAAGCGCCCCATCGAACTCGGCGAAATCGAATTCGTGCGCGTGAAAAGGATTGGGTCCGGCAGTACGCCTGGAGTCGGCGTAGTAGGCCTTGTTGGGCGTCGAGACGAGGAACTGGCCACCTGGGGCCAGCAGGCGCTTGGCTTCGTCAAGGAGCGCGGGCCAATCTGAAAGGTGCTCGATGACTTCAAACGCGGTGATCAACTCGAGGGAATGGGATTCAAGGGGGACTTCTGTCGCGGGCGCGGGCAGGAATCGGAGATTGGGCCGGGAGTAGTGGGCTTGAGCGTATTCGATGGCCTCGGGGGAAATGTCGATTGCGGTGACTTGGGCGGCGGTCTGCGCAAGTTCCGCTGCGCCGTATCCCGTCCCGCAAGCGATATCGAGAACGTGTTTTCGTGAACACAGACGGGCGGCAAAATGGTAGCGGGCGATGTGCTCGTTCCACAGGTCCGGGTCAACCTGTCCGGGAATGACACGCTCTCCGGTGAATTCGGCCATGGATCAGCGCGCCACTGCGTGAGGCTGGGAGGGGTTGAGCCGCGCGTTCACTTCAACCTTGCAAGGCAGATGGATGTAGCCGTAGATGGGACCCGATCCGGTGGGGCCCATTTGCAGCGTGATGGCGTTGTCCACCCAGTCGCACATCTTGTAGTGGATCAGATTGCCGTCTGCGATCGCGGGGGAGAAGGAGAAGTGCGCGGGATAAATGGTTGGAAGCTCCATGTGGAAGTCGACGGTGACGGTGTCGCCCGGGAGCATGGGCGGAAGCTCTGTGCCTTCGCGAAGAGTGTTGGTACCGGCGAAGTCGATGCCCATGTGGTTTCGCAGGATGAAGCCGACATTGGGGTGGTCGAGGGGTTCGCAGGCTTGGGCGGAGATCCTGACGATGATGCGCGAATCGGGTGTGAGGTAATGCAGGGGGTTCGCGAACTCGTCGTACACGGCGATGCCGAGGATGTGCGCGCGTCCGTCCCCATGGCGATGATCGATGTTGGGGATGGTTGCCAGAACCTCGGGCGCTGAAGTGGACGTCAACGGCAGGCCGGCGCGGCGCGTGGGTTTGTGTTCGAGGTAGGCCGAGTCCTTTTGGGCCATGGCGGCAAGGTAGTGGGCGACTACGGTGTCGGTGGGTCCGAGCTCGCGAATGCGGCCATGGTCGAGCCAGAGAGTGCGGTCACCAATGGTCTTCACGTCGCCGATCGAGTGGGAGACGAATACCACGGTCACGCCGCGGTTGCGGAGTTCGTGTACCTTCCGCATGCAGCGCTGGCGGAAGTAGATGTCCCCCACGGCGAGGGCCTCGTCGACAAGGAGGATGTCCGGGCTGACATGGATAGCGACGGAGAAGGCCAGGCGGACGGTCATGCCGCTCGAGTAGGTCTTAACGGGCTGGTTGATGAAGGAGCCGATTTCGGCGAAGGCTTCAATGTCCGGGTAGAGGCGCTCGGTTTGGGCAGTGGTGAGTCCGAGAATGGCGGCGTTGAGGAACACGTTGTCGCGGCCCGTGAACTCGGGGTTGAATCCGGAGCCCAGTTCCAGGAGCGCCGCTACGCGGCCGCGGACCGTGGATGTGCCGGTGGTGGGGGCGAGGATCCCGGCGAGAATCTGGAGAAGCGTGCTCTTGCCGGATCCGTTTTCACCGATCACACAGAATGTTTCGCCGGGCTGGATGTCGAACGTGATGTCGCGCAATGCCCAGAAATCCGAATGGAATGAGAAGCGGTTGAGTGTGAGCAGCTCCTTGAGCCGTGCCGACGGCGAGGAGTAAATCGGGTAGCTCTTCGATACGGAATGGAACTCAGCTACCGGGGGCACTCTCCAAACTTTAGAAGAATGCGGGAGGGGGAGGCAAGTGGTGCCGGCGGTAGGACTCGAACCTACGACCTGCGGATTATGAGACCGCCGCTCTAACCACCTGAGCTACACCGGCGCACGCCTACACTACCACGCTACATGACGGGCGGCTGCGGTGTCAATATAGGAGTTTCAGGCTGTATTATCTGAATCCCCAACAATGACGTTGTAGATGCGGTCGAGGTCCTCCGGTGAATAGTAGAGGATCTCGATCTTGCCTCGCTTGGCCGAGGTCTCCACAATCTTGACCTTGGTGCCGAGGCGGCGCTCGAGCTCTTCGGCGGCGGCCCGGACATTGGGGTCCTGTTTGAGTGGTTCTGGCTGTTCGTCGGGATCGCGGGTCTCGTTGTGCTTCTGAACGATGCGCTCAACTTGGCGGACCGAGAGGCCCTGTGCAGCAGTCTTGTTGGCGACGTCTGCCTGAAGCTCAGGAGTGGCGAGGCCGAGAAGAGCGCGGGCGTGTCCCATATTGAGCCGATGTTCGGCGAGGAGGAGCTGAACCTCCGGCGGCAGCCGCAGGAGGCGAATCATGTTGGTGATGGTTACACGGTCCTTGCCGGTGCGCTGTCCGATGTCCTCATGGCTGAGGTTGTGCTCCCGGGCAAGGCGGTCATAGGCGATCGCGATTTCGATGGGATTGAGGTCTTCGCGCTGGATGTTCTCAATGAGGGAGACTTCCAGGAGGCGGTCGTCCGCAAGGTCTTGAATGACGACGGGAACGGTCGTAAGTCCGGCGAGGCGGGCGGCGCGCCAGCGGCGTTCACCGGCAATGAGTTCGTAGCGATCGCCGGCTCGGCGAACGATCAATGGCTGAATGATGCCATTAGCGTGGATCGAGGCAGCCAACTCGGCGAGGCGGTCAGCTTGAAAGACCGTGCGTGGTTGGATCGGATTGGGGTCGATGAGGTCGATCGGCAGGGTGGATGGCGAGGCGGCCTCTGGGGGCTTGTTGGGAAGGAGTGCGGTGAGGCCGCGTCCGAGGGCGCGTTTTGGGTCCGCAGGCCGGTTCATGGGGACTCCTATGCTATCCCAGTTTGCTGGTTCTGGATGAATCGAGTGGGCCACGATCCCGGGACCCTGGTCCTCAAGATCGTCCGCTCCGGTATCGGGAACGCTGTCCCACGAGGTTGGGCGGTCGAACAGGCTGGGCGGCGCTGGCAGCGGAATCCCCTTTGACAATTGAAGGCCATAATTCGTTTTAGGATGCCGCGTGTGCTGCGGCAGCGCGGTGCTTGGCCAGAAGCTCTTTGGCGAGCTTGATATAGCTCTCGGCACCTTTTGACCGGACGTCGTAGAGGAGGATGGGCTGGCCATGGCTGGGAGCTTCGGCCAGACGGACGCTGCGGGGGATGACGGTGTTGAGTACGTCGTCCTTGAAGAAGGCTTTGAGATCGTCTGCAACTTGGCGAGTCAGGTTGGTGCGGTCATCGAACATGGTGAGAAGAATGCCCTCAATGGCAAGGGGGTGGTCGAAGGACTCCTGGACGCGTTCGATGGTATCCATGAGCTGTGAGACGCCTTCGAGGGCGAAGAACTCGCACTGAATGGGAATGAGTACGGTGTCGGCGGCACAGAGTGCGTTCAGAGTGAGAAGATCGAGGGCTGGGGGGCAGTCGATGAGGATGTAGTCGTAGTTTGAGTTGACGTCGGCAATTTGGGTGCGAAGGCGGTTGTGGCGATCGTCAGCGTCAACGAGATCGAGGTTGGCGGCTACGAGGTTGCGGTCTGCTGGAAGCAAGCTGAGGCCAGGAAGCTGTGTGGGCACGACACAAGCTGTGGCTGGCAGGGCTGACACGAGTACGTCGTAGGTCGTTCCCGGGAGGTTGTCCTTCTTGACGCCGAGTCCAGTGGTGGAATTTCCTTGGGGATCAATATCGATGAGCAGAACGGTGGCGTCATTTGCTGCAAGAGAAGCTGCAAGGTTGATGGCGGTGGTGGTTTTGCCGACGCCGCCCTTTTGGTTTGCGATGGCGATGGTTCGGGCCATGAGTCACCTTATCGTATCACGCATGGTTCCACGTGGAACAATCAGAGTAGACACAAGATGTTCCACGTGGAACCCCCTAGCGACTATCCATAGTGGTGCACTCTCGCGCACCTCGCTAAGGACGTGGGGATAAGAACACGGAACGCGAGTGGCCGCCTGGCAATCCGAGCGAGGAGCAAGGACCGCCGCGCCTCGGTTCACTGCGAGACTCCGGCTCCATCAACAGCCAAATCGATCACTCTGCCAACCAAACTCCATGCAAGTAACGCCCGAGGTGCGCCCTCAGGGAACACAAGGTCTTGAAGACATAATCACTCTGCCAACCAAAACTCCATGCAAGTAGCGCCATTCCATCCGTCCGGCAGTTGCCGACCGGATCGCCGCAGCGTCATCAGCGGACTCCAGGACCGCCACGTTCTGTGCGACCCGCGAACAGAGCTTCTCCAGGTCCTGCCAGCGCACCGCACGGGAAACCACCCAGTCACACTTCTCCTGGAAATCCTCAAACCGCCCCCGGAACACCTTGACATTTGGGTAGCGTTCCGCGACCTCGCGCAGGAAAACGTACTTCTTCAAGTCGGAATCCAGCAACGACACCCGGCACTCGGGCCGAACCGCTGCTATTGGAAACCCCGGAAATCCGGCGCCCGAGCCTGCGTCCACCACCGATAGTTCACCGGGCGGCAAAACCGAGGCAACCGTCAACGACTCCACAAAATGCCGCTTCGCGATTTCCTCCACTCCGGACACCGTGGTCAAGTTCACTCGCGGAGCCCAGCGGACGAGCAAGTCGTAATGGAACTCCATCAGATCCAACTGCGGAACTGTCAGAGCGTGACCGGACGCCGCCAACAGCTCCCGGAACCCCCTCATCGCGTTGAGTTCAGGCTCAGGTAGACATCCAACACGGCAATCGCAGCCGGAGTGACACCTGGAATGCGAGCCGCCTGTCCCAAATTCACCGGAGCCACCCGCTCCAGCTTCTCCCGGATCTCACGCGACAGCCCCGGAACCTCCCGGTAAACGAAACCAGAGGGAATCGGACGCCGCTCAGAACTCCGCAGCCGCTCAACTTGCCGCTGTTGCTGCTGAAGGTACCCGCCGTACTTGATCTCGGTCTCGACAGTAGCGAGAACCCCTTCAACAAGCGGAACCCCCATTGAACGCTCAATCCAAGCCCGGATGGTGTCTATCCGGGCCTCGGGCCGCCGCAGCCACACATCCATCGCTGGACGGTCACCTGGCCGCGCCAACTCCCCGACAATCTCAGGATTCACACGCGTCCGCGCCAGCAACGCCGCCACCGCGTGCTTCTGACGTTGCTTTTCCTCGAAAACCACCCACCGCCGGTCGCAAACCAAGCCTACCTCACGGCCGATCTTCGTGAGCCTCTCATCCGCATTGTCGATCCGCAAATGCAGCCGGAACTCGGCGCGCGAGGTGAACATCCGGTACGGCTCATCAGCGCCCTTGGTCACCAAATCGTCGACGAGGATCCCGCAGTACCCGGCGGTCCGTGCCAGCACCACCGGATCACGCCCCTGCACCTTCCGCGCCGCGTTAATTCCAGCCAGCAAACCTTGGCAGGCGGCCTCTTCGTACCCGGAGGTTCCATTGATCTGGCCCGCCAGGAACAGGTCTTCGATCCGCCGGACCTCCAATGCGTGTGACAACTCCCTCGGGTCCACCGCGTCATACTCGATCGCATACCCGGGCCGGATCATTTCCGCGCGCTCCAGCCCCGGCACTGACGCGATCATCGCTGCCTGAACGTCCACGGGCATACTGGTGGACATCCCGTTCACGTAGATCTCGTTGGTGTCCAGTCCCTCGGGCTCCAGGAAAATCTGGTGCCGGTCCTTGTCCGGGAACTTGACGAATTTATCCTCAATCGACGGGCAATACCGCGGACCTACGCCCTCGATCTGCCCGCTGTACAGCGGCGAACGCCCGATTGCCTCCTGTATCAGCGCCTTCGTGTCCCCGGTTGTGTAGCCGATGAAGCAGCACACCTGCTCCCGATCGATCCGGCCGGTGAGGAAGGAAAACGGGGTGGGACAAGCGTCGCCCTCCTGCCGTTCAAACCGGGAAAAATCGATTGTCCGTCCGTCCAGACGCGGCGGAGTCCCCGTCTTCAGCCGTGCCCACTGAAGCCCCGACGACCGGAGCTGATCGCCCAACAGAACGGCCGGAGGCTCGCCATTCCTCCCGCAACTATATGTCGTCTGTCCGACGTGGGCCAGTCCGTTGAGGAACGTGCCGGTAGTTACGATCACCGCGCCTGCGGCAAGATCCCGGCCATCCCGCAGTTTGACCCCGTCCACCCGCCGCCGGCCGCCGCCCAACTCTGTCATGAGGAATGCCGCGACCTCCGCCTGGACGATCCGCAGATTCGGCTCGCGCTCCAGCCGTTCCCGCATCCGGATCCGGTACTGCTTCTTGTCGCACTGCGCCCGGGGCGACCAAACTGCCGGTCCGCGGCTCGTGTTCAACAGCCGGAACTGGATTCCAACCTCGTCCGCGACCTCTCCCATCACACCGCCCAGAGCATCCACTTCCCGAACCAAATGCCCTTTGGCGATCCCCCCGATCGCGGGATTACACGACATTTGCGCGATAAGGTCCAGGTTCATCGTGACCATCGCGGTCTCTAGTCCCATCCGCGCACAGGCCCGCGCTGCCTCGCATCCTGCGTGGCCCCCGCCGATGACAATGACTTCGTACCTGCGCATGCCTGCTATCATTGTAGCTCCATGGGGATCAACGTCTTAGTGGTCGGCAGCGGAGGCCGCGAGCACGCTCTCGCCTGGAAATTGGCACAGAGTCCCATGGTCGCCCAGGTATTCGCCGCGCCGGGCAATCCTGGCACCGCGCAAGTCGCGGCCAACCTCCCAATTCCGGCCGAACCGGCTTCTCTCCTCGCCGCTGCTGCCGAACTGAGCATCGGTCTCACCGTGGTTGGACCGGAGGTCCCCCTGGTCGCAGGACTCACCGATGCCTTCCGTGCCGCTGGCCGCACGATCATCGGACCCAGCCAGGCTGCTGCCCAGCTCGAAGCCAGCAAGGCGTTTTCGAAGGCGTTCATGATCGAGGCTGGAATTCCCACCGCGGCGTCCTTCACCGCCCCCGACACCGCCACGGCCGCCGGTCACATCGGCGACTTCGGCTATCCCGCCGTTCTGAAAGCCGATGGACTCGCGGCGGGCAAGGGCGTCGTCATCGCCCAGAATGAGCGCGAGGCCCGTGAAGCCCTCGAAACCCTGCCTCCGGGCAGGATCGTGATCGAGGAGTTCCTGACCGGTGAAGAGGTCAGCTATATCGTCCTCGCCACGGGGGAAGGATTCCTGCCCCTGCAAGCCAGCCAGGACCACAAAGCGATCGGCGACGGCGACACCGGGCCCAACACCGGCGGCATGGGTGCTTATTGCGACGGCCGCATCATTAACGAGCACCAAGCGCGCCAGATCGAGGACCTCGTCATCCAACCCACCCTCCAACACATGGCTGCGCGCGGAACTCCATTCACCGGTTTCCTCTACGCCGGGCTCATGATGACCTCCGCCGGTCCGCGAGTGCTCGAATTCAACGTGCGCCTCGGCGATCCGGAAACGCAAGCCCTGCTGCATCGAATGGATTCCGACCTCGCCGCCGCCCTTCTCGACCGCGAGCCTTTCCGCTGGAGACCTGACCCCTCGGTCTGCGTCGTGATGGCAGCCCAAGGTTACCCAGGCACTGTTCGGACCGGTGATGTCATCCATGGACTCGACCAAGCCCCGGCCACTGTGTTCCATGCCGGTACCCGTGCCACTGGACGGGGCATCGAGACCGCGGGTGGCCGTGTTTTGGGAGTCACAGAGAGCGGCGCGACTCTGCAAGATGCCGTCGACCGTGCCTACGCCGCTGTTCGTATGATCTCCTTCGACGGAATGCAATTCCGCACCGACATCGGACACAAGGGCCTCCGCCGCTGGTGATTCACTGCTAGAATGAAAGCGAATTCGCGGACGGGGACGTAGCTCAGATGGATAGAGCGGCCGCCTCCTAAGCGGCAGGCCGGCAGTTCGAATCTGCCCGTCCCTACCAAGGAATACGTTTTTGGCTCTGTAGCGGAATCTGTGGGCCTGAGTGAGTGCAGAGAGAAAGGTGACGATAGGGGTGCGGTGGGTGGTAGCA
>VFZX01000084.1 GCA_016871015.1 Acidobacteriota bacterium | reverse complement strand
TGCTGAATCCCCGGAAGTCCGGGAGCCTCTCCGGCGAACACCGGCAACGTGATCTCGCGGTCATGAATCCTGGCGATTATCACTCCCGCTTCGCGAAGCGGGAGTCCGGTGGCGAATATCTGGAGGACATTGCCGGCCTTCTCGGGCGCTGCCTCTGAGTGAGCGCGCCAGTCCTGGTTGAAGACACCGGCGGCGAAGATAGCCGGCGCCATCCGGCTGATGGTCACGGCGCGGGTATCGACTCTCTCTCCCGCGACGGTAACCGTCATCTGAGCCTTGTCCCGCGCCAACAGCGGCTCTGGAACCACGAAATTGATCCGGTCTTCTTCCTGGCTGAAAATCCGTGCCGCCATGCCGTCAAAGCTCACTTGCGCCGGACCGCGAAGACCCGACCCATGGAGAGTCCCAAGCGAGCCTGGAACCAACGGGATCCCCGCGTCCGCCGCACTTCCCGCCGACGTCAGCCGGGGCCTGTTCGCCCGAGGACCTTCCACGGAGCTGGCGCCCACTTCGACGATGACTGGCAGTGACTGCGAGCCGCCGTTTCCGGCTTCGATGCTGAGAACCGCCTCATGCGTGCCTTCCACAAGCCCGTCGGCGAGGACCTGTAGCGCGATCTTGCCGTCGCCGGTTCCTGAGACCGCCGACAATCGGAGCCAGTCCTTAACCTTGGCCTCCTCCGGGTAGGCGACTTTTGCGATCCAGGACAGCGTGCCTTGCCCTGAGTTACGGACCTGGATCTCAGCACTCGGTCCGGTTGTGGCGCCCGGCGTCATTTTGAACGACAACTGGGGTGTCACGACGCTAAGCTTCGGCACGAACACCAGGTCGCAGTCATTGAGCAGGTGGCAGTCCGGGGACGGAAGCACGGCCGCGAAGCGTGGGACCGGCGCCGTCGCCGACGCCCCGTTCTGGACCGAAACCGGACCAAGCGATACAGTGGCCACTGCGATACGGCCCTCCGCATCACCGGGGGGCACACAGACAAAGGTCGGGATATGAGCGAACTCGACGACATTCGGATTGGCGTTGACGACTTCGTAAGTCACTGATGTGGTCCCGTTTGAAACCGGGACCTCGAACATGTCTTCCGTCGTGATCGCGACGTCAGTGAAGAACGTGCCCGGCGCAATGAGCGGTGTTCCGCCCGATCCATTGGAATCGGCGAGCGGCACACGGGCGAGCAAAAGCCCCGACGCTCCTGGCGCGATCTGGCCGCCCGAGGCGGGCAAACCGAAATCGCCCACTGAAGTGGCGGAGGCCTGCGTGGATCCGGTGATCACGTTCGGCACATACACATGGCTTCCGGCTGGGAAATTCTCATACTTGACCACGACTCGGGTTCCGTTCGTGGTCCCGAGCTGCTGGAAGTCGAACGCACCAATGCTGGTTTCCGTCACGCGGATCGTGGTGGCCTTGACTCCGGCGGTCATCAGTGCAGAGAAACTCGGATTCTGGGGCGCCGGGGCGGCCTTGCACTCGATCCGCGCGGGCACCCCCGCCGCCGCCAGCGCGCGCTTTGCCACGCCGACTCGCACGGGGTTGTTGACCACCGCCATGCTGCTTCCGCCATTCAGCTGGATAAATGCGAGTAACTGATTCTCCGATTCGCCGCCCGAGGCGCGCAGGTTCGAGATACGGAAAGCCACCTGACCGTGTGAGGGAAGCGGGAAAGTGACCGGCTCAAATACCGCCCCGTTGGTTCCAATCGCGCGTGCACGGGATCCGGACGGCCCGATTCCGAAGCCCTTGTCGACTTCAAGAGTTGCGTCGATGAGCCCCTCGGCCGTCACCCGGTTCCCGAGCGGCGTTCCCATCGTGATCGAGATGCTGGCCATGACCGTTCCCGTGGTCACGCCAATTGGCGAGCAGTTCATGACGATGGTCCCGACCGGCTCGGCCACTCCCTCCGCACGCACCAGGACGGGATCGCCAGATGCGGTGCACCGAAGTCCGGCGTAGTTGGCCCATGCCGGGACGCCCAGGCCGGACAACAAAGCAGCGAGGGTGAGCTTTTTCATCTATACATTTGTTTAGGGCATGTACGCGATCGTTACAATAGTCTTAAGGTTCTCAGGAACCTTAAGAGTCGTATCGATGGTCCGCCTGATGGGGGCCCGGTAAATCCCTCAGACGCCGCGGCGAACCAGCGCGTACGAGACCGTCGCATGCGCCGCAAGCTGGCGCCGTTCGTCATAGATGTCGACCCGCGACACGACCAGCATGCGCCCGGCCTTGAGAACCACGGCCCTCGCGGTAACCTTTGCCCCGCTGATTGCGCGCAGGTAATTGACTTTGAGCTCCGCCGTGGTAACTGGCTGGTCCCGGCCAACGATTTCGACCGTCCCCCACCAGGCGGCCTCATCGGCGATGGTGGCGATAATTCCGCCGTGCACCACGCGGTTCCCATTGAGCATCCACGGTTCGAGCACCAGCGTGCAGGTGACGCCGTCCTTGTGCACACGGGTCTTCTTGAGATTCAACATTTCTTCAAAGGCTGGCATCGGCGGGACCGAATCAGGATACGATATTAGCAGTGTACCGCCTGCCTGCATTGCTCCTAGCCGCCGCGCTGCTGTTCGCCGCCGGTCCGTTCACGCCGCAGCAACGGCGGTATTGGGCTTTCCAGCCGGTCGTGCGCCCGCCAGCGCCGGTTGTGAGGCAGCCGGCTTGGACGCGCAATCCCATCGACGCCTTCGTGCTGCAAAAGCTGGAGGCGAAAGGTATCGCACCAGGAGCGGAGGCCACGCGCACCGAGTGGATCCGGCGGGTCTCGCTCGATCTAACAGGACTTCCCCCGACGCCCACGCAGGTTGCGGCGTTCCTGGCCGACTCATCGCCGAAGGCGTTTGAAACGGTGGCCGACTCGCTGCTCGCCTCCCCGCATTACGGCGAGCGCTGGGCCCGGCATTGGCTCGATGTGGCCCGCTACGCCGAGAGCACTGGATTCGAGGACGACGTCACGCGACCCAACGCCTGGCGCTATCGCGACTGGGTCGTTCAGGCGCTCAACAGCAACATGCCCTACGACCGGTTTGTCCAGCAGCAGATCGCGGGCGATGAGCTGTGGCCGGACGATCCAAATGCGAGGCTGGCCACCGCATTCAACCGCCACTATCCGGAAGAGGGCAACCAGAAAGATTTGCTGCTCGGCCGGGAGGAGATGCTCCACGATGTGACCTCCGTCACCGGCGCGGCGTTCCTTGGCCTGACTTTTGAATGCGCGCGTTGCCACGATCACAAGTACGATCCGATTCTGCAACGCGACTACTACCGCCTTCAAGCTTTCTTCGCCAACGTGAATCATCATGACCGGATTCCGCTGGCCACGGGCCGTGAGCTGGCCGACTACCAGGCGCGCCTCGCGGAATGGGAGGCACGCACCCAGCCGCTCTGGGGCGAGATGGCGGAGTTGCTCATGCCGCAACGCACGTTCACTCCCGCGCAATTGCTCGAGCGCTACCCGGACTACGCGGTCGAAGCGGTAAAAACTCCGGCCGCGCGCCGCACCGCGCTGCAGGCCTGGATGACGCACCTGCTCGAATCGAAGACCTGCAACACGTGTCCGCTGCGGCCGAAGCCGTATCTGGATCCAGGCTTCTTGGGCGTCGTATCGAAACTGACCGGCAAGGAGAAGGCGCGGTACCAACAGCTCGAAGCAGAGCTTGCAAAGCTGAAGCATCTCAAGCCACGTGACATTCCGTTCGGCGTCGGCGTGTTCGACATCAGCGCCGAAGCACCGCCCACGCATGTGCTCGGCATTGGGTCGCACACGTCGCCCGGCGAGGAGGTCCAGCCAGGGTTCCTGTCGATCCTAAATCCGGACGACGCCCCCATCACCAAACCATCCAATGGCCGCACGACCGGTCGGCGCACGGCTCTTGCGCGCTGGCTTACGGATCCAACGAATCCGCTCACGGCTCGCGTGATGGTGAATCGCGTGTGGCATCATCACTTCGGAACGGGCATCGTGGCCTCACCTGGCGACTTCGGCGTGATGGGGGGCCGTCCCACGCACCCGGAGCTGCTGGACTGGCTGGCATCGGAGTTCGTGCGTCAAAGCTGGAGCCTCAAGTCTCTGCACCGCCTGATCGTGACCTCGGCCACCTACCGGCAGAGCTCACGAGTCCGTGAGACGGCGCGCGACGCCGATCCCGCGAACAAGCTGCTGTGGCGCTTCCCGCCCCAGCGGCTGGAGGCGGAAGTGATTCGCGATTCCGCGCTCGCGGTGGCCGGTGCGCTCAATCCGGCGGCAGGAGGACCGAGCGTGTTTCCGCCTCTGCCGGACGGCAAGCCGAAGCCCATCGGCGGTTGGGATTTGAGCAAGAACCTCGCGGACCAGAACCGGCGCAGCATCTACATCTTCGTCCGCCGCAACGATCCGTATCCAATGCTCAACGTGATCGACCTGCCGGATTCGCACGAGAGCTGCTCCCGCCGCAACACGACGACCACCGCGCCGCAAGCGTTGACGCTGCTCAACAGCCAGCTCACCGCGGAATGGTCACGGCAGTTCGCGCGGCGCGTCTCCCTGATTGCAACGGATCCCGCAAAGCGTATCGAGACGGCATACTCAATTGCGTATTCCCGCAAGCCGACTCCAAGCGAGATCGACCAGGCGCTTACGTTCCTGGCGCGCCAGGCCGGGGTCGCGGGAGACGGCAACGCGCTGGCGGACCTGTGCCTGATGCTGATCAACTCGAACGAATTCGTCTACAGGAACTAGCGCCCATGCAACGGCCATTCGCCACCACTCGATCTCGCCGCGGATTTCTAACCAGCGCCGGTAGCGGACTTGGATCCATCGCGCTCACCAGCCTGCTCACGGCGGACGGAGCTCTGGCCGCGGCACCTTCGCTCGCGCCGCGCAAGCCCCACCACAAGCCGCGCGCCCGTTCCGTGATCTGGCTGTTCATGGAAGGCGGACCGAGCCACATCGACCTTTTCGATCCCAAGCCCGCGCTCGACAAGCTGGCGGGCAAGCTGACGCCGGAGTCGTTCAAGCTGCCTGTCACCAGCGCGACGGGATCCCACCGCATGCCGCTGGTGGCTTCGCAACGCAAGTGGAAGCAGCACGGCCAGAGCGGATTGTGGGTGTCGGACTGGTATCCGCACATCGCAACGTGCGTGGACCGGCTTGCCGTGATCCGGTCATGCTGGGCAGATGGCCTGAATCACGTCGGATCGGTGCGCCAGATGAACACCGGGTCGATCCTTGCGGGGCGCCCGTCGCTCGGAGCGTGGGCCACATATGGACTCGGTGCGGCGAACCGCAATCTGCCCGCCTTCGTCGTGCTGACGGACGACAGGGTGGTGCGCGGCGGTCCGACGAACTGGAGTGCTGGATTCCTTCCCGCCACGTATCAAGGAACGCATTTCCAAAAAGACGGTCCGCCGATTCCGGACTTAAAACCTGCGGAAGACGTGACCGATGCGCGGCAACGCGGGCGTCTCGACTTCCTGAGAAACCTGAACCAGGCACACGCCGGAAAGTATCCGGGCGACGACGAACTGGACGCACGGATGGAGTCCTACGGGCTCGCTTACCGCATGCAGGGCGCCGCTCCTGGAGCAGTCGACCTAACAAAAGAATCGGCCGCCACGCGGCGGCTCTACGCGATGGACGAAAAGGAAACGGCGCGGTTCGGCGCGAACTGCCTTCTCGCGCGGCGTCTTGTCGAGCATGGAGTCCGCTTCGTCGAAGTCTATTGCGGAAGCGGAAGCGGCTGGGACGCGCACACGGGCCTCGAAGAGAATCACACGAAATGGTGCCGGGCGTCGGACCGCCCGATCGCCGGGTTGTTGACCGATCTTGAAGCGCGAGGTCTGCTCGAAGAGACGCTGGTGGTATGGGGCGGGGAGTTCGGCCGGACTCCGTTTACCGATTCGAACTCCTCGGGCAAGGGTGCGCAATATGGGCGCGACCACAATCCCTGGGGATTCACTATGTGGATGGCGGGTGGTGGAATCAAGGGCGGGCAGACGGCCGGGTCGACGGACGAAATCGGATTCCGCGCCGTCGACAAGCCGTACCACGTGCATGATCTGCACGCCACGGTTCTGCATTTGATGGGACTGAATCATTTGGATCTCACGTTCCTGCACAACGGCCGGCCTGAGCGCGCCACGGTCAACGGCGGCAAGGTCATCGGCGAAGCTCTGGCGTAGAGATCCATGCTGGCCGCCGCGGCGATTGTGATTCGTGCGGTTTCCGTGTTCGACACGGAGAGCGGAGTCATGCGGCCGGACCAGACCGTGGTGGTGGAAGATGGGCGCATCACCTCGGCCGCCGCGCGTCAGTTGCGGAAGCCGAAGCGCGCGCAGGTGATCGATGGACGTGGCCGTTTCCTGATTCCAGGACTGATTGATGCGCATGTACACCTGGTCCACCTGAGCGAAGCTTCGCTGGTCACCGCGGATCAGTTTCTGCCGATGTTCCTCGACGCGGGTGTGACTTCGGTCCGCTCGACAGGCGATGCGGTGCCAGCGCAGAAGCTGATTGAGCGGTTCGCCGCGGACCATCCGGACCGCAGCCCGCGCCTGTTCCTGTGCAGTCCGCTGATCGACGGCGAACCAGTGGTCCATCGCGATGTCGGCCGCGCGCTAACCGATCCGGCGCGGGTTCCGGAATTCGTCGCGGGGATGGCACAGTGGGGCGTGCGGACGTTGAAGATCTACGTCGGAATCGATCGCACCGTTGGCCGCCGGATTATCGAAGAGGGCCATCGCCATGGACTCATGGTCACGGGCCACTTGGGGCGGTATCGCGCGCAGGACGCCGTGGCCGACGGGATCGACAGCCTCGAGCACATCTGGAGCGTCTTCAATTTCATCCTGCCGCCAGGACTGGATCATCGCGCGAACGCCGACCTTTCCAGCCCTCAAGCGGTGGAGTTGATTCAAGCGATTAAGCGCCGCGGCGTCGCCGTGAATCCCACGCTGGCCGTGTTCCGCAACATGATCCTGCTGGCGGATCAGCCGGAGTACTACAGGCATCCTGACAACGCCACCGCGCCGGAGAGGATGCGCGAGTCCTGGATTAAGTACCGGCAGGCGCGCATGCCCACTTCGCTACGGCCGGAGACGCTGGCGCTTCGCATGCGCGAGTTCAACAAGTATCAGCAATTGACCGGAATCCTGCACCGCGAGGGCGTGAGGCTGCTCGCGGGCACGGACGCTCCGGAACCGTTCTGCCCGCCAGGATGGTCACTGCATCAGGAGCTGGAGATGCTGGTCGAGTCCGGTCTGTCACCGGCCGCGGCACTGCAAGCGGCGACCATCAACAACGCGCGCATCGTCAACATGAACCACGAACTCGGTGGAATCGCGCCCGGTAGGATCGCCGATATGGTGCTGCTGAGCGCGGATCCGCTTCTCGATATCCGCAACACGCGGCGCATCGTCCACGTGATCAAGGGCGGTGCCGTAGTTCGATAGTCACTTCCCAATAGGAAGCGGCCGGCCTCCACCTCGCGTTCCGTCCCAGTAGGGCTCGCCCTGGCCCTCATACTTGCCGAGTTTATCCCAGCTCTCGCGCGTGCGCCCGTTCAGGTCCCATACCACGAGTCCCGAAGCCACCGTCAGCTCGTTCACGAGCTTCTGCGTGCCGTCCATTCGGGCGCCATAGGAATCGACGAAAGCGAACTGGCCCTTCGCGACACGCAGGACAGCGATATCGGCGATTGCGCCCACGGACAGGTGTCCGAGCTGCTCGCGTTTGATGATGCGTGCCGGATTCCATGTGGACCGCATCACAACATCGTCGAGCGTCATGCCCATGTTGAGGAACTTCGACATCACGTTGAGCTGGTCTTTCATTCCGGCGTTGATGCTGCCGGAGTGAACATCGGTTGAGATGGAGTCGGGCGGGAATCCCTGCTTCACGGCGGGCACTGCCTGCCGGAACTCAAACGCCGCGCCGCCGTGGCCTACGTCGAAGATGATGCCGCGCTTGCGGGCCTCGAACAGATACGGCAACAGGCGTCCGCTGTCGTCGAGCATCGGAACGGGAACATAGAAGGCGTGGGTGTAGATGTCACCGGGCCGCAGCTTCTTCAGCACCAGATCCTGAAACGGGCGCTCCTTGCGGAACTCGCCGAAGTCGATCATGACGGGAATGTTGGCGAGCGTGCCGGCCTCGACCCCGCGCTCGACCGGAGTCCAATCGCCGCCGCGGTAGTGCGCAACCTTGAATCCGACGATCGTGTCGCGGTTGGCCAGCGCGAGCCCGGCCGCAGCCTTCGCGTCCATGTCCATCACGTTCTGTTCGTTGGCGTCGCCGGGCATTCCCTTTCCACCGATATTGAGGAACACGAGCACGCGGGTCCGCGCGCGGTCGATCACGTTGGTCTTGAACTCGGCGAAGTTGTGGCGGCCGGAAGATCCGGCGTCGACCAAAGTGGTAACGCCCACGCGCTGCGCAAAGTCGTCGGGGTGGATACTGGAGTGACCGCCCGCGAGCATTCCACCATTGGTGCCGGAGAACACGTGCGCGTGCAAGTCAATCAATCCCGGCGTCACGTAGAGTCCGGAAACATCGATCACCTTACGCGCCTCGGCCGCCGGGATCGACTCGGCCACGGCCGCCACGCGCCGGTTCCTGATGGCAACGTCACGAGGTGCATTGATCTTGTTCTTGGCGTCGATCAGGTGGCCACCCCTTAACAGCAGGTCGAACTTGGGCTGTGCGCTGAGCAGGCCCGCGGCGGAAAGCAAAAGCAGGATTCGCATGGGACAGCGGCCATTGTACCGAGATCTGGGAATATACTGGGTAGTCATGAAGACCACACGCCGACGTGTTTTGCAATCGGGGGCTCTCCTTCCGGCCGGTGCTGCCGCCGCGAAGAAGGCGCCCGCAATATCCGCGATCACTCCATCCCCGCTGTACGCGAAGCTGGGAATCAAGCCCGTGATTAACGGCGTGGGAGTGGTAACGGTCCTGGGCGGGTCGATCATGCCGCCCGAAGTGGTCCAGGCCATGGAAGAGGCGTCGCGTTACTTCATTCCGCTTCCCGAGCTGCAGAAGAAGGTTGGCGCGCGGATCGCGGAGTTGCTCAAGGCTCCGGCGGCGATGGTGACGTGCGGGGCGGCCTCAGCGATCAGCGTGGGGACGTCGGCGTGCCTGTCGCAGGGCGATCCGGCGAAGCTGCGGCGCTTGCCGCATCGCGACGGGATCCGTTATGAGGTGATCCAGCAGAAGACCCACAGGTCCGGCTACGAACACCAGATGGAGTCGTGCGGCGCCAAGATCGTGACCGTTGAGACCCGCAGGGAGTTGGAGTCCGCGATCAACGAGCGCACCGGGATGCTGTTCTTCCTCAACAAGGCCGATCCGAACGGGCAAATCAAGATGGAGGAGTTCATCAAGATCGGCAAGGAGCGCGGCATTCCCACGATGAACGACGCGGCGTCGGATGCGACCCCGGCGGCGAATCTATGGAAGTACACCGAGATGGGCTTCGACCTTGTGATCTTTTCGGGAGGCAAGGCGCTCCGGGGTCCGCAGGCGAGCGGACTGCTGTTGGGCCGCAAGGATCTGATCGAGGCGGCGCTGCCCGCGATGTCGCCGTACGGAGGCATCGGGCGCGGCATGAAGGTCGGCAAGGAGGAGATGTGCGGACTGCTGGCGGCCGTCGAGCGGTACGTGAAGGTCGACCACGAGGCGGAATGGCGCGACGTCGAGTCGCGCGTGGCCTCGATTCGCAAGGCGTTGGATGGAGTGAGCGGACTGCAGACGGACCGTCACATTCCGGTGATCGCAAATGAAGTGCCGCATGTGACAGTGGAATGGGACGAGTCCAAGCGCGGACTCACGGCGCAGCAGGTGCACGAAAAACTGCAGGCAGGAGATCCGCCGATTCATGTGCAGCGGCCGGGGACCGGGAAGCTTCTCATCTCGGTGTGGATGATGCGTGGTGAGGAGGCAAAGATTGTGGGCAAGCGGCTGCGGGAGATTTTCGGGGCTTAAGAAAAGCAGCCATTGAACGTACGCCCGGCGTTTTATGGGAGCTACAGTGCGAACGGAAGAGCACGGGTGGGCGGCTTGGAGTCAGTCGATTCGCGTGGCGAGCGGAGCCCGCTCGCGCTACAACGCGTTCCAGACGAAGTTCGAGCACACTACGCCAATGGGATGTACGTGCTGGCCGCCTACACTTGGGCCTACGACCTCCCGTGGGGACGCGGCAAGCGCTGGGGCGCGTCCTGGAGCAAACCGGCGGACTGGGCACTCGGCGGCTGGAAGGTCTCCAGCATCGTCTCCTGGCGCTCCGGTTTGCCGATCAACGTTGGCCTAAACGCCAACGGCATCAACCGGCGAACAACTAAGCCCACCGCTTCCTGCAACGCAACGGCGGCGGTCTCCGGCCTGATCGCACGGTCGAGACTCCGCCTACGGACCGCGTCAGTTCAATACGGATTTTGTGTTGCGCAAGGAGTTCCGCTTCACCGACCGCCAAGCGGCCGAGTTCCGTTGGGAGAGATTCAACTTCTTCAATACCGTGAACTCGTCTTTCGCTACCATTTTTGAGCGAATCCCCTCTCCGCTCTAAGCCCCGGCCCCTAACAGGCCGGGGCTTTCTGTTGTTGCGTAACCACGAAGTCGCGCGAACGTCATCGCAATTTCATCCAGCTATGGTACCTATAGAACATGCGACTTGTGCTCTGGCTGATGGCCGCTCCGCTGCTAGTAGCGCAAACCGGCGCGTTGAACGGCCGTGTAGTGGACCCCACCGAGGCCGCTATTCCCGGGGCCAAGCTCACCGTGACCGCCGACGGCTTCCGCCGTGAAGCTGTCTCCCAAGCCGATGGTTCGTTTGCTCTCGACAAAGTCCCGCTTGGCCGTGTTTCCGTGGAGACCGTCTTTGCGGGCTTCAACTCGGCCCGCGAGAGCTTTGATCTCGGTCCCGCGGGGCGCCGCGACTGGAAGATCGTGCTAGCGCCAAGTGGCACCACCGAAAGGATCGATGTAGCGGCTGCCGCAGAGATGCTCCAGACTTCCCGCGCCACCGTCGTTTCGGCCATCAACTCGCGCGAGATCCAATCGCTGCCCACGGCCTCCCGCAACTACACGCATCTGATTGTGGCCGAGGCTGGTGTTGCAGCGCCGCTGCCGGATCGCACCGGACGCGGTATGAACGTCGCCACCACGCCCGGCGCGCAAGGCGACGACGGCACCCAGTCGCTCAACCCCAGCGTCAACGGCGCCCGCACTACGAACAATGCCTTCGCTATCAATGGCCTGGACGCCACCAACATGATGAACGGCAACGGCAGCTTGGGCAACAACATCACCGTACCGCTCGACGCTCTCGAAGTAGTGGAAGTGCAGACCGCGCTCTTTTCCGCAGCCACCGGACGCAATGGCGGAGGCAACATCCAGATGATCACGCGCAGCGGCTCCAATGACTTCCATGGCACGGTCGCGCATTTCCTCCAGAACGAGCGCCTCAACGCCAACGAGTTCTTTCTCAATCGCGCGGGAACGAGGCGGCCGAAGTTCCGCCGCAACGAGACTTCGGCCACCTTCGGCGGACGCCTCATCAAGGACAAGACGTTCTTCTTCACCTCAGTGCAACGCACAGACTTCACTTCCGGCTTCGCATCGCGCGCCACTGCCCAGTCAGGCATCCCCGAAGGCCTAGGCGATGTCCGCACGCGTGACTCCATCGCCGAAGTGGCCAACCGCTGGCTGCAAGGCGGCGCCGCGGGCAATCCTCTGTTCGCGCGTAACTTTCTCAACTCGATTCGTGCCTTCCCTGCCGAACAAATCCCTGGTCTGGAAGCCAAGTTTTTCTCGAGCGTTACCGACCCAGCCATTCCCGTCTTTCGCCGCCTGACCGCCGCCGACATTCATCCGGTGGCCATTAACGTCCTGAACGTCCGGCGCAATGGCCAGTTCCTGTTGCCCTCGGCCACCTCTTCCATGCCGCTCCTGACGGGCAACGCCTCCTTTGGCCCCGAACGGCAACAAACTCTGAACTTCCCCACGGCCTACAACAACTGGTCCGGCGCCGCCACGCTCGAACACCACTTCACAGGAGTCACGCGGCTGCGCTTGAATTACGTGAAGTCGGCGCAGTTCGTAGAGGAGGCCTTTGGCTGGGCCAACTCGTCGCCTTCGCCAACGCAAGGGCAGACGCCTTCCTATACGGCCTCGATGAGCCTCAGCCACAGCTTTACTCCGACGCTCTTCAATGAGTTGCGCGGCGGCTTCTTCGAACTCCACAACACGCGCATCTCGCTCTATCGCGACGTCCTCAATTCCACGCTCGGCATCTTCAATCCGATCGAAAAGGCACTGGGTGGACTGGCCTCCCTCATGCCCACCATCGACATCAACACCTGGCGCAGCACAGCCGGCATCGGCAACGCCTGGGACTTCTTTGATCGTCAACGCGTCATCAACATCGCCGACAACGTCACCTGGACCCGCGGCAAGCATCAAATCCAGTTCGGGGGCGAATTCCGGAGACCGACGATCGCGGGCGAGTATATGGCGCGCACCAACGGCGACCTCGACTACAACAACTGGGTCCTGTTCTTTACCGGCCATGGCGCGGCGGGCGGCGGCAGCGACCTCGACATGGGCGACACCCGCCGCCACTTCAAGATGCGCGACTATGCCTTCTTCGCGCAAGACGACTGGCGCGCCCGCAAGAACCTGACGTTCAACGCCGGCATCCGGTATGAATTCTTCTCCTACCCCAACGAAACCCAGGGCCGCATCGGCTCCTACTACACGCCTTCGATGGCGGCTCGCGCCGGTGTCCAGCCTGGTTACCAGATTCCGGCCAATAGCGGCATCTTCAATCAGGGCTTCGATCCGCTCCAACTCGGCTTAGTGCTCGCGCCGGGTACTCAGTGGAACCTAAATCAGGTGCACAGGTCGAAGTGGGCGTCGACCATCGCTCCCGACTACAACAACCTGGCGCCCCGTGTCGGCTTCGCCTGGCAACCGTCCCAATTTGGCAATCGCGTCTCCGTCCGTGGCGGCTACGGCATCTTCTTCGAACGGCCGTCCGGCGCGTTCAAGAGCGAGATGCAGCTCTCGGCGCCTTTCTTTATCTATCAGAACGTACCCGCGCCTGAGGACATGGCGAATCCGTATCCTCGCCTTAACATCAATCCGTTCGCGATCCCCCTCAACGTCACCGTGGCCCGCAACGCACAAGGCACGCCGAGCTGGCGCCGCGCCGACGGCTCCGCGTTCCCCGCCACAGAACCCTTCGCGGCGAAAAACTTCAGCTTCATCGATCCCTTTGTCGCCACGCCCTACACACAGCAGTGGACCTTCAACCTCCAACTCGAACCCTGGCAAGGCAACATGATCGACATCCGCTACGTCGGAACGCGCGGCACCAAGCTGCTCGCCCGCCTCAACATGGCTCAGCCGCTCGACCCGCGCGTCACGCGCGTGAACGGATTCACCAGTATCACCAACTCCGCGGGCGCCCTCATCAACCCCGACTTCTTTGTGCCCTCGGAATTCCTGGGCCTTGGCCGCGCCAACGGCTTCCGGCTCCGGAGCAACTGGGCCAGTTCCACCTATCACGGTCTCCAAGTCAATCTCCGCCGCCGTTTTCAACGCGGCCTCTTCTGGAACGTCTCCTACACCTGGTCAAAGTCAATCGATACCATCTCCAATGACGGCGGCACCGTCGAGCATGACGCTTTC
The DNA here is from genome assembly GCA_016871015.1 of Acidobacteriota bacterium. GTDB lineage: Bacteria > Acidobacteriota > Terriglobia > Bryobacterales > Bryobacteraceae > SYLY01. The sequence continues at coordinate 10,877 of VFZX01000084.1, read as the reverse complement.
AACATCCGCGCCAATCGCGGCTTGGCTGACTTCGACCGTGCCCATCGCTTCACGTCCAGCTACATCTACGAACTGCCACGGCTCTTCCACAATCGCTATCTGGACGGCTGGTCCCTGAACGGCATGGTGACCCTGCAAACGGGTGCGCCATTTTCCATCATCGGCAATGCGACCCGCAATGCGTTCTGGGCGCAGGTCGGCCGCGTCCGCATGGACTGGGCCCAAGACGCGACGATCGACAACGCCATCAACACTGGCCGCGTGCAAGACCGTCTGGAGAATTACTTCAATACGGCCGCCTTCGCCGATTCGCTGGACCGCTGGGGCGACACCGGCCGCAACATCCTGCGCGGGCCGGCGCAACGGCAGTTCGATTTCTCGCTGGGCAAAGCGATCCCCTTCAGCGAACGCCTTCGCGGTGAGTTCCGCTGGGAACTGTTCAACGCCTTCAATCAGACTACGTTCGCCAGTCCGGCCAGCACCTTCGCGGCGAACGGTCCTGGCACGGCGGGACGCATCACTTCCACCATCGGCGGCCCGCGCACCATGCAAGGCGCCGTCCGCTTGAGGTTCTAACCCGACGATCCTCGAGCCCCCCACACTGCGGCAATGGCCGGCCCCCGTCACGGGAGCCGTGCGCAAGCTGCTCCAACTCGAGCCGCTCCAGCGGCACTATTCGGCGCGCGTCGCCTGCCAAGCCGGAATGACATCAAGCTTCGTGACCTGAAGCAGATTCCCGCGCAGGGTCCCGCGGTCCTCGCCACCAATCATCCGTTTGGTTTGCTGCAAGCGGGATATTGGCGTTTTGGCGGCCTATCCGGCGCAGCCCGGCCTAACTATAATAAGCAGCTACAATCAAAGCGTTATGAAGAGCGCAGTCGTTATTTCGGACCCTGAAATCATGCACGGAACACCGTGCTTCCAGGGGACGCGGGTGCCCTTCAAGAACCTGATCGACTACCTGGAAGGCGGGTATTCGCTGGACGAGTTCCTCCGCCAGTTCCCCACCGTGTCCCGTGAGCAGGCGCTTCAAGCGCCGGAGGATGCCAAGGATTCACTCCTCGCCAAGATCGCATGAAGATCTTGCTGGACGAGTGCTTGCCGATCGCGTTCCGCCATTCATTTCCCGGTCACGACGTTCATAGCGTCGAATGGGCGGGCTTCAAGGGGATGAAGAACGGGAAGTTGCTTCGAGCCGCCGAAGAGGGCGGCTACGATGTACTTCTCACAACCGATCAAGGAATTCCACACCAGCAGAGTTCGGCTGATCGCCGGATATCGGTCCTGGTCTTGTGCGCCTCGACGAACAAAATCGACGACCTCGGTCCGCTGGTCCCCTTGGCTACGGGCAGGTTCCCACTCCGCCGGGTCAACTTGTCGAGGCCGAGGGTCGACGGGTGCACATCAATTGCACAGGAACCGGCTCACCGAGCGTGATCCTCGAGCCGCGCCTGTACATCCGGCTTGAAGGACACTTCCATAGTTGCCTCGCTTCAGTCATACGCCGCGCCATCGCCTATGGGCGATGAATGATCACTCCGTCAGAAGGGCAGCCGACGGCGTCCTGCCCGGTTCAGTCTGACTATCGACAGTTCGCAAGCCTCTACGGCTCGGTCCGGCCCGAAGTCAGGATCCCGGTGACGGAGTTGTTCTTCCCCTCCCGCACCGAGACGGCGACGAAATCCTTGCGCTCTGGCCGGCGGTCGTCGATCAGGCAGCCGGAAACTAGCGTCCAGCCGGTCTGATCGAGCAGGATGCCCATGCCGTCGGAGTCCAGGATCGTCACGCCGGTCACGTTGAAGTGGTGCGAGCGCCGGATCACCAGCGCCGCGTCCACGCGCCTGGACCGGTTGATGTGGAGACCGTTGATCGTGGTGTCGCTCGAGTCGTCGAACACCACAGCGTTGCGGAAACCAGCCTGATCGTAGTCCGGATTCTGATCCATCGTGTTCGGGCCCACGGTGATGTCTGAGCTGCTCTCGACAAGCAAATTGTGGCTGAACCCCAACGCGAACGTGTTGCCCGTGATGTTGACGCCGCGCGCATAGCGCAGATGGATGTTGAAGTCGGCGTCGGATATCACGTTGTCGGAGATCGAGAAGTAGCCAACTTTCTGCCGCGCCCGGGTCCCCTGTCCAGTGAAGCGGATGTTGGCCGAACCCTTCGCCTTGCCGTCGTGCTGCAGAGTGGACCCAGTGATTGCGCCCTCACGGATCGAGCCCGAGACCGTGTCGAGCCACACGTTCGCCGTGGGCGGCCCCGTCGCGCTCATATTGGCTTCGATGTCGCAGGTCCCGATGTGGAGATTACGGACCACGCTGTTGCGGACCACGATTCCACCGCCGCGGTTGTAGCTGATGTGCGAGTTGCTGATGTTGACCTGGTGCAGGTCCAGCTTGTCGAGCAGGATTCCCACGCCACGGTTATGGTAGACGTGCACCCCCGAAATCAGCACGTTGCGGTTGAGCCCGGTCATCACGATTCCATCGCGGAGGTCGCGGAGCAGCAGGTCGCGGAACGCCGCCTGCATCACGCCCTCGAGCCGGATGCCGTCCGCTTCGGCGTGGGCACCCAGGATCGTGAATCCGGCAATGAGCGGGAATCGCTCGCGGTCCCGCACGCTCGTGTTCATGCGTTCGGGATCCGCTGAGGTCTTGTGGGTGCCGGTGATGCGGAGCGCGGGCCCGGGTCCTGTCATGACGATCGTCGACGCCAACGCACCCGTGATTCCCGCCGGACCCACGCGATCGAGCCGCAGCTCCACGCTCCTGGTGATGCGGTAGCGGCCAGCGGGAAGGTCGACCGGGCCGGCATCCGCCGCCCGTTGTAGTGCGGCGGTGTCGTCCGCGGCGCCATCTCCCGCCGCACCAAAATCCTTGACTGAGGCTGCTTGCAACGCGGCCGCGGACAACAGGACGAGGGCTCTCATGATCATTACCAGTGCATCACAAAGCCGCCGTCGACATTGATGGTCTGTCCGGTCACTTGCCCGGCACGCGGCGACGCCAGGAACACGACCATGTTGGCGACATCCTCCGGCGACTGCCAGGAGCCTGTCGGAACCACCTTGCGTATCTTCTCCGCCGACCAGGCCTCGTAATCGAACTGCGCTTCCGGCGGCTGCTGATCGTACCACGCCTGCCACACCGCGCGGTTCAGCGGAGTCTTCACCATGCCCGGACAGACCGTGTTCACGCGGACCCCATGCGGCGCGAGATCCTTCGCCATACACTGCGCGAAGTTAATGTTCGCAGCTTTGGACGCGCTGTAGGGCGGATCCGTCTGCGAACCGATCTGGCCCGCCACCGACGCGATGAAGGTCATCGTGCCCGACCGCCGTTCGCGCAGATACGGTGTAACCACGTGCGCGACATTGACCATGCCCATGATGTTGACATCGAGTACGCGTGGCCAATCCGGCGGACTCAGGTTGGTGAACGGGAATCCGAAGCGGCCCGAGCCGCGCGCAGCCGCATGGACAAGGTGATGCACCGCCCCGTGTTCCGCGATTGCGCGCTCGAACGCCGACGCGACGCTTGCCAGCGAGGTCACATCGACGGCGTCCGGTCCGGCGAGATCCCACACGGCCACGCGCGCGCCCTCAGCTACAAAGGCCTCGGCGATGGCAGCCCCGATTCCGCTCGCGCCGCCCGTGATGATGGCGGTCTGTCCCGACAGTTCCAGGTCCATAGTTCAATCCGCGAAATCGCGCCCGGTCACCGCGCGCTTCTCTGTGATGCTGATCTCGAGTCCCCAGGCGATCTTGCCGGCCTCAATCGCGAGGCCCGCACCAACCTTCGGAGGACGGCGTGTCTTCACGGCTTCGAAGAAGTCGCGGTACATGAGCACTTCGTCCTCGCCGGCTGCGTGGGCCGCTGGAGGCAAAGCCCGCGGCTTGCCATCGGATCCGAAGAGTTGCAGCTTGGCGCCATCGCGGCGGAGGCTGCCCTTGTCGCCCAGGATAACGATGTAGGGTGTTTGCGGTGCGAACATGCCGTAGGTGTGCGCCAGCCGGATCCCGTTGGCGAACTCGGCGATGGTATGGGATCCGTCGCGAATGTCGCGGCCCTTGAAGACAAGATCCGCACCGGTTGCCGACAGCCAGACCAGCTTCGAGTCAATGATGCGCGTCAGCGTTCCATACATATGGACGGAGAACTCGAGCTCCGAGGATCCGATCGCGCCCTTGAGGAAACGCCAGTTCGCTGACTTGCCGGATTTCGGATCCGTGTAGATCCAGCCGCCGGGGAACCAGTCTCGCCGGTATTCGCCGGCGTTGATCAGGCGCACAGTGCCGACGTCGCCACGCTTGACCGCATCGTGGATCTCAGCGTCGGACCGGAAGGCGCGCTGCATGCCGACGCCGAGAATCCGGCCCTGCTTCTCCGCTTCACGCTGGATTTCGCGGGCGTGCTGGTAGTTCGTCGCGATCGGCTTTTCGAGCAGCACGTCCTTTCCGGCGCGCAACGCCGCCAGCGCCATCTCGTGATGGAGGTGATTCGGCGTGGCGATCACCACGACGCCGACATTGCGGTCGCGCAGAAGCTCGCGATAGTCAGTGTACGTCGCGGCTTTCGTGGACAGGTTCGCGTTGGCCGCGGTCATTTTGGCGGACTCTACATCGGACAGCGCGGTGATCCTGGCTTCCGGGAGCTTGGTCAGGGCGTCCAGGTGTTTGGACGAGCGGTTGCCGAGTCCGATGAACCCGATGCCTTGCGGTGCCGTCTGGGCCATGGCTGCCGCGGCGCCAGCGCCGAGCAGAAGCCCTCTGCGGGTGTGTTGGTCAATAGTCATGATCGGTCACTATCAAAATAATACTTTCAGGGCAAGCTGGATCTCGCGCGAGTCGGCGGCGGTGAGGATCTGTCCCATCCGGATTCCGGCGCTCACATTGCCATTCGGGTTTCCCAGGTTCACGTGGTTGAACGCATTGAAGAACTCGCCGCGGACCTGCAACCGCACCCGCTCCGTCACCGGGATCAGCCGGAACAGTCCAAGGTTTACGCCTTTCGCTCCGGGGCTGGTCAGGGGATTCCGTCCTACGTTGCCGCGTGCGCCAACCGCCGGTTGGACGAAGGCAGTACGGTCAAACCACGCGTTCACCTGGTCCGCGCGTGGGCGGCCAGAGGCGAGCCGGTGCTCGCCCACGACATTGGGACGCTGATTCGGAGTCCCGCTGCGCAGGAGATCCGTGCCGGTGGCGATGCCGAGCGGGAAGCCGGTGCGCGCCGTCAACAGTCCGTTCAACTGCCAGCCGCGGGCAACCGCGCGCGCGAGCCAAGGGGCGCCTTTTCCTGGACCCGGAATTTCCCAAAGCCAGGACAACGACAGCACGTGGCGCAGGTCGAATGCGGACAGCGCGTATTCCGAGCGCAGGTCCCACGGCCATGGCGTCCCGCCCGTGCCGACGGTGCCTCCGGAAAACAGGTCGAACGATTTGGACCACGTGTACGCTCCTTGCACCGTGAACCCGCGCGACATGCGCTTGCGCGCTTCGGCCTGAAGCGAGTGGTAGTTCGAGGTCGCATCCGCCGCGATCCTCAGGTTATTGCCGAAGCCTTGCAGCAAGCGCCGGTTGTTGATGTTGGCGAGCGTTGCGCCCGGAGCGAACGGCGCGGGATTGTCCGTGATCGTGCGCTGCAGCTTGAGTCCAGTCTTCCCCATGTAACCGGCCTGGACCACGAAGTCGAGCGGCAGGGCCTGTTGCACGTTGAAGCTGAAGTGGTGCACGTACGGCGACCGCATCGCGGGATCGAGGTAGACGATCTCCTGCAGGCCCACGAACAATGGATTCGCGAGATTCACGCCGAGCGGAATCGCGGGACGCCCTTGCAGCGGATCAGCCAGGCTTGCGACCGGCTGGTAGGTGAACTGGTAGCGGAACGGCTGGCTGGTGTTCTGCATCAAGTCCGCGTTGAAGGACTCATAGAACAGCCCGTAGGACCCGCGCACCGCGGTGCGGCCCGTGCCGAATACGTCCCAGGCGAATCCGAAGCGCGGCGCGAAGTTGTTCTTGTCGGTCTGGATCAAGCCGCGCGGCACGCCGCTATCACCCGGGAACAGCATGCCCAGTGGCGCGTTCCGGATCTTCGTGGACTGGCGTCCGGGAGCGAGCGTGCCCCACCAGTCGTTCGGGTGCAACCAGGGAAGGGGCAGCTCATACCGGAGGCCTGCATTCAACGTAACGCGCCGGTGCACGCGCCAATCGTCTTGAAAGAAGAAGTAGTAGGCGAAGGAGTCGCCGGTCTGTTCAAGCGGTGGACTCCCAACGTTCAACGACTCGGCGCGGCCGAGCATGAAGTCCGCCGCAGGGTCCGTCGACGCGGTCCCAGTGTAGGCGAACGAACCCATCGTCAGGAAATGTCCGCGATTCACGTAGCGCGGCTTCATGAATTCGAATCCGCCCTTGAGGGAATGCGCTCCGGCGGTCCAGGAGAGGCTCTCAGTAATCTGCGGATTCTGCGTCACCACGGTCGTGTCGGTTGAGGAGTTGGCGCCAAGCGTCAAGCGTCCCGTGATCTGCACGTGCGGTGGAATCGGGACTCCGATCACAGGCCAGGCCGCGCCGAAGCCGGCCAGGGACTTGCCGCTGCGGTTGAAAATGACCGAGTCCGAGCGGAGAAAACTCGCACGGAGCTGATTGAGCAGGCGTGGCGTGACCGCGTACGTGTGGCCCAAGGTCGCCGAGTGGACCGTGTTCGAGCGCGACAGAGTGAGGTAGCTGGGAATGCTGCCCGAAGGGACGCTCGGCTCCTCGGCCGAGTTGTAGTTGTAGCGGGCGTCGAGCAGGTGCTTTCCGCGATGATGATCAACGCGGATCAAATAGTTGGCCGTGTTCAGCGGATTTGGCGAAGTGGTGGTGAAGCGGCCGTCTCCGGTGTCTGGCAGCGGCATCACGGAGGGATCGGCAATGCGGCGCGCGGTGGGGTCGAGCCGGGCGGCGGGGATGATTCCGCCGGCGAAGAGCTGGTTGTTGAGTGGATCGCGGGGCGGCGTCCGCAGGTGCGAGAAGTTACCGGTCCGCTCGGCGGCGGTGAGCGGGAACGAAACCGCGGACAGCGCTCCCTGGCGCACGCGGAGTCCTTCATAGGATCCGAATGCGAACAGCGAGTTGCGGCGGACCGGCCCGCCGAGCGTGCCGCCGAACTGGTTTTGGATCAACTGTGGATTTCGTGACGGGGCGAAGAAGTTCCGCGCGTTCAGCTTGTTGTTGCGCAGGAACTCCCACGCCGCGCCGTGGATCTCATTCGATCCGCTCCGCGTGACCGCATTGAACACTGATCCTGAATTGCGCCCGTATTCGGCGCTGAAGGAATTGGTGAGGATCTTGACTTCCTGGAGCGCGTCCGGTGGCGGCAGGTTCAGCCCGCGGTTCCGGAAGGTCTGGCTGAACGACGCGCCGTCGAGCTGGAACAGATTCGAGTTGATGCGCGAGCCGGAGACGTTGAGCGTGGTGCCGAGATTGGTGTTGGTGGCGGCCTGCGGAGCCTCGATGTTGGCGACGCCCGGGAGGATGGCGGCGAGTGCGACGATGTTGCGGCCGTTGATCGGAAGCTCGGTGACACGGCGGGAATCGATCAGGGTTCCGACGGTTGAAGAGCGCGTGTCGACGGAAGTGAAGTTGGCTTCCACTTGAACCGACTCGGTGACGCCGCCCAGCTCCAGCCGCGCGTCGGCCCGCACGTTCTCGTTGGCCGCAAGCTCGATCGATCGTTGGCGGAGCTGCTTGAATCCGGCGGCTTCCACAGCCAGCTCGTATTGGCCGACGGGCAGGCTCGGGAACAGGAAGGCGCCATCCGCGGCGCTGGTGGTGGCCCGTGAGAGTCCGCGGCCGGTGAGCAGTGCCGTGACTTTGGCGCCGGACACCGCCGCGCCTGAGGGATCGGTCACCGTTCCATGGATTGACCCCGCCCCTTGGGCGACGGCCGTCTGGCAAAGCGACACGACACCTAGGGAAATCACGAGGGACCGCACCGAAGCACCTGCCTTCCGGGTTTTACGATATCAGATCCGCGGCTTCCCTGTAACCTTTGTCAATCAAAAGACACCATAAGCATGGGGCCAGAGTGAACTTTTTTTCCGTACTCGCAGTGGTAGCGTTTCTCTTGACGGGGCACGCTACCGCGCAATCCCCGCGTGTCCGGAAGGTGGAGCCGGTGGCCCTGCCGGTGCTGGTGGATTCCAATTCGCCTGCCTACTGGTGGGAAGGCCAGTTCCATATCATCCAGTCGTCGGGCGTATCGCTGCTTGCGACGGGGGCGAATCAGTTCTTCTTACACCAGGGCGAGGTGACGCCGGTCGTCACCGAGCCCTGGGAAAATCAGCCGATGTGGATCGAATCCACGTGGGTGGATGGCAACGGGACGGTATGGGCGTGGTATCACCACGAGCCAAGCGTGTGCCCGAACGGACTCACCGTTCCTGAGATTGGTGCGCTCGTATCAATTGACGGCGGCCGCAGTTTTACCGACCTGGGGATCGTGCTGGTGTCCGGTGATCCGGCCGATTGCGACTCGAAGAACGGTTTCTTCGCAGGCGGGCACGGCGACTTCAGCGTGATCTTCGACGAGGACAGTGGGTATTTCTACTTCCTGTTTACCAATTATGGCGGAGAGCTGGCCAGCCAAGGCGTGGCGATGGCGCGCATCGCGATCGACCACCTGCCGGATCCGGCCGGAGCTGTGTTCAAGTACCACCAGGGAGAGTGGACTTCACCAGGGCTGGGTGGTCCGGTCACGCCCGTGTTTCCCGCGAAGGTGTCTTGGCAGAGCGAGCGGACGGATTCGCATTGGGGTCCGTCGGTGCACTGGAATTACTACCGGAACAGTTATGTGCTCCTGATGAGCCGGGCCTGCTGTGCACCGCGGTGGCCTCAGGAGGGAGTCTACATCAGCTTCAGCACGGACCTGTCGCAGCCCGAGGCGTGGTCGGCGCCGTCACGGATCCTGAGCGCGGCGGAGATCGGGTACACTCCGGGTTGGTATCCGCAGGTGTTGGGTATGAATTTTGGGGACACGGATACTCTGGCGGGGCAGACGGCGAGATTGTACATCAAGGGGATCTCGCAGTGGGAGATCGAGTTTTAGGCGCGTTCGAGACTTCCATCAGCCTTGCGGGCGGCATTGCACAAGCGCCGGGCTGCGATGAGATAATAAACGGCGATGAGAATTCCACTGGCGTTCCCAGGGTCTGGTCCAACGCGTTCTTCGCGGCCACCAACTGTGCCGCGGTCACCGAACCGCACGGACCTCTATACCGACGGACCGTCTGACCATCACCTCGCGGAGAAGAAATAATGCGAATCCTGTTGCTGTTTGCCGCCGCGGCGGCGCTCATCGCGCGCGATCCCCTGCCTCAGCGGATTGCCCGGACGGATCCGTCCAAGTACCGGCAGGGCAAGCGCGTCCACGCGGGCGCGGGCGAGCTGCACTACATGGGCCTGTTCGACGCGCAGACCTTCAACACCAATGTGATCTTCCTGCACCGCGGCGTGATTCCTCCGGGAGGCGGGATCGGACACCACTTCCACAACCATATGGAGGAGATGTTCGTGATCCTGGATGGCGAGGCGCAGTTCACGGTGAACGGGCGGACGTCGCTGATCAAGGGTCCGGCGGGAGCGCCGTGCCGGATGGGAAGCTCGCACGCCATTTACAATCCGACCGATAAGCCCGTCCAGTGGATGAATATCGCGGTCGGCAGCATCAAGGGTAAGTACGACGCGACGGACCTGGATGACGACCGGGTGGGTGTCCCGCTTGATCCAAAGCCTGTGTTCATCTCCATGCGGCTGGACAAGGCGCGGGCCGGAGCGATGCGGGACGCGCAGGGGGTCCGCTACCGCCGGGTGCTGCAGCCGGAGGTTTTCTATACCAACTGGTCCTATGTGGATCACTATGTGCTGGCGGCGGGGGCGTCGACTCCAGCGACGGCCAGGACCGGAGTCGAGGAGTTTTACTATGTGATCAGCGGGGAGGGGAAGGTGACGATCGGCAAGGAGCAGGCCACTGTCAAGGCGGGAGACGCGGTGCCGGTGTTCCTGGGCGAGATGAAGTCTTTTGAGAATACCGGGACTGGGAAGCTGGAGATGATGGTGGTGGGAGTGGCCAGGACGAAATGGGTGCTGGACTGATTCTGGGTTCGCTCGCGGGACTGTCTCCGCCATCGCGCCAGCGAAGAACAGGAACCAGTTGTCCTTCAGGTATTGCTCATGCCCTCGGTGGGTTGGTTAGACTAGAAGCCGCCAGGTCGGCGAGCTGGACGTGTGCCGCAGCAAGGAGCGCGGCGGCGAATTCGGGAGGCTTCTCCGCGTGGCGAACAAAAAGCAGTTCCACCTCGGCGTAGGCGGCGGCCATTCCGGGAGGGGTGTGGCTCAGCGAGTCCTTGAGCGGCTGATCGCGCTGCTGTAAATCTGACGGGCGATTTGAGCGGTCGCCTGCAACAACACCACCCAGTAGGCGTCGGTGAGGTCGCGGCAGATGTCGTGGTTCTCGGCCGGTGTCCCGCGCTTCAGCCGGGCGCGCAGCTTGTTGAGAATCTTCCGGGGTTGTACCAGATCGGCGATGAAATCCGGTGCTATGTCGCCAGCCATTCCGCCGAGGAGCGCACCGGCGGCGGCAGCGGCGGTTACAGGTTCAGGCATGTGTTGTTTCCATCCTACCAGAAATGTGTTAACTGGGTATTTATCTGACTCAGGTTGGCCGGCGTTTTCCGCCTAAGGAACAGTTCGGCGCCTCGACCTCCGCACGACGCCGGAGCAGTGATCGGGAGGGCTCTGGTGCAAATTCCGAGTCGAGCCAAATTCGGTAACGGCCGACGTCTCGATCGAACCCGACTCCGATCACGCAGCCAACGCGGCTCGCCAGATCTCCGGCATC
>VFZX01000083.1 GCA_016871015.1 Acidobacteriota bacterium | reverse complement strand
GGGAGTGGAGCTGGCCGCTGAGAGCATCGATTCGGGCTCAGCCGCGGCGAAGGCTCTGGCGCTCGCGGAATTCACACAGTCCGTGTGAAGATCAGTGCTCGTGAATGCACTCGGGAAACTCGCCGCGCACGGTATTTCCCGAGTACCGGAGCGTGTCCACCAGTCCGTGCTTCGACGTAAAGAATCCATCCGCGGCCAGGCTCTTCACCGCGCGAAAGAAGCGGACCTCAATCGGCGCCTTCCACGCTGGACGCGCCTTCAGACCTCCGCCTCGCGGACCGGTGAATGCGGGAGCCTTGTCGGCGGCCTTGCACAGCGGATCGAGTAGCGCCACTTGAGCGGATTCTTCAAGATCCACGAAGCGCGCCTTGCCCTGCTTTGACGCAGCGCGGTCCAGCCATGCGATTCCTTCACGCAGCAGCTTGCCCGATTGCGCATTGTTCGTTGCCGTGAAATCGATGTAGGCCGGGACACCCGCCGCCAGCGCTCCTGGAGTGGAGGTCGCGGGAATGATCAAGTCGGCGAGCCGCGAAACCGTCTCGAACTCGGCTGCGCTGAAGAATCGCGGATGAGCGGGCACAGCCGCGGGGGCCGCATCGGCTCCGTGCGCGTGCTGGCCGTACAACTCATCCGCCGAGAACGGAAACGCGCACGTGGATCCCACCGCACCGATGATCTTGAGCGCCTCGCGCCGTTGTTCCGCCATCACAGTTCTCCCTTCCGCAGCCGCTCTTGTATGTGGTCCGCCGTGCGTGCCGCCAACGCCATGATCGTGTGGGTTGGATTCTTTTCGGAAGCCGACGGGAACACGCTGCCGTCTACCACGAACAGGTTCTTCACGTCGTGGGTCTGGCAGAAGCGGTTGACCACCGAGGTCCGTGGGTCGCTCCCCATGCGCGCTCCACCGAGTTCGTGATTCGTGCGCGGCTCGTCGCTCACCGTGAGGATGTCCGCGCCCGCGGACTCGAGGATCCGGACAGACCACTTCGTCATGTCGTCGAAGACCTTCAGGTCGTTCGCGCCCCAATGGACATGACGCCGGGCGGCGGGCAGGCCGTGCGCGTCTTTCTGGCCGGGATCGAGGTCGATGAACGACTTGGGGTTCGGCAGCATTTCTCCGTAAGGCGAAAACGTCAGGAACGCTGGGTAGCGGGCTGCAACCGACTCCTTGTACTGCTTTCCAAACCCGGGCAGCGATCGCGCCCAGCCGACCGACCTTCGGTTCTGGTAGTTGAACTGGACTCCGAAGCTTCGTGCGTAGTCGCGCTTGCGCGTGTGCATGAAGGAGGGCACATAGGCATGGTCGAGGAAGCCCTCGTCGTTGGCCGGTTCCTTGCCGATGAATTCTCTCAAGAAGCACTGGACTCCGCCCATGAGGTGCGGAATGAAGTGCTTGCCCAGGTGTCCGCTGGAATTGGCGAGTCCCACCGGGTACCGCGCGGACTTCGACATCAGCAGCAGCGCGACGCTCTGCACGCACGCGCAGCAGACCACCACACCGCGTCCCATCACTTCGCCCTCGGAGCCTGTTTCCCGGTTTAGGTAACGGATCCCCGTGGCGCGGTTGTCTCCATTCACCACAACCTCACGGACCACCGCGTCGGAGTAGACCGTGAGCTTGCCGGTCTTCATCGCGGGCCGCAAATGGACATCCGCCGAGTTGTATTTGGCCACCACGTCGCATCCCGCCATGCAGTTGCCGCAGAAGTGGCACGACGGGCGTCCAAATTTCGGCCGTGACAGAGTGGCCTTGCGCACGTGGATCACCTTGACGCCCAGCTTGGCCGCGCCTTTCATCACCGCGACATCGGTGCATTTCATCGGCACGGGTGGAAGGAAGTCGCCATCGGGCAGATCCTCGAGGCCATCGCGGTTGCCGCACACACCGATCTCCCGCTCGACTTTCGTATAGTAAGGCGCGAGATCGGCGTAATCGATCGGCCAGTCCTCACCGGCGCCGTCGAACGTCCTGCCCTTGAAGTCGCGCTGGGAAAACCGCCACGCCACCGCGTTCCAAGTCAGCGTCTTGCCGCCGACTCCGCGGGCCCGCTCGGAGTGGAAGCCGGACTTTCCCGGTTTCATCGTCGGGATATGGCGGTTCGGGAAATGGAACGGCAGGGCGTGCGTATTGAACGCGGTACGGGTGTCGATGGGCGGGCCTCCCTCGACAATGCCGACATCCACGCCCCCGTGCGCGAGGTGCGCGGCGAGCGTTCCCCCTGCTGCGCCGGAGCCGACAATCACGATATCGTGAACTTTGCTTGCCATGAAGACCTCTATGAATCTTATTCGACTCGCGGCCCTGGCCGCCGTGCCCGTGCTCGCGCAGGCCCCACCCGAGCCGAGGCCGGTCTCAAGGGCGCAGTTCAGCAAGTGGATGGCTGAGCTCAACAACTGGGGCCGGTGGGGGAAGGAGGATCAGAAGGGTGCGCTGAACCTGATCACTGCGGAGTCCCGCAAGCGGGCATCACGGCTGGTCAGGGAAGGTGTGGCGGTGTCGCTGTCACATGATGCGGAAAAGCAAAAGGCACCCGACAATCCGCGGCCTTTCGTGCACGAGATGCTCTCCACTTCGCGGACTCCGAACGCCATGGCCCACAGCGACCAGTTCACGATCGCTCATCATGGACTGGCGCACACGCATCTCGACTCGCTGTGCCACTTCTTCTGGGAGGGCAAAATGTACAACGGATTCCCGGTGAGCGAAGTCACGGAATCCGGCGCGGCCAAACTCGCCGTGACCAACGCGAAGACAGGGATCTATGCGCGAGGAGTGCTGATGGACATGGCGGAAAACGAAGGCGTCCCGTGGCTGGAGCCGGGTACGCCGATTTATCCCGAGGACCTGGAGGCCTGGGAGCGCAAGGCGCGCGTGAAAGTGGGACAAGGCGACGTACTGCTGATCCGTACGGGAAGGTGGGCTCACCGCGCAGCGAAAGGCGCGCAGCCGCTCAAGGGACTCTCGGGTCTGCATGCCTCTTGCATTCCATGGCTCAAGCAACGCGATGTCGCGGTGGTGGGGAGTGACGCGGCCATGGATGTCCGGCCGTCGGGCGTCGACGGGGTCACGCAGCCGATCCACATTTTCTCGCTCGCGGGCTTGGGAGCCTGGATCCTGGACAATGTGGACCTCGAGGATCTGAGCCAGGAAGCCAAGCAGCGGCGCAGGTGGGAGTTTCTGATCACGGCGTCGCCGCTCGCCGTCCCCGGTGCGACCGGGTCGGCTCTGAATCCGATCGCGTTGTTCTGAGTGAGGACCAGCTAGGCGCCGACGGCCCGGGCCACTGGTGCGACGGGCAATTGAAGGTGTAGTTCGCCGCCCGCTTCGGAGGTGTTGGCGAGCCACACGGACCCGTGATTCGACAGTGCAAGGCGGCGGGCCGTGGCTACCGGACAGGCACCGTTGTCCTCGTCCGGAGTCGAAGCGATGCGGGCCTCCTGGTTCTCGCGCGGTAGACAAGTCCCACGGTACCGGACCGTGCAGTTAAGTGCCGGGGAACCGGAAACGGCAGCGGTGGCGATCCTAAGCACCGCCTCGCCATCGGCAGTGCAGTCGAGCGCGTGGCCGAGCATTGCGGTCAGAATCTGGCGCAGCAGCCATGCATCGGCCACTACTTGGGCCGGAACCGATTGATCAACCTCCAGCCGGAGATTGACGCCACGCCCGGATGCATGTGGGCCGAGAGCCCGGCAAACGCGGTGGGCGAGCTCGGCCAAGTCGACTTCATCCCGTTTCTGGGAGTCCTGCAAATCTGTCAGCAGAAGACCCAAGGACGCAGCCGAGTGCAGCGCCGTGTCCCAGTCGCCTTTCTGCGCCTCGGTAAGGCCGGTTGGGCCGCCCCAACGCGCCAATCCCATGATCGCGAGCAGGAGCGATCCGATCTCCTGGCTCATCTCTTCCACGAAGCCGGAAGAGGAAGCAGCCGCCGCGAGCGCGGCGTCGCGGCTCCGCAGCAGGCCAGCCTCTGCCTGCTGGCGCTCGAAGACCTCCTGCTGCAGGGACTGGTTGACCCGCAAGATTTCGGAGGTCCGCTGCTGGAGACGGACCTCGAGATCCTCCTGAGAGGCCCGGAGGTGCGTCTCATCCTGTTTGCGCTTGGTGATATCCCGCAGGAACGCCGCATAGGACGGCGGTTCCGACTCTGGAATCCGGACCATCGAGAGTTCGGCAGGGAAACGTGCACCGTCAGCCCGGCGGAACTCGGTTTCGATCCGGCGGCCAAGCGGAGATTCGGAGCTTTCAAATAGGAGAGCCTGTAGCGCCTGCTGCCCGTCCCGCACCGCCGGCCCCGCTGCGTCAAAAAACGACCGCCCCTGCCCGCTCCCGGTCTGAAACCCCAACAATTGCTCAGCCGCGTCGTTGGCCTCGACGATCAGACCGCGGTGGTCCACAATCAGGATGCCGTCCAACGCGCATTCGAGAATCGCGCGTGTCTGATGGCGGCTCCTGCGCAATGCCTCCTCAGCGGCTTTCCGCCGGAGCTGGACTTCAATACGGGCGAGCAAGACCGGAAAGTCAATCGGCTTGGTCACGTAGTCGCTCGCTCCGGCATTTAGCGAATGGACGATCTGGCCGGGATCGTCGATCGCTGTAACAAAGATGACCGGAAGATCTTGAGGGGAGTGGCTGCGCCGCAGCCGGTCAAGAACCTGGAGGCCGGTCATCCCAGGCATCATCATGTCGAGCAGAATCAAATCAAACCAGCCCCGCCCGATCAGATCCAGAGCCTCAGGGCCATTCTTGGCCTGCGCTACCTGGTATCCATTCTTCTCGAGCCTGCGGACGATGATGTCCCGGTTGCCCGGATCGTCCTCAACGACCAGAATCCACTCGTTGCCAGCTTGCATGAAAGCATGATCGGCGGAAGGGCCATCTGAGTATAGTGTCTGATGAGGCGGCAGCGAGCAGCATTCACCTGCCGCTTGCGCGGCAGGGCAGACGGGGCGGGGACGGGGACGCCGGGTCTTCGCTCCATCCGCGGGCTCACTGCGTTTCGGCGATGGGAGGAGCTGTTGTGGCTACCGCGACCCTATCGTCGTGCTGAGAGTCACCTACTACCTCGTCAAGCCCTACCAGGGCGAGGATCTGCTCGACCCAATTCGGCGCTGCGCCGGAACCTCCACTTCCGGTATTGCATCGATATCGATCGCGAACCGTTACCAAGGCCGCCGGCCTGCGGTGCCGTTCGGACTCCCGGCGCCTGGTATTGCGGGCTCCCCGGCCGGGCGAGCCTGTGGCGGTCCCAGTGGCCTCGGTGAGTGAAGAAGCCGGTCCCGCTCCGTCCTGGCGCGGGAACATTCCTTTCAATCCCGAGCTCGTCCGCGGATTCTTCGACTCCAGGGGCCGCATGGCCGTGACGCCTGATCTCGACCGCTTCGTCGCCGCGTGACACAACTGTAGTCTGCCTCCCGCTCAGAGCTATACTGGAGTTGGGAGGCAGACCTTGCAACCAAAAGCGAAATTCGGCATTCTGATCACGGTCATCCTGGCCACGCTCGGATGGCTGGCCTTCACCGGCGTCTCGGCCAACGCCAGCTACTACAAGACCGTCTGCGAAGTCCAGAAGATGAGCAATGTCTCGTCCGATAAAAAGCTCAGGCTGGCAGGCGATGTGAAACCGGGATCGATCCAGCGCGACGGGCGCCGCGTCACCTTCGAGCTGAAGGAGCAGGCGGAGACGATCCGCGTCATATACGACGGGATCGAACCGCTGCCCGATACCTTCCGCGACAATGCCCAGGCCGTGGCTGAAGGAAAGCTCGGAGCCGATGGCGTGTTCCACGCCACCAAAATCCAGGCCAAGTGCGCGTCCAAGTACGAAAAGAAGTACGGCGAGCGGGTGGAAGCCAACAAGGCCTCCTAGTCCGCTGAAAGGCTCAATTCATGGAGAACATCGGCGCCCTGTCCCTTTTTCTGGCGTTGTGTCTGTCGGTCTACGCGATCCTTGGATCGCTTACGGGCAAGTGGCGCGGGAACAACTTCCTGATTGTAAGCGCCGAACGCGCGGTCCTTGCGGTTTGGGGGCTGCTCACATTCGCCTCCGGAATGCTCGTTTACGCCCTGCTCACCGACGACTTCCGTTACGCCTACGTGGCCAGCCACTCAAGCAAAACCATGCCCTCGATCTACAAGTTCGCGGCCTGGTGGGGCGGCCAGGAAGGGTCGCTGCTTCTGTGGACGTGGATCCTCTCCTCCTACTCCGCGGTCGTCGTCTGGCAAAACCGGCGCAAGTACCGCGCCATGATGCCCTACGTCACCGCGATCATCTCGGTGACGCAGGCCTTCTTCTTGATCCTGATCACCGTCCCTTTGACGCCGTTTGAAGTACTCGCGGTGGGCAAGGAGATCACAACCGTTCCCGACGGCCGCGGACTCAATCCCCTGCTCCAATACTGGAGCATGGCGATCCACCCGCCGACCCTGTATCTCGGCTACGTCGGATTCGTGGTGCCGTTCGCCTTCGCGATGGCGTCGCTGATCACGCGCGCTCCCGGCGATTCCTGGATCCACACGACGCGCCGCTGGACCCTGGTGACGTGGATGTTCCAAAGCGCTGGAATCCTGCTCGGCGCGGGCTGGGCCTACGCCGTGCTCGGCTGGGGCGGATACTGGGGCTGGGATCCGGTGGAGAACGCCTCGCTGCTGCCCTGGATCACCGCCACCGCGTTCCTACACTCGGTGATGATGCAGGAAAAGAAGGGCATGATGAAGGTGTGGAACATGGTGCTGGTGGCGGCCACCTACCTGTTGTGCATCTTCGGCACCTTCCTCACCCGCAGCGGCGTGGTCAGCTCGGTGCACGCCTTCGCTCAGTCCCCGATCGGCGCCTACTTCGTCACGTTCATCGTGATCGAGCTGGCGGCAGTGACCTATCTGATCCTCGACCGGCTGGAGTTCCTCAAGAGCGAGTCGCAGCTTGAGAGCGTTGTCTCGCGCGAGTCGAGCTTCCTGTTCAACAATCTGATTCTGCTGGCAAGCTGCTTCTCGATCCTGTGGGGCACGCTGTTCCCGGTGATCTCGGAGGCAGTGACCGGCGAAAAGATCAGCGTCGACGCCCCGTTCTTCAACCGCGTAAACGTGCCAATCGGATTGTTCCTGCTGTTCCTGACGGGCGTCGGTCCGCTGATCGCCTGGCGGCGCAGCTCGATTGAAAGCCTGAAGAAGGCGTTCCTGTGGCCGCTGGCGGGAATGGCCGTGTCCATGGGCATTCTGTTCGCTCTCGGGATCCGGCACATTTTTGCGCTGATGTCGTTCGGCCTATGTGTGTTCGTGACGTGGACGATCCTCTCGGAGTTCTACAAGGGCGCGGCGGCCATCTCCTCCAAGTCCGGACAGAATCTGGTTGCCGCGATGGTCGAGTTGACGCACCGCAACACGCGCCGCTATGGCGGCTATATCGTCCACGTGGCGATCGTGATCATGTTCATCGGATTCACCGGGGCCGCGTTCAACAAAGACGCCACGGTCGAGGTCAAGGAAGGCGGCAAATTCCACCTGGGCGGCTACGACATGACGCTCACCAAGATCAACTCGGGCCAGAACGATCACTACCGTTACGTGAGCGCCGACATCGCGGTCCACGTCAACGGCAGCCAGGTCGCCACTCTACGCCCCGAGCAGCGCCGCTACACAACGGGCGACGGATCCTCGGAAGTGGCCATCCGCCGCCGGTTGAACGAGGACCTCTACCTCAATTTCGCTGGCATGGCCAACGAGGACAAAGCGGTCATCCAAGCCTACGTGTTCCCGCTGGTGAGCTGGATCTGGATCGGATTCGCCGCACTGCTCGGCGGCACGATCATTTGTTTGATTCCGAGCAAGATTCGCTATTCGTTCCCCAAGACTCAAGTCCTAGGACAGGTGGTCAAGGAAGGACAGCCGGTTGGCCCCCGCTAGATACTTGCTCTGGATGGTGCTCACCGGGCTGAGCTTGGCCCAGGTGTCGAGCGAGTTCGTCACCGCCGACATCCGCCGCGCGGGCTCACGTCTAGCCTGCCTGTGCGGGAGCTGCAAGAACTCGGTTGGCGACTGCGCGATGCTCGGCTGCCATTACTCGCTGCCCGCGCGGCAGAAGATCGCCTCCCTGCAGGCGCAGGGCGCAACAGACGACGCCATCATTGACTCGTTCGTGCGCGAGAAGGGCAAGGTCGCCCTGGTGGTCCCTCCGGTGGAGGGCTTTTTCGGACTCGCCTGGTGGATGCCGGTCGTGGTCATGGGTCTCGGCCTGGCTCTCGTATACTGGTTCATTCAGCGGATGAGCAAGCCCGCGCCTGTAGCGCCGGTCGAACAACGGGTGCTCGACCGTTATAAGGAATCCATCGAAAAGGACCTGGCGAGCCTCGAAGAATGATCGTTGTGGTGGCGGTAGCACTCGTCGTGGTGGTGCTCTGGTTCACGCTGGGCGTGCGCGCCAAGGACCTGCCTGAGCCCGAACCCGTGTCCCCCATCAAGCACCTGGAGGACAAAAAGGCACGCATCTACGAGAGCCTGCGCGACCTCAATTTCGAGTTCCGCGTGGGCAAGCTGTCCGATACCGACTACCAGCGGACCAAGACTGAGCTGCAGAAAGAGCTGGCCGGAGTGCTCGCCGACATCGACAAGGCCGCGCCAGCCCCGGCTCCAGCCTCCAACACCAAGCAGGATCCGCTGGTGTGTCCGCACTGCAAGGCAAGGTTCGACAAGCCGATGAAGTTCTGCGGCCAATGCGGCAAGGCGATGGAGACGCGCTCATGAGGCCGCTCGCGACATTGCTGGGGGCCTGCGCGGCGTGGGCCGAAGTATCCGGAACGGTCACCAACAAGACCACGGGCCAGCCGCAGGCGGGCGCCACGGTGACCCTCTACAAGCTGGCCGCCGAGACCGGACTCGAGGCTCTCACGTCAGTGAAATCGGGCGCGGACGGAAAGTTCACGATGCCCGATACGCCCAAAGGTCCGCACCTGGTGCAGACGGCGTTCGACGGCGTCACCTACAACCACATGCTTCCTCCGGGCCGCCCGTCCACCGGACTTGCGCTCGAGGTGTACCGGGCATCGGCCGCGCCCGGAGCGGCGAAGGTCAACAACCACATGATCCTGTTCGAAGCCAACGGGATGGAGTTGAACGTCAGCGAGAGCATCATTTTCGACAATCCAGGGAAGACGTCCTATAACGATCCGGACAACGGCACGCTGCGTTTCTTCCTGCCACCGGCCGCGCAGGGCAAGGTCAAGGTTATGGGCACGGCGCCCCAGGGAATGCCGATCGAGCGCGCGCCGAAGAAGACCAAGACGGAGAATGTCTACGCGGTGGACTTCCCGGTGAAGCCCGGCGAGACCCGGATCGACCTCACCTACTCGATGCCGATGACCGGTCCGGGAGAGTTCGCCTCGCGCGTCCTGCACGGCGGCGGACCGGTGCGCGCGGTGGTCCCGGCAGGCTTGACCCTGGCCAGCAGCGACACCAAGCTGATGGGGCAGGAACCCTCCACTCAGGCATCGATCTATGAGGTGACCAAGAAGGATTACAAAGTGTCGCTGTCCGGCACCGGCACTCTGCGCCAACCTGGACCCGACGAGGACGAAGCGCCGGGCATCCGCCAGATCAAGCCGCGGCTGTACGACCAGATCTACGTCGTCGTGGGTTTGATGGCAGTGATCCTCGTTCTTGGACTGATCCAGCTCGCGCGGAAACGGGAATGACGCCCGCCGTCGAAGTCCAGAAGGCCTGGAAGTACTTCGGCGACTACCCGGCACTGCGGTCGATCTCGTTGGATGTCCCGGCGGGAACCTGCCTGGCTCTGCTCGGGCGCAATGGCGCGGGCAAGACGACACTGTTGCGGATCCTGTCGGGACTCTCGAATCCGAGCGAGGGCTCGGTGCGGATCCTCGGCCACGGCTCGCGCGACTACCAGGCACGCGCGCGGACGGGGATGATCGGCCACGGCATCGGGATCTACGACGAGCTTTCCGCGGCGGAAAACCTCCGGCTGTTCGCGCGGCTGTTCCATGTCCGCGATGCCGAGCAGACCGTGCAGCAATGGCTCACACGGGTGTCGCTGGACCGGGTGCAGAACAGCGTGGTCCGCGAGTTTTCGCGCGGCATGCGGCAGCGGCTGGCGCTGGCGCGCGCGTTCCTGCACGGTCCTTCGCTGCTGCTGCTCGACGAGCCATTCACCTCACTCGACGACCGCGCCATCGCCCTGCTGCAGTCGCTACTGGCCGATGCGCTGAAGGGCGGTGCGACCGTGATCATGTCCACGCACCAGCTCCGCGAGGCGATGGAGCTGGCCACGCACGTGGCGCTGCTTGACCGGGGAAAGCTCGCCCATTCCGGCGAGCGTCCGGTCCAGATGCTCGCCGATCCCACCTGGCTCTACCGGACCTACGGGGATTCCCAGTGAGGTTCCTGCGCCAGACGGCCTCGATCGCCGCCAAGGACCTGCGCTCCGAGCTCCGCACCAAGGATTCGCTGAACGCCGCCGGATCTTTCGCGCTCGTGATTATCGTGCTGTTCAGCTTCATGCTCGATCCCACCGAGACACAGACCGTCTATGAGCTTTCCGGCGGTCTCTTGTGGCTCGTGTTCGCCTTCGCGGGCGCGCTGATCCTCAACCGCAGCTTCGCACGCGAGCTTCCAAACGACTGCCTGGACATGCTGGTGGCCTCGCCCGTGTCGAGCTCGGCGTTGTTCCTCGGCAAAGCCACCGCGAACTTCACGCTGCTGCTGGTGGTGGAACTGGTCTGCCTGCCCGTGTTCGGCGGCATGTACAACCTCTCGCGTTGGAGCACGCACCTGGGTCCGCTGCTCGGCGTGGTGGTGCTCGGAACTTGGGGCGTGACGGTGATCGGAACCATGTTCAGCGCGATCACGGTGAACCTGCGGCTGCGCGAGCTGATGCTGCCAATTTTGGTCTACCCGATCATGATCCCGTGCCTGATGGCGGCGATGAAGCTGAGCACGGTTCTGATCTCGGGCGAGGCGATCACCGGCGACGACTGGATCTGGCTCCGGCTCCTGATCGGCTTTGACATCATCTTTACCTCGCTATCGCTGTTGACAGTGGACTTCGTCCTGGTATCCTGACACTTTGCGGGAAAAGATCCTCTACGTCCTGGGCGTCGCGGCCACGCTCCTGCTGGTCCGCAATCTGTACGTGATCTTCATCACCCTGCCCGACGAGCAGGACCAGGGCGCGATCTACCGGATCATGTTCTTCCATATCCCCGCGTGGTTCGTGTGTTTCACCGCCTATTTCCTGGCAGGGGTGACGAGCGTCCTGTACCTGGTGAAGAAGCAGTTCAAGTACGACGTGTTCTCCGTGTCGGCGGTCGAGGTGGGTCTCGCCTTCACCCTCATCGGGCTGGCGACCGGATCCATCTGGGCGCGGATCATCTGGGGCATCTGGTGGACCTGGGACGCGCGCCTCACGTGGGCCTTCATCACGTGCCTGCTCTATGCCGCCTACCTGATGATGCGCAACATGATGGACGACGCCTCAACACGGGCGCGCTTCGCGGCGGTGGTCTGCACCTTCGCCTTCACGTCCGTGGCCATCACGTTCAAGGCGATCGAATGGTGGAGGACCCAGCATCCGGGTCCGGTGCTGAGTCTGCCGGGGCGCTCAGCGGGAGGGACGATGGACCCGGAAATGGAAGCAGCACTGCGGTTGAACTACCTGGCGTTGTTCGTGATCGCCGGAGTACTGATCGCGGTCCGCATGAATCAGGAAAAGCGCCTGCGTGAGGTGGAATCGCTCCGCCGGCAGGTGCACGCAATGTAGGAAGGTCCGCATGGATCAACGAAATTTTACGTACATGTTCTACGGCTTCGCGGCCGCCTGGGTAATCCTGGCCGCATACGTGCTCACCCTGGTGGCCCGTGAACGCCGGTTGGCCGGACAGGTCGAATCACTGAAGCGAATGCTCGAAGACCGGGAGAAGAAATGAACCGACGAAGCATCATGAAGCTGATGACGAGCGCCGCCGCAACGGCCGCCGTCGCGAAGAAAGAAGCCAAGGCACAGGAGACGGTAGCGCGCGCCACCCGCGGCATGCCGTCGCCCAAGATCCGGGACATCCAGGTCATCGCCTGCGCGCCGGCTGGCTTGCGCCTGATCGTGGTGAAGGTGATCACCGACCAGCCGGGGCTGTACGGCTACGGATGCGCCACCTACACGCAGCGCGCCGACCTGGTGGTGCCGGCGGTCGAAAAATACCTGAAGCCGCTGCTGGTCGGGCGTCCGGCGGACCGGATCGAGGACACCTGGCACATGTGCTACAACTCCTCCTACTGGCGCAATGGCCCCGTGCTCAATAACGCGATCTCCGGCGTCGACCAGGCGCTGTGGGACATCAAGGGACGCCAGTGCGGCGTGCCTGTCTACCAGCTTCTCGGCGGCAAATGCCGTGAGGCGGCCGACTGCTACGGCCACGCGTCGGGCGGCGAGATCCCTGAGTTGATCGAGAACGCGCGCAGCTACATGGCTAAGGGATTCCGCCACGTCCGCGTCCAGATCGGCGTCGGCGGCATGGCCGGCTATGGTTCACGCGGAGCGGGCAACGCCAAGGCCGAGTCGCTGCACAGTGATCCTGTCTATGAGCCGGCGGTGTACATCCGCCGCACGCTGAAGATGTTCGAGGCCTGCCGCAAGGAGCTTGGCGAGGAGATCGAGCTTTGCCACGATGTCCACGAGCGCGTGACGACCACCCAGGCGCTGCAGTTCTGCAAGGACGTCGAGCAGTTCAAGCTGTTCTTCTTCGAGGATCCGTTCTCGCCAGAGGACATTGCCTGGTTCCGGCTGACGCGCCAGCAGTGCGCGACTCCGATCGCGATGGGCGAGCTGTTCAATTCGCCGCACGAATGGAGTCCGCTGATTTCCGAGCGGCTGATCGACTACATCCGGGTCCACGTATCGCAGGCTGGTGGGCTGTCGCCGTGCCGCAAGATGGCGGCGGTGGGCGAAGCGTTCGGCGTGCGGACCGCGTGGCACGGACCGGGCGACGTGTCGCCCATCGGACACGCGGCCAACGTCGCTCTCGACCTGGTGTGCTGGAACTTCGGAATCCAAGAGTATTCCGGGTTCTCCGACAACACGCAAGAGGTCTTCAGCAACTGTCCGGTGCTGAAAAACGGCTATGTGTACGCGAACGAGGCTCCGGGCTGGGGCATCGAGGTCAACGAAGCGGCGGCGAAGAAGTTTCCCTTCGGGGCCGGTGACCCCGGCGAGCGCGGGCGCCTGAACGGCGGCTGGGGTGTGATCCGCCGGCGCGACGGCACAGTGATCAAGCAGTAGCGGCTACTTCGCCGCGAGCACGACCAACGACGAGCGTGGGAACGCGAACTTGCGTCCCACCTCGTCGATCACGTTGATCTGGCAAGTGTAGGGGCCCGGTGTCATCGCCGCCAGCGGGATTTCGAACCGCAGCGGCAGCACGCCCGGCCGCCGTGGCAGGGACTCGGTCACCAGCACCAGCGGCGACTCAAACGCCTTCGTCCGGCCGCGATAGAAGCTGACGCTGGTTTGCAGGCTCGGCTTCTTGGCCTCGGCGTCGATCCCGGGATCGTAGACCTCACCGTACAAGTACAGCGACTGATCCTTGCGGAACACACGCGTGATGCTCGGGATCAGCTTCTGTCCGCCGTCCACCAGCGGACTCGCTCCCAGGCGCTTCCTGCTCGACTCCGCCGCGCCGACCGCGGCGGTCAACGCTTCCCGCTGGCTGCCCAGCACAATCGAGCTCACCGGCAGGTCTCCGCCCGTGGCGGCCAGTTCCGGCACTACGAACTTCGATTCGAAAGTGCCGATCTTCCCGTTCTGATTCTCACGCGCCAGGAACTTGATGGTGTACTTGCCGGGCTCGAGCGTGAATCCGGTGTCGTACTGGAAGTTGCGCTTCTCGATTTGCGCGGCGGCCTGCACGTCGAGCTTGATCCGGATGGCATCGCGCACGGTGCCCGCGAGCCGCCCGCGCGAGTCGCGGATCTGCCCGATGAAGTCGACTTCGGCGGTCTCGCTGCCTCCGCGCTTGGCGAGCACGACTTCGGCGCCGGGGATCTTGACGGCTACCGGAACGAAGTAGCGGCCGCGCGAGAGGCGGAAGTAGTTGACCTCCAGGGCGATCGTCAGGTCGGTCACCGGATCCCCCAGCGCGAGCGCCTCTTCCAACTGCTGTTCCTTGTCGGACGCGTTGAACTTCGAGAATTCCTTGGCGGCGTAGTATCCACTGCGGTAGTCGAGCTTGGCTTGGCGCGAGTCACCGTTCAGCCTCACCTGGATCCGTCGGAAGCTGCCGTCCTGCGCCGGATTCGAGCTGTAGTAGCCGAGGATGTAGTAGCTGCGGATCGCGGTCTGTGCCTGGACGATGCCCAGGCTCAGATCGTTACTGTCGAGGAAGACTTTGCCGCCCGTGTCGGAGGCCAGAGTCGACAGCGTCTCCTGCTGGTTCTGCATCCGGCTTTGCTGCTGGCGCTGCGACTGGCCGGAGAACAGCCCGGTTCCGCGCGAGGCAGCCTGGCTTGCGTCGCCGCCCGGCACGGTGGCCACCAGTCCACGGGCATCCACGGGATAGAACGACAGGTTCGCGCGGACCGCGGCGTTCAAGGTCGACCGGAGCTGCGACTCGTTCTCGACGCCCGTCTTGCCCACGCCGCTTGAAAAGTAGACGAGCGCCTTCTTCTCCGGAAGCGCGGCGAGCATCTTGGCGGCGGACTCCAGCGCGCCGAGCTTGCGATCCGTGTTGAAGATGTTGAACTCGCTCTCGTCGGCTTCGAACGCGGCGCCCGTGTCCTCGGAAGTTTCCTCGTCGCCCGTGGGCGCTTCGGTGGCAAAGGCCGAGCCCTCACCCATCCGGTAGGATTGAACCACACGCAGGAGATCTTCCCGGTTGTCCGTGAAATCGAGGTCGACCTTGAGCTTTGACGCGAACGACATGACGGCCACCATGTCGGCCGAAGTCATGTTCTCGTTGATGAACTTGACCGCCGCTTTCTCGGCGCGCAATTGTTCGGGCGGCTGCATCGAGGACAAGTCGAAGAACAGAACCAGCAGCCTCTTGTCGCGGTATTGGATCTGTCCCGCGGCGCGCGCCGTGATCGTCTGGGGCCGCACCTCTTTGGGCGCCTCGGGCGGCTTGGGAGGAGCCGCCACCGGAGCCGGCGCGGGAATGTCTTCCAGCCGTTGAACCTCGAACACCTGGATCTGTTGCGGCTTTCCGTCTTCGATTAGCGTGAAGTCCTGCTTGTTCAGGCCAAGAATGTCTTTGCCCGAGCGGTCCCGGACGAAGACGTCGACGACGATGAGCTGTGTGGTTGACTTGAACACCGGGTCGGCCTGCCCAAACGCCAACAGAGCCGCGAGCGTGGCAACGAATGGAGTCTTCATGGTTAGAACCGGAGCCTCGCGGTCAAGGTGACGGTGCGCATCCGCGCGGTGTTGGTTGCCAGTCCGTAGTTGATCGCGTTGACGATCGTGCCGACATTGGTGAAGTTGACCATGTTCGTGAAGTTCTGGCTCTCCGCGCGGACTTCGACGCTCCTCCGGTCCGAGAGCCGGAACGAGCGCCCGAGCCCCAGGTTCAAGCTCACGCGCGCAGGACCGTCAATCGCATTGCGGCTGGAATTGCCGAAGCGCCCCGACGGAGGAATCGCGAATGCCGCGGGATTGAAGAACCGCCCGCCTTCATACAGCGGCAGTCCGGTGGCATCAGCGCGCCCGCTGCCCGTCACTCCAGTTCCGCTGGCGTCGGCCTGGTTGCCGAGCACGCGCGCGGTGAGCGGAGTTCCAGAGGTGGCCGTCAGTCCGCCGCTGAGCGTCCAGCCGCGCAGCACTTGGCGTACGGTGGGCGAGGATGCGAACAGCGAAGTCGAATCACGCACCGGAGACGTCAGCACGTAGAAAATGTTGAGCGAGTGACGTTGATCGAAGCTTGAACGGCCGCGCTCGGCGCGCAGATCCTTGTCGTTCTGCGCCACCGCGCCGCCGCCCGCGCCACCAAGCGACGATGCGTTGTCGAGTGACTTCCCAAACGTGTAGAACAGGTTCCAGGACATCCCGTTCGAAAAGCGCCGGGTCAGCCGCGCTTGGCCCGCGTGATAGATCGAATTGCCCTCCGACGTGTCGTAGACGAAGCCGACCGCGTTGCCGATCTGGCGGCGCTGCTCGGCGGTCAGAGGAGATCCGGGCGCGGCGCGGTTGGGCATCCGCTGCAGGTCGAGCTTGGTGCCCTTGGTGCCCAGGTAGCCGATCTCGGCGACGAGATTCCGGCCAACGTTGTGCTGGACCGAGAAGTTCCACGTCTGCGCGTAAGGTGTCCGGTAGCGCCGGTCCACCGCATAGGTGTTCGTGATGCTTTGCGAAGGCGCGGTGGCGAATCCATTGGACAGCGTGAGCGTTCGCGTGAGGCTCGTGTTGACACTGGCGGTGTTGGCGAAGGGCGGCTGGGCGGCCATGCGCGTGGGGAACTGGTTGTACACCGATCCATTGAAGAAGACACCGTATCCGGCGCGGATCTGCAAGCTGCGCTTTGGCGACGGCCGGTAGGCGAGCGCCAGGCGCGGCGAGACGTTGTTCGAGTCGGGATCGACGAGCCCGCGCGGGAACGTGCCCGTGTACGGGCCAACGCCGCCGGGCAGCACAACCGACACGGCGTTGAACTCCGGCGAGATGTCCAGGTTCGCGATGTGATCGAACTTCTCCTGGAACGGGCGGAAGTACTCGTAGCGGACGCCAAGGTTGAGCGTGAGGTTCGACCGCATGCGCCAGTCATCCTGCGCAAATGCATTGAAGGCGCCGGCGCGGAAGTAGGTGTTGGCGGCGCCGAACCGGATCGAGGAGGATTGCGGGAGTCCAAAAAGGAAGTCCGCGAAGTCGAACCCCGTGTTGGGCAGCGGCGAGCCTTGCGGGGACAACTGGCTGGTCGCCAGTCCGCTGAAGGAGAATGTTCCGCGGGCATTCTGATCGGTGCGGCTGTCCAGGCGCATCCAGCGGTATCCGCCGCCAACACTCACCGTATGGGAGGCCTTGATGTAGGAGATCGAGTCGGTGAACCCGATGGTCTGATCGCGCCGCAGAATCGGACTCGCGTCAGTGAGACCTCCGAAGTTGGTGAAGTTCAGGTTCGGCGGGCCGAAGTTGATGGGATCGCGCGCGACGCCTCCGATCCCCAGCTCGCCCGCAACATCGCGTCCGAATGCGAAGAACGGAAGCGTCTCGTTGCGGTTGCGGCTGAAATTGACGCGGAGGCTGTGGATCAGATTCCGGCGGAAGGTGTGGGTCCAGCCAGGATTGATGCTGAACCCGAGCCCGTCCTGGGTGTCGAGGAAGCCGTAGAGCTGCGCGTTGGTGGAGTCGCGCCACTGGAAGTTCACACTGGCATCCACGCGGTCTTTGGCGGAGAAGCTGTGGCTGACACGGCTGCTGAACTGGTCACGCGCGTTGTCCACCGAAGTCACGAACTGGTAGTTCTGGACGGTTCCGGGCTGATTGGGGAGCGGTACGAACGCCAGCAATCCGTTCGATATCGGGCTGATGCGCGAAGCGGGCACACGGTTGGCGGGAAGTGGGGCGCGTCCGAGCGGATCGAAGATCTGGAACGGCTGCGTCAGGGGCTGGGAGAAATCGCCCGAGCGCTGCGCTTGCGTGGGAAGCGTCGCGATGCCCTGGAACGGGTCGCGGCCGCGGTTAAGCGAATAGTCGACGAAGAAGTTGGTCCGTTCGCTCCGGAACAGTTTGGGGATGAACAGCGGTCCGCCGAACGAGATGTTCAGGCGGCCCTGTGAGTACGGGGCCTTCTCGACAGTTTGCCCGGTGAGAGAATACGGCCGGGCGTCGAAAGCGGAGTCGTTCAGGCGGAACGACAGAGAGCCGCGCACCGAAGGACGTCCGCGGTTGACGCGATTGCCGAACGCCAGTTCACGGCCGCTCCTCGGCGTCGGACGGCGTCCACTAGGTCCCGCTGCTCCTGAGCCGCCAGGACCGCGTCCACCACCGGGGCCACGGGCTCCGGGGCCTCCCCCACGGCCCGGAGGACCACCGCCCCGCCCGAGTCCTGGTCCGCCGCCGAACCCGCCTCCGCCGCCGATTCCGGGGCCGCGTCCGCCGCCTGGCGGAGGTCCACCGCCACCCGGTCCACCTGGACCGCCAGGGCCTGGCCCACCGCCTCCGCCTGGACCGAATCCCGGTCCACCAGGCCCACCCTCTCCGGTCAGTCCGAAGGTACGGGCCGCCGCGCCCATGGCCGCGAACTCGCCGCGCCGGTTCTCCCAGTCGAGCCCTTCGAACCCGCCTTCGCGAATGCCCGTCTGCAGCCCCGCGCTGACACTGCCATTCAGCAGGAAGCTCTCGTTGGCGCCGGCTTCGTTAATATCAACAGGCAGACCTTGCGGAAGCCCTTCGGCCGCATCCTCCGGCGCACGCGCTTCAGCGGCGACCCGCTGGAATGCGGCCCCGGCACGCGCCTGGACCGGACGGACCGCCGCACGGGGCCTCAGTTCAAGAGTCCAGGAGGATTCCGCTTCCTTGGCTGTATCGACGTCCCGGGCCTGCGGCTGGAACGCTGTCATCTCGACGGTCACCTTCCAGATACCGGGCTGGAGCCGGGCGAACTGGTAGACACCGGTCTCGTCGGTGGTGGTGGTGAACTGGCCGGAGGGTCCCGCCGCTGTCACCACAGCGCCGGGAACGGGTTTCGCCCCGGCGCGGACCACGCCGCGGTGCTGCGACCAGCACACTGCCGCGCACAGCAGGAGACCGCCGAATCGAGCCATATCTTTTAAGACCGGCTCCTCGCAGCCGCCGTTACCCGGCTTAACAAGCCTTTACGCGATCGAACGATAGCCGCTTTCGAAGTACAGCAACGGCTTACCGTCTCCCAATCCGGCATCGAGCACTTCGGCCACCAGAATGGTGTGATCCCCTGATTCGACACGGTGCTTCACCTCACATTCGAACCACGCCAGACAACCGGCGATCAGCGGGACTCCAGTCCGTCCGGCCCTCCACTCCACGCCATCGAACCGGTCATGTCCGCGCAGCGCAAAACGGTTCGACAATTCCCTCTGACTCTGGCTCAACACGTTCACACCGTAAAAGTTGCACTCCCGGAACATCGACGCCAGGTTGCCTGAGCGGTCCGAGCAAATCAAAACCAGGGGCGGATCGAGCGAAACAGATGTGAACGAATTAATCGTCATTCCGTGCGGAACGCCGCCAGGCCCGGTGATGGTGGCAATGGCGACCCCGGTGGCAAACTTGGCGCAGGCGCGGCGGAATTGGGAGGGGTCCATCGGGGCGGTCGCTTGACAGCGGACTAAGCTCAATCTTATCATGAGGTTTGGTTTTTCCTGATCGGAGGATTCGTGATCAAGCTGGATATCATTAACGAGGTCGTGAGCCGTACCGGAATCACGAAGACCAAGGCCGAGATGGCGGTCGAGACCGTGTTCGAGTCAATGAAGAGGGCGCTCGGACAAGGAGACCGGATCGAGTTGCGCGGCTTTGGCATCTTCACCGTCCGGCCGCGAAAGACTGGAATCGGGCGCAACCCGCGGACCGGTGCCGAGGTGGCCATCCCGCCCGGCAAGGCGGTCCGGTTCAAACCCGGCAAGGAACTCCAGGCGCTCTAACCGGATCCCGGGAGAGACTGATCTGAGACACAGGCCCAGGCCGCGATATTGGCTGCGCGGGCTGTTGTTTCTATTGACCCTGGTGACGGCGACGGCGTGGGGCGCGCGGTTCGCTTGGAATTTCCATGCCAACGTACCGCCCATGAGCGACGACGACCTGCGTGCTTTCTCGCGCTTGATCGAGGATCCGCGGTCCTGGCTCGACGGGCTGCCGTTTTCGCTGACGCTGCTCACGATTCTGCTGGCGCACGAACTCGGCCACTACCTGGCTTGCGTATATTACGGGGTGGACGCCTCACTGCCCTTCTTTCTGCCGTCGCCCACGTTGATCGGGACGTTCGGAGCTTTCATCCGGATCCGCTCGCCAATCTTCTACCGCACGCACTTGTTTGATATCGGCATCGCCGGCCCTTTGGCCGGATTTGTTTTCTTACTCCCAGCGATGGCGGCCGGACTGGCTTATTCGAAAGTGATTCCCGGCCTGGGCGCGGAGAGCGACTTGCAGTTCGGGGTCCCGCTGTTGCAACGTTTTCTGGAGCTGGTGCTGTTCCCCGGCGTTCCCTCCGCGGACATCTATCCCCACCCGGTGGCGCGGGCGGCGTGGGTGGGAGCGCTAGCCACGGCGCTGAACCTGCTTCCCATCGGGCAGTTGGACGGCGGCCACATCCTGTACGCCTTCACGAGCCGTTATCATAAGCTGCTTTCGCGGATCTTCACGTGCGCCCTCGTGGTCCTGTTCGGCCTCACGTTCTACTTCGGTTGGCTCGTATGGGCGGTGATCCTGTACTTCTTCGCCATGCGGCATCCCCCGATTCATGATCCGTCGACGTTGGCGGGCGGACGCAGATTGCTGGGACTGCTGGCTGCCGTGGTATTCGTTCTATCCTTCACAGTGATTCCGATGACGATCCGGGGATTGATCGAATGAAGATCTCGGCCACGATTATCACTCTCAACGAGGAGCGCAATATCGCCCGGGCGATTGAGAGCCTGCGATGCTGCGACGAGATCGTGGTCGTGGACTCCGGATCCACCGACCGCACGATCGAGATCGCGGAGAAGCTCGGCGCGCGAGTGATCGAGTGCGCCTGGCTCGGCTACGCGGCGCAGAAAAATTTTGCGTCAGAGAAGGCGTCCCATGATTGGATCCTGTCAATCGACGCCGACGAGTCGCTGAGTGAAGCGCTGGAAGCTGAGATCTGGCACATCAAGAAGTCCGGCGCCAAGCACGACGCCTATACGATGCCGCGGCTGGCGCAGTATCTCGGCCGGTGGATCCTGCATTCGGGCTGGTATCCGGACCGCAAGGTGAGGCTGTTCAACCGGTGGAAGGCCAACTGGGAGGGCGACCATGTCCACGAGTCGGTTGCTGTGCGGGGATCGCTGGGCCATCTCGAATCAAACCTGCTTCACTTCACTTGCAATTCCCTCAGCGAGCACTTGAGAACAATGGACCGCTACACGACGCTCGCCGCCGAGCAGTTGATCGAGCAGAAGCGGACCGTGAGCTGGGGCAGGCTCGTGTTTGATCCGCTGTGGACGTTTTTCAACACCTATTTTCTGAAGCTCGGGTTTCTCGACGGCGTGGAGGGTTTGTGTATCGCCTACATGGCGGCATTCTATAACTTTGTGAAGTACGCCAAAGTCCGGTTCATGCGGCCGGGGATGTGAGCCGGTGAGGATCGCGCACGTCGACCTGGGACGCGAAATGCGCGGCGGGCAGTGGCAGGCTTTGTTGCTGATGCGGGGACTGAGAGACCGCGGACACGAAAGCCTGCTGCTGGGCCGGGCCGGGTCACCGCTGATGGAGCGGGCGAAAGCTGAGGGGTTCGGGGTGAAACAAGCGGGATTGGTGGCCGTCCGGCGATGCGGCGCGGACCTGGTCCACGCCCATGACGCACGTGCACACACGTTGGCGGCGCTGGCGGCTGCCGTCCCGTTGGTGGTGTCGCGGCGGGTGGCGTTTCCCGTAAGCACGGGGATACTGTCGCGCTGGAAGTACCGGCAGCCGCGGCTGTATTTGGCCGTGTCCGGATTCGTGAAACGGGGGCTGGTTGAGGCGGGAGTCGGCGAAACACGGATCCGCGCCGTCTATGATGGTGTGGCTCCTCTTGCTTCCCGGCCGGCGGATGGGCGGGTCATCGCGCCCGCATCGGACGATCCCCGTAAAGGTGCCGCGATCGCGCGGGCCACGGGTCTGCCCGTACAGTTCTCGACAGATCTGGCCACGGACCTGCCGGGAGCTTCGGTCTTCGTCTACCTCTCGGAGAGCGACGGGCTGGGGTCGGCGATCCTGCTGGCGATGTCGTGCGGCGTGCCCGTGGTGGCAAGCCGCGTGGGGGGAATCCCGGAGCTGGTCGAGGATGGAGTCACCGGACTACTCACGCCGAACGGTCCGGCCGAAGTAGAACGTAGGGTGCGAATGCTGTTGGATGATCCAGGGTTGGGAACGCGGCTGGCTGAGGCGGCGCGGCGAAGGTACGAGGAGCGGTTCACGGCGGACGCGATGGTGGATGCGACGCTCGAAGCCTACCGGGAGTGCCTGGATTGATCGAAGCGGCGCTCGCCTTTCTGTCCGGTACGCTGATCGGAAGCTTCCTGAACGTGTGCATCCACCGCTGGCCGCGGGACCTGTCGGTGGTTTGGCCAGGGTCGCACTGCGTCACGTGCGGACACGGGATCGCCTGGTATGACAACATCCCGCTGCTGAGCTACGTCGTGTTGCACGGACGGTGCCGGCACTGTCTGGCGCCGGTCGCCTGGCGGTATCCGGTGGTGGAGCTGCTGACTGGACTCGCGTTCGCGGTCTGCGCCTGGCGCTGGGGGATCTCGCCTTTGGCGGCGAAGTTCATGCTGTTCGCGGCCATGAACGTCGGGATGATATTCGCCGATTACGAGACGCGCCTGCTGCCCGACGAGTTCACCAAGGGCGGGATCTGGATCGGGCTCGGACTGGCAGTGCTGATTCCATTCGAGGCGGGCGCGGCTCCGGTGGTAGCGGAGGTGCTGCGTTGGTGGAGTCTGCCCGCGGCGCAGACGGTGGCGGCGGGGATCGCGGGGCCGCTCGTGTTCTTCGGCGCGCTCGGATTGGTGTTCCGGTCCCGTTGCAAGGAGTGCCTCCGCCAGGTCCGCTGGTACGACAACATTCCGCTGCTGAGCCGGATCCTATTGCATGGCCGCTGCCGGTACTGCCGTGCGGCGATCAATTGGAGCGAGCTGCCGTTCGAAGCGATGGCGGCGATGGGAGTGGCGTTGTCGAGCATGTGGCTGTTCGGTCCTCCAGGCGTTGGCATGCAGCCGTTCTCGGGCGTCGAGCTGCCCAAGTGGGCCCTGTCATTGCTGGAGTCCGCGCTTGGGGCCGGAATCGCGAGCTTGGCGCTGTGGATGACCGGGTGGCTGATGACCCGGATCAAAAAGAAGGAGATGCTCGGGTTCGGGGACGTAAAGATGGTCGGGATGATGGGCGCGTTTCTCGGCCTGGGCCAGGCGATGGTGGCGATCGCGCTCGGCAACTTCATGGGGCTGGTCCTGGGCGGGGGATGGATGCTGTGGAGAGGCAAGGACACCTCCTCGTACTACCTGCCACTGGGGAGTTTTCTCGGCATTGCCGCCATCGGTGTCGCACTGTTATAGTGGCCTCAGTGATGAAAGCAGCATGCTTGGCATTCGCGTTGATTCCAGTGGTGCTTTCCGGTGCGCAGAGCGGTCCGGTGGATGTGAAGCAGGTGCTGTCGCGCTACTGCGTTGGATGCCACAACGCGAAGCTCAAGACCGGGGGGCTGGTGGTGGATCCGGCGGCGGCGGACAATCCCGGCAGCCACCCCGAGACCTGGGAGAAGATCGTCCGCCGGATGCGCGCACGGCACATGCCGCCGGACGGCGCGCCGAGGCCGGAAGAAGCGGTCTACCGGCAGGTGGTTTCGCGTCTTGAAAACCGGCTGGACGCGGCATCAGCGGCGAAACCGGATCCGGGCCGGACGGCGACCTTCCGGCGCCTAACGAGAACCGAATATCAAAACGTAATCCGTGATCTGTTGGCCGTTGAGGTCGATGTAACCGCGCTGCTCCCAGCCGACGAAGTGAGCCACGGCTTCGACAACGTGACGGTGGGGGATCTGTCGCCGACTCTGCTCGAGCGGTATCTCACGGCGGCCCGCAAGGTGAGCCGGCTCGCGGTGGGGATCACCCCAAGGACTCCCGGCGGTGACACGTTCCGGCTCCCGCCCGATCTGACGCAGGAAGAGCACTTCGAGCAGCTTCCCTTGGGCACGCGCGGCGGACTGAGCGTGCGCTACACG
Organism: Acidobacteriota bacterium; assembly: GCA_016871015.1. Taxonomy (GTDB): domain Bacteria; phylum Acidobacteriota; class Terriglobia; order Bryobacterales; family Bryobacteraceae; genus SYLY01. The sequence continues at coordinate 814 of VFZX01000083.1, read as the reverse complement.
TTCCCGGCCGATGCGACCTACGAGGTGCAGGTCCGGCTGGCGCGGGACCGTAACGAGCATGTCGAAGGGCTGGGACGCGACCACGCGGTTGAAATCATGCTGGACGGCGCGCGCCTGGGACTGTTCACCGTCCGCCCGCCCTCGCGCGGCACCGACCACAGCGCGGTGGACCGGCAGTTGAACGTCCGGATTCCGGTGAAGGCGGGTCCGCACGTGGTCAGCGCGGCGTTCCCCAAGCAGCCGTCGGTGCTGCTCGAGACCGAACGCCAGCCCTACGTGGCGCACTTCAACATGGACCGCCATCCCCGGATCACGCCCGCGGTGTACTCGATTACGGTCAATGGTCCATACGACGTCAAGGGCCCGGGCGACACGCCGAGCCGGAAGCTGCTGTTCGCGTGCAAGCCGGCGGCAGCGGACGAAGAACACGCGTGCGCGCAGCGCATCGTGGGTGGGCTGGCGCGGCGGGCGTTCCGCCGTCCGGTGACGGCGGTCGATCTGGCGGGTCCAATGCGGTTTTTCAAGGAGGGGCGCGCGAGTGGCGGGTTCGACCACGGAGTGGAGCTGGCCGTGCGGGCGATCCTGGTGAGTCCCGAGTTTCTGTTCCGCGTCGAGAAGGATCCTCCGGGCGTCGCACGGGGCGGGGCCTACCGGATCAGCGACCTCGACTTCGCTTCACGGCTCTCGTTCTTCCTCTGGAGCAGCATTCCCGACGCGGAGCTTCTCGATGCCGCTGTGCGCGGGGATCTGCGGAATCCGGCGAAACTCGAGGCGCAGGTGAAGCGGATGATTGCGGATCTGAGGTCGGCGGTGC
>VFZX01000082.1 GCA_016871015.1 Acidobacteriota bacterium | reverse complement strand
CGGTAACGCCGTAGCCCGCATGATGCAGTCCGGCATCACTGGTATCGAGTTCTACGTCCTCAACACGGACCGCCAGGCGCTGCTGGCCTCGCCGGTTCCGAACAAGCTGCCGTTGGGCTCAAAGCTCACCGGCGGACTGGGCGCGGGCTCGAATCCGGAGATCGGACGCCAGGCCGCGCTCGAAGACACCGAGAAGATCATCGAGGTGCTTGAAGGCGCCGACATGGTGTTCATCACCGCTGGGTTGGGCGGAGGCACGGGCACCGGAGCCGCGCCCATCATCGCTTCCCTGGCCAAGGAGCTGAACGCGCTCACCGTGGCCGTGGTCACGCGTCCGTTCGATTTCGAAGGTGCGCGGCGCCGGAAGGTGGCCGAGCGCGGGCTGGCCGAGCTGGCCGCGACCGTCGACACAGTGATCAGCATTCCGAATCAGCGGCTGCTCGATGTCGCCGCCGACGATACCAGCTTCGTTGAGGCGTTCCAGATGGCCGATGATGTCCTGCTGCAGGCCGTGCGCGGGATCGGCGACATCATCATGACGCCGGGATTGATCAATCGTGACTTTGCCGATATCCGCGCGATCATGGCGGGCATGGGCCACGCGATTCTGAGCACGGCGTCGGCGCAGGGTCCCAAGGCGGTGGTGGAGGCGGCGCGCAAGGCGATCACTTGTCCACTGTTGGATGAGAACGGCGTGAAGGGCGCGCGCGGGCTGTTGATCAATGTGACGGGTCCGAAGAGCCTGCGGATGAAGGATATCGACGAGGCGTGCACGTTGGTGAGCGAGGCGACCGGGAACGCTGATGTCCAGATGTCGTTTGGGGTCGTGCTGACCGAGGGCCAGTCCGATGAAGTGAAGGTCACGGTGATTGCCACCGGATTTGACGGGGATTTGGTGGGTGAGCCGGTGGAGGCTCCTGTACCGCGTCCGGCACGCCGGGTGGCGGCGCCAGCTCCGGCGCCCGAGCCAGTTCCGGTGATTGTAGCTCCACCTCCGCCCTCGTCCGAACCTGTGGCCGCCACGCCGGATCCGGAGCCGGAGCCGGTATCTGTGCTTCCTCCGCCCCTGCCGGAGCCTCCGCCGATGGACGCGCCGGTGGCGGACCGGGATCAGGCACCGCAGCCGGTGGCGAAGTCGCGGAAGGAGATGGCCGAGGATGATCTGGATATCCCGGCGTTCATGCGGCGGGAGCGCCGCTTCTTTTCTTGAAGGACCAGCTTCCGCCAATCTCCTATTGACTTTCTCTTTTTATTCGCCCACAATAGGGCATGGCTCTGACTCCACGGCAAAAGGACGTCCTGGACTTCGTCGCCGGGTTCGTCAATGATCGCGGGTACTGCCCAAGCTATGAGGAGATCGCACAGGGGCTCGAGCTGGCATCGCTCGCCACCGTTCACAAGCACATCTCCGCGCTAGAGTCGAAGGAGTACTTGAAGCGCTCGTTCAACCACAGCCGGTCGATCGAGCTCGCGCCGCGCTATTTTCGCGAGACAGGTCCCTCGCAGGGACGGGCGCCGGTTTGGGAGATTCCGTTGGAAGGCCGCATCGCCGCCGGGTCGCCGGTCGAGACGTACGGAGCTGGCGAGACCGTGACGATCCCTGGTTTTTCGGACGGCTCGGGCACCTACGCGTTGGAGGTTCGCGGCGAGTCGATGATCGAAGATCACATCTGTGATGGAGACTTCGTGCTGATCGAGCGCACCAGCCAAGTGCGGAACGGGGACGTGGTGGTGGCGATGGTACGGGGATCTGAGACGACTCTGAAGCGCTTCTATCGGGAGTCTGATGGAACGGTGCGCCTGCAGCCGGCCAACGCAGGCATGGCGCCCATCCGTGTTCCGGAGGCGGACGTCGAAGTCCAAGGCAAGCTGCTGGCGGTTTTGCGCAAGTACCGTTGATCCAAAAGTGATACCATTCCCTCAAGAAGGGAAGGGACATCATGAACAGGATGGTTGGAGTTGCCGCTCTATTTCTGTGCGTGCACGCCGGGCAGGCGCAAACCAGCCGGGGCACGCTCACGGGTATCGTTTCCGATGCGACGGCGGCTGTGATCGCCAACGCCGCGGTTGAAGCTCGCAACGTCGACACCGGAATCACGCGGTCGACGAAAACGAACGAGAGCGGCGTCTACCGGTTTGACGCGGTCGAACTTGGAACCTACGACTTGACCGTCAAGATGGCGGGCTTCAACGAGTACGCTGCACGCCGTGTCCCGGTTGCCGGAGGCCAAACGGTGTCCATTGACGTGCGTCTGGAGGTCGGTACCACCGCTACGGTTACGGAGGTCACGGCACAAGCTGAGGGACTATTGCAGACTGAAACCCCTTTGCGCGGGGGCACCGTGTCGAACCTGCAGGCCGTCCATTTACCGGTCTCGGGCCGGAACGCCGTGGCGCTCGCGCTCACGGTCCCTGGTGTCACCACCAACCGTTACGGATTCGGCGTGTCGACCTTCCCGGTGAACGGATCGCGCGGCCGCTCGAACAACTTCCTCATTGACGGCACGGAGAACAACGACATCTCTGTCGCCGGACAAGCGATGCAGATCCGCAATCCCGACGCAGTGATGGAGGTGTCGGTGCAGACCTCGAACTTCGACGCCGAGTTCGGACGGGCGGGCGGCGCGGTGGTGAACACGATCACCAAGTCCGGCACCAACAAGCTCCACGGGACGCTGCACTACCTGCTCGACGTCACCAACGACGATGCCATCACCAATACGCAATCGCTCAACCGCGAGATCGCCGCACGGGGCAAGCCGTTCCCCGGCACCGAGCAGTGGTACGGCGGAACCATCGGCGGGCGCATCATCCGCGACCGGACCTTTTACTTCGGCTCCTATCAGGAGCAGCGCCAGTCGTCCACGTCGACCAACACGCTGACCACGCTCACCGCCGGCGGCCGTGAGACTCTCAACCGGGTGTTTCCGCGCGGGACGAATCCGCGTGTCGACCTCTACAACGAGATCACCAGCGGCGCGACTGCGGATTCGCGGCCGTTTCCGGTCGAGTTGGGAAACAACCGGCCCGCGATCGAATTCGGCACCTCGATCAGCCCGTTCGGCCAGAAGTTCCTCGACCGCCAGTGGCTGACGCGGATCGACCACAAGATCAGTGACCGTGACCAGATCTCCGGCCGCTACATCATCTCCCACCAGCCAAGTCCGCAGGGGGGCTACGTCGACTTCTTCCCAGGCCTGTCCACCAGCCAGACCAACCGCTACCAGAACGCGGCGATTACGGAGACGCACATCTTCTCGCCGTCGCTGACGAACGAGTTGCGCCTCCCCTACAACCGGATCACGCTCGACTTTCCGGCCGATCCGGCGAATCCGATCGCCAAGTCGCTCCCGCGCTACGCCATCGGGGGCAGCCTCACCTCGCTCGGCCTTCCGACCAATCTGCCGCAAGGGCGGATCGCGAACAACTACGTTGTGCAGGATACATTGAGCTATGTGCGCGGCGTGCACAGCTTCCGTATGGGTCTCGACATCCTGGTCCAGCGGTCGCGCCAGTTCGCGCCGATCCGTGAGCGCGGTGAGATCACGTACACCACCGGCGGAGGATTCACCAACTTCGCCAACTTCGTCGACGACTTCGGCGGCAGCGCGGGAGCCGCACAGCGCGACTTTGGCAGCGCGGCGTACTATCCGGAAATGACGCGCACCGCGTTCTTCTTCCAGGACCGGTGGCGCGCCACTTCGTCGCTTACGCTTACACTGGGCGTGCGGTGGGAGGACTTCGGGACTCCGATGAACACGCTGAAGAAGCCGGCCTTCTCGGGGCTGTTCAACGTGGATCCTAACTCGTTCACCGGTCCGTTCCTCGAGCCCAACAAGGTCGGCCGGGATTTAAACAACTTCTCTCCCACGGTCGGCGTGGCCTGGACTCCCTCCGGGCGTCTCTTTGGCCAGAAGGCGACGGTGATCCGCACTGGCTATCAAATCGGTTACGACTCGTTCTTCAACAACATCGCGTCGAATGCCGCGGTCGCTACTCCGAATGTCATCGCCACTTTGGTGAACTCGCGTGTCTCCGCCACCGAGCCGCGCGGATTCGCCAATATCAGCCGGCTGCTGCCTTCCGTCGCTACCGCGCCCGCGGCGATCGATTCGCAGACCCTGATGCTCCAGAACTTGAGAAACCCTTATTATCAGCGCTGGTCGTTCGGTGTTCAGCGGACCCTGCCGGGCGAGCTCGTCGTGGATGTGTCGTATGTCGGATCAAAGGGCACGCGTCTGTTCATCAATGAGGACCTGAACCCGGTCGTCCCCGCGAGTCTGCGCATTCTGCCGAATCCCAACATTCCCGCCGCGCGGCAAACCCTCCGGCTCGATGCGCTGCAGGGATCGCGTCTCATCCGTACCAACGGCGGGGGATCCAACTACAACTCACTGCAGGCCGACGTCCAGCGGCGGTTCTCGGGCGGCCTGTTCGTCAAGGCAGCATACACCTGGTCGAAGAACATTGATAACTCGAGCGAAGTGTTTGGCGTCGCCGCTACGAATTCGCCACAGCAAAGCGCGGTTCCGTCCATATTCGGCGGACTAAAGCCCGAGCGGGCCGTATCGCTCTTCGACCGCCGCCACCGCGCCGTGTTCTCCTACGTCTACCAGTTACCCATGTTCAAGGCGCAGAAGGGCGTGACCGGCCGGGTCCTGGGTGGCTGGGAAGTGGCTGGCGTCACTACCTTTGAGAGCGGAGTGCCGTTGACGATCCTCAACGGGCAGGACGCGGATGGTTTGGGCGGCAACCTCGACCGCCCACTGTACAATCCGAACGGCACACCGGGTATGCGCGCCGTGCCACTGCCAAACGGCACCTATCTCAATCCGGACGCGGGCAACGCGGTGATCAATCCTTCGACCGCGATGTACATTGGGATCCTTGCCAACACCGGCGCCGCCGTGGCGCCGACCGGCAATCTTGGGCGCAACACTCATCTCACACCCGGCATCAACAACTTCGACGTCAACTTTGAAAAGTCAGTGGTGGTCACCGAAGGGATGCGCGTGTCGTTCCGGGCGGAGTTCTACAACTTCTTCAACAACCCGCAGTACGGCTCTCCGAGCATCAGTCCATTTTCGCCGGGCCAACAAGGCGTGTCCGCGAACGTGTTTACTTCTCCGGCGGGGAGGTTCCTGCAGCCGCAGTTCGCCGACGGTGGCGGGCGTGTGGTGCGGTATCAACTGCGGTTACAGTGGTAAGAACGGCATTTATGCCGTTGCACCAGCACCTTCGCGCTGGCTGCCGCGGGACCGGCGGGAATTCTGCTGCGGCGGCGTGTTACACAGAAGGAATGAACCGCAGAATCTTCCTCGCCGCAATGGCGTCGGCCGCTGCTCCGGTGCGGGCGCTCCCGCCCCAGTCCAAAGACCCTTTTGACCTCGGCGTCGCATCCGGTGACCCGACGGCCAACGGTGTCGTCCTATGGACCCGTTTGACTCCGGAGACTGGGGCCGGCAATCTCCGCGTGACCTGGGAGGCGGCCGAGGATGAGCAGTTCCGCAAGATCGCCAAGAAGGGCCGGACGGTGGCCACGCCCGGACTCGGGCACTCCGTGCACGTCGAAGTCAACGGACTTCAGCCGGACCGCTGGTATTGGTACCGCTTCCGCATCGGGCCACATGAGAGTCCTGTGGGCCGCACGCGCACGATGCCATCGGCTGGCTCGCTTCCGGAGAAGTTCCGTTTCACCTTCGCTTCGTGCCAGCACTTTGAGCAGGGCTACTTCACTGCCTATCAACACATGGCTGAGGAGAATCCGGACCTGGTGGTTCACTTGGGCGACTACATCTACGAGGGGCCGCCGCGGCCGAACCTGGTGCGTCGCCACAACAGTCCGGAGATCGTCACGCTGAGTGACTACCGGAACCGGTATGCTCTCTACAGGTCTGATGAGCACCTGCGCCGGATGCACGCACTGGCGCCGTGGATCGTCACCTGGGACGACCACGAACTCGACAACAACTACGCGGGTGACATCCCCGAAGATAAGCAGACCCGCGCCGAGTTCCTGGAACGGCGCGCCAACGCCTACCAGGCCTACTACGAACACATGCCGCTACGCCGCGCTTCGATCCCGTCCGGCTCGCGGATGCGGCTCTACCGGCGGGTCAGCTTCGGCGGCCTGGCGGAGTTCTTCGTGCTCGACTCGCGCCAGTACCGCACCGATCAGCCGTGCGGCGATGGCAACAAGGAACAGTGTCCCGCCGCGCTGGATGAGTCCGCGACGATCCTCGGCATGGATCAGGAGCGGTGGCTGACGGGTGGACTGGCGGACTCCCGCGCACGGTGGAACGTGCTGGCGCAACAGGTGATGGTCGCCAAGGTCGACCGCAAGAGCGGGCCAGGCGAGCAGTACTCCATGGATCAGTGGAGCGGCTACGAAGCGGCGCGCCGCAGGCTGACGGGATTCCTTGGTGACCGGAAGCCCTCGAATCCTGTCGTGCTCACCGGCGACATCCATACCAACTGGTGCAACGATCTCAAGGCCGGCGGGTTCGGCGAGAATGATGCGGTGGTGGCCAGTGAGTTTGTGGGCACGTCGATTTCCTCTGGCGGTGATGGGTCGGATGCGCCAGGGGATTGGGAGTCGACGCTGGCCGAGAATCCGCATGTGAAGTTCCACAACCGGAGGCGCGGCTATGTGCGGTGCGATGTCACTCCCGGACAGTGGCGTACGGACTACAGGACCGTTGAGTACGTGGCGAGGTTGGGTGCTCCCGTGGCGACCCGGGCGAGCTTCGTGTTGGAGAACGGGCGGTTGGGGGTGCAGAAGGCTTAGGGCTCACGCAGACCGGCTACCATAGATGAACAACCATGCCCCTGACGGTTGAGCAAGATGAACTGTTGACCCGGTGCTATCAGGCGTTGGAGCGTCCCGCCATCGAGCCGGACGACCCGCTTTATGAGCCGGTCTACGAGACCATGGGAGCCGAGGATCCGGTGCGCATGCTGACCGCGGCGATCCGGCGAGCGCACACCGAAAGCATTCAGATGTTCTCCGGATTCCGTGGATCCGGGAAGACCACGCAGTTGTTCCGGCTACGGGACTCCCTTCAGGACGCGGGCTTCACCGTGCTCTACGCCGATGCCCTCGACTATGTCAACCCCTCTGAGCCATTGGACATCGCGGCTCTGCTGCTGGTGATTGCGGGCGCCTTCAGCGACTCCCTGGAACGGGAGATCGGCGTGGATCTGGCGGGTGAGTCGTATTGGCGGCGGCTCGTGAACTACCTCAATCGTACCGAGGTTACGGTTGACAGTGCGGGGTTCAAGCTCGAAGGTATCGACTTTAAGGCCGCGCTCCGCACGACGCCGTCATTCAAGCAGCAGCTCCACAAAGTCCTCTCCGGACGCCTGGCCGAAGTGAAGCGGGACGTAGACCAGTTCATTGAAGAGGGCGTCAAGAAAATCCGTGCCAAATCCGGGGACTCGCGGCGCATCGTGTTTCTTTTTGACTCGCTCGAACAGATCCGCGGCTCGATTTTCACGGAGACCGACGTGATCCGGAGCGTCCAGCAGGTTTTCGCCAATCACTTGCGCCTTCTCGAGCTTCCCTACGTGCATGTCGTCTACACAGTGCCACCCTGGCTTCAGTTCGTCATGCCAAACACGGCGCCTGTCACGCTCCTTCCGAGCATCCGGCAGTGGAACAACGATCCGCCGAGGACGCCCCACGAACCCGGCTGGAGCGTGCTGCGCGGAGTGATCGGGCGAAGACTCACCGCCGAGGGCCAGGGAAAGCTGTTCGCGCATCCCGGGCAGCTTGAACAACTGCTCTCGGTCTGCGGAGGCCATTTTAGGGATCTGTTCCGGCTCGTCCGGGCTTTGATTCTCCGGCTCGACGATCTCCCGGCAACGGATCAGGCAGTCGAGAGCGCGATCAGCTCGGTTCGCGAGCAGTTCCTTCCGATCGCTGTCGAGGATGCCCGTTGGCTCCATCGGATCGGCCAGACGCGGCGCGATCCGTTACCCTCTCCAGAGCCGCGGACCGTCTCACGGCTTACTCGCTTCCTTGACACGCATTTCGTGCTGTTCATTAAGAACGGGGAGCCCTGGTACGACCTTCATCCGCTCATTCGTGATGAAGCCGCCGGGATTGTCAGCCGGAATCCCGAACCGGCGGACTAGCGCGCATGGACTCCTCTCTGGACCGGATTGCCAGTTACGGAGTCCTGGAGTCTGAACCATGGCGGATCCTGCGCCGTCACCTCGACCTCACCAAGGGATTCTCGCTGATCGTGATGACTGTGCCGGACGGGTACGGCGAGGAGATCTGCCGGCTGGCGCTGGAGGGCGAATTGCGGCTTACGGGCAAGACGCTGTTCCGGATTCCAGCCAGTACCAAGGAGGAGGTGCAGAAGATTGCGAGCTCGATTGCGGCTCTGGATCTCCCCGAGGGCGCGGGAGCGGTGTGGTTGGGCAAGGCCGTGGATGAAGCTGCCCCCGACTTCCCGGCGTGGAGGGATGCTTGGAAGGAAGGACTGTCACGGCTCAACGAGTACCGCAATCCGATGGAGCGCCGTTACCCTGTCCCCGTGATTCTCACCGGTGCGCCGTGGCTTGTTCCGTTGATGCGGGATTCGGCGCCGGATTTGTGGTCCTATCGAAGCGCAGTCGTGCGGATCAGTCCGCCTGTGAAAGTCGAAGGGGAAGGACAGATTCCGGAGCCGCCATCCCCTGATCCGGAGCGAGATGCGCCGGACCTCGACCTCGCTCTTTCCGCGCTGGCTTTGCTTCCGGAGGGTCACCGGGGCGCCGGGCAGGAGGCCAAGCTGATGGGGAGAATCAGCGCTGCTCTTCGGGCAAGAGGGAGGAGGGACGAAGCTGAGCAATACGGTCGAAACGCGGCACGAATTTACCGTAGGCTAGCGGAGCAGCGGCCGGATGAGTTTCTGCCCGATTTCGCCCGGTCGCTGAACGGTTGGACCGCTATCCTCAGTGAACTCGGGCGCCGCGAGGAGGCGCTCGAGGCCGCCGAAGAAGCCGTCCACATCTACCGCACACTCGCGGCGGCCCGGCCGGACGCGTTCCTGCCGGATCTCGCCACTTCGCTGAACAACTGGGCCACTACACTCAGCGGACTCGGACGTCACGAGGAGGCGTCGGAGGCAGCCCAAGAAGCCGTCCGCATCTACCGCGCACTGGTTGAACCGGACGGATGAAGCGGTTCATCGCTTCGAATTGGCGCTGCGCTGCATCCCCCTGATCCCACCCTGCTGACGCCCCACGCCGGTTACGGAAGCACCTGGAACGCTGTCCCGCCGCCCTCCGTCGCCGACCACGGCCCCCATCCGGTTTCCGAACCCGGCGAGCAGGACGCCCCCGCCGGACACGCACGCACAATTCCGCTGTAAGCCGTGGCAGCGCCATTTACCGCCCGCAACGGGACCCGGACCGTAAGATCCGGTGTTACTCCCCTCAGCGCCGGATTTTGCCCTCCGCCCGCCACGTAGTACTCGTACAGCGTCGCGCCAGGTACCGGAGACCACGCAAGTGGAACATTCCCCTGCGCCACAGCGCTGTTATGCGCGGGCTGCGTCATGGACGGAGCACGGGCGCTGGATCCCCACACCAGAAACGCGCTCGCCGGGCCCTGGACCGCGTTCCCCGTGTCCGGACTGTACACCACCAGCGCGTCATAACGCGTCCCTTCCGCTTTCAAATAGGCCGCGTAGTAGTTCTGCGAGGTCCACACGTCCAGGGCCGCCGCCTGCCTCGCCTGATCCTGGACGTAAAGCCGGTACACAGTGTTGCTCCCGTTGTCGCCCGGTGCTCTCGGCCAGGTGAAGACCACCACCGGTCCATTGACCGCGGTGCCTGAGACGGGACTCGCCAGCGTTGGTCCATGCTGGTTCGGACCCGGCGAGTTGACTTGGGACGCCGCACTTTGAGGTCCGCACCCGTTTCCGTTGCACCCAGTGACCAATACAAACGCGTCTCCGGCTGGCACGGTGATCGAGTTCGTAGTTCCCGCCACGCGCTTGGATGCCACCGTCAACGCTCCGCCTCCAGGACCAGCGCCGGGCTGGATCACCGCGATGTCGTACAGATCCGCTCCAGCAACCGCCGACCAGGTCAGATGAAGCAGCGAATTGAGGAGCTGAGTTGATGTGATCACCGGGGCGGACGCTGGAGCCGGCGCGAGATTGGCGGCGAATGTAACCGCCGCGGACCATGGACCGCACGCCGCCGTGCACGCCCGTACCCGCAGCCGGTACTGCGTGGACCCGCGCATCGAGTGTGCCACCGATGTCGCCGGCGCCGGAACGCCCGTTGTCAGGTCGGTCTGCCCAGCGGCGATGTTGTCGAGCACGACCTCGTAATACTCGGCCCCCCCCACTGCCGACCAGGAGAACGCCGTGGTCGAGCTGGTGAGCACAGCGCCCTGTGCAGGCGCGGTGATTGACGGTGAGGATGACGGCGCTGAAACCTGGATCGTGAACTGGCGCTGGGAATACGGTCCACAGTTCGCGTCGCCCCATCCGTTGCCGCACGAGCGGATGCTGAACGTGAAGCTTCCCACCGGAAGGCTGATGAGCGCCTCCGTCGAGGTCCCGCCGCTGATTTGTCCGGTAAACACGATGCTATTCGAGCTGTTCCGGATCACGATCTCGAACCCGCCCGCGGCGGGGAGCGCCTGCCACTGAAAAGTGACGCCCCGCGTGATCAACGCCGCTCCAGCCGGAGGAGCCGTGATTGTAGGCGCGGTACCCGCTGGCGCCGTAGTGGTGAAGCTCCAGATGGCCGACGCCGCGGTTCCACTAGCGTTCTTCGCCACCACGCGCCAGAAGTACTGCGTGGCGGCCGTAAGTGCGCTCAACGCGTGGCTCGTTGAGGTCACGTTGCCCTGCAGGAGCGGAGGGTTGGATGCAGTTCCGAAATAGACATCGTAGGCTGCGGCGTTGGCGGCGGCGCCCCACGCCAGGCTTAGTCCCGTGGCCGCCGCCGTTCCACCGTTGGTGGGAGAGGTCAGCACCGGCGTGCCCGGGGATGGCACGCCAGCCGCCGCGGTTGTGAAGCTCCACACGGCCGAGGATGACGAGCCGGTCGCGTTCTTCGCCACGATCCTCCAGTAGTACGTGGTTGAGTTGGCGAGGGCAGCCGGAGCATAGGATGTCCCCGCCGTGTTGGTTATTAAGGGCGGACTGGCCGCGGTCCCGAAGTGAACGTCGTAGGTCTGGGCGCCTGTTGAAGCCGCCCACGACAGGCTCATATTCGTGCTCACCCCGTTGGCGCCGCTCGCAGGCGACGGACCGCCCGGCGTGGACGGTAGCGACGAGCCTCCCGTGGCCGGATCGATAATGATCACGTTGTAGGTGAAGGACCGGGTGGACCCGCCCACGGCGACTCCGCCAATCGTCACCGTGATGGTCTGGTCTGAGGACGGCCTCGGCCAGGATCCGTTGCTCGGGTCCAGGCCATCCGCGATCCACACAATCGCGTTTTCACCGTAGCCTTGCTGGATCGGCTCGAGCTGAACGGGCACAGCGGCTCCGCCCCGGGTCATGGTCACCGTCGCGGTCGAGAAGTTCGCTGACGGGTAGGAGAACGACCAGCGCGGCGGCACCATCTCATACGGCAGGTATCCCCGGGGTGGCCACGAGACAAACTCGTCGCGCGTCGACGGCCTCGGCGCGAAGTAGTTCGAGGGCACCACCCAGAGAGCGTTGGTGAACGGGTTCCCGGACGGATAGCTTCCGGTCTGCGGAACATCACCAGTGCCCATGAATTCGGTCTGCGGATACAGGATCCAGCGCCGGTGTCCAACGGGTGAGTTGTTTGAGCCCGGATCCTCCATGTAGCCCTCAATGCAGCCGGTGTCAGCGCTCGACCCCCAGGCCAGGCAAAGGTTCGAACTGCCCGCTGCCTCCGCCCCGGCCGCGGAATAGCATCCCCAGGAAGAAGGAGGCGTGTGGCTCAACGCCCTCTGTGCGCTCATCATCAGGGCCGCGGGCTGAGACTTCGCGTTCAGCGCCAAGTCGAGCCCGACCGATCCTGGGACTCCCGCCATCGACCGGAACCAGTTCACCCGCCTGATTACCGCGTCGCGGTAAGTCTGGTCGGTCGTGCCTGCATTGCAGCCCGCCACTGCTCCGTTCCAGCCCATGGCCAGCGAGCGCGTACCCACGATCTCGGAAAGGTACGTGGTACGGACGAGGTCGCGGTTCTGTGTGTCGTGCCATCCGCCGATCGCGGCTCTGATTCCAGCCGCCTTCGCACGGTATTCGGCGTCGCCGCCTTCAGGCGCCAATGGCGCAGGACCCAGGGTGGGACGCTCGGCCTCTAGTCCGGACGCCAGCAGAAACAGGAGCGCGACTCGACAGGTTGACATTTTACGACCGTGTGCTGCTTGTACAATTTTTGTGTGAACGGACGGACGCTCGCTTTAGCCGCATTTGCGGGTGTGGCACTTTATCTGACATTCCTCGTCGTCCAGCCATTTCTCACGGCCATTACGATGGCCACCATCTTATCGGTCGTCTTCCGGCCGCTCTACAGCCGTTCTCGTTCCGTCTTGCGGTCCGACGGGCTGGCGGCCTTCGCCGCCACTCTCATGGTGGTGGTCTGCGTCATCCTTCCCCTGACGCTCGCGCTTTGGGTCGCGGTGGGCGAATTGCGGGAAGCCTACCGCCACGTCCGCAACTGGAATCCCGACCGCGCGGCCGAATGGATCTCGGCGCGGAGCGGCGTACCGGTGGAGGAGATGAGGCACTGGGCGGTTAGCGAGATGGGGCAATACGCCACCCGTATCCTGAGCGTGGGGCGGACGCTCGTGACCGGCGCCGGCAGCACGATTTTCCAGTGGATCATCGCGTTCGTAACCCTGTTCTTCCTGTTCCGCGACGGCACCCGGATCCGTGATGCGATCATCAGCTACTCCCCGCTCCGCCAAGTCCAGATCCGGCTGCTGCTCAGCCAGTTGCACGACTCGATCATGGCGAGCATGCTTGGGGTGATCGCCGTTGGCGCCGCTCAAGGCGTGCTCACCGGGATCGCGCTTTGGGCCTTTGGAATCCCGTCGCCGGTGCTTTGGAGCATCGTGACGGCGGCGCTCTCGTTGATTCCGCTGTTCGGATCCGGACTGGTCTGGGGGCCCGCCGCCTTGATGCTGGTTCTCCAAGGCTCCTGGGGCAAGGGGCTGCTGCTGGCGGTCTGGGGAGCCGCCGTTGTGGCTCAGGTCGACAACATCGTCCGCCCCTGGGTGGTGAGCGGACGGGCGGGCTCGAATCCGCTCCTCGTACTTTTTGGACTCCTGGGCGGCGTACAGGCCTTCGGAATCTCAGGTATTTTCCTGGGCCCGGCGATCGTTTCCACTACCGCCACGTTGCTCGGATTTCTGGCGCAAAGCCTTGGCCCCCTCGAAGGCGGCCAGGGAGAGAAGTGAGACAGCCAGGCACGCGGTCCACTCGTTCAGGCCGAGAGGCACGGTCCGGAACAGGGCCTGGAGCGGTGGGGCGTAGATGACCGCCATGTGCATCGCCACGGTGATCCCGATGGCGCCCAGCAGATACGGGTTCTCCCGGGGATCAGACGCCCACACTGGCTTGGTCTCCGTTCGCATGCCGAGGGCCAGTGTGAGCTGTGACAGGGTCAGTGCCGTGAACACCACGGTCTGCCACGACTCGATATTCCGGTCCCACCACCAGTAACCCGCGCCGAGCGCCAGCATCCCGAGTGCCGCGCCCGTGCCCGCCACCATCCACGCCAAGGGCCCACTGACGATCGCTGTGCCGGCACGGCGCGGGGGTTGGCGCATCACACCCTCCTCCGCGGCTTCCATGCCGAGCGCGAGCGCGGGCAGCCCGTCGGTCACCAGGTTCATCCACAGGATCTGCAGCGGAAGCAGCGGAAGCGGCATTCCGGCCACCGGACCCAACAGCATCACCCACAGCTCTCCGGCGTTGCAGGCGAGCAGAAACAGCACGAACTTACGGAGATTCGCAAAGATCACGCGGCCCTCGCGCACCGCCGCCACAATGGTCGCGAAGCTGTTGTCGAGCAGGATCATCCCCGAGGCCTGGCGCGCGACATCGGTTCCGCCCAGCCCCATCGCGACTCCGATGTCGGCCCGCTTCAGCGCGGGCGCGTCATTGACTCCATCGCCCGTCATCGCCACCGTGTGTCCGTTTTGGCGCAGGACCTCCACCAGCCGCAGCTTCTGCTCCGGCGCCACGCGCGCATGGACGGAAACCTGAAGAGCTGCCTCGCGGAATTGGTCCGCCGTGAGCCCCGCCAGCTCGCGCCCCGTCGCCACGCGGTGATTCGGAATCCCGATGGTTCCCGCAATGTGCGATGCGGTCAACGGATGATCGCCCGTGATCATCACCGCGCGGATGCCCGCCGACTGGCACAACGCGATCGCCTCGCGGACTTCGACGCGCGGCGGATCCTGAAGCCCAAGGAATCCGAGAAACTCCGCCTGCTGGGGCGCGGCCACGGCATCCGTCTCGAGCGACGCGAACGCGAGTACGCGCAGCCCCTTGGCTGCCATCTCGTCATGCGCTTGCAAGGCGCCCGCCGGAACACTCCGGCACCGTTCGAGGACCGCGCTCGAAGCTCCCTTAAGAAACCCCATGCTGCGGGCGTCACCGGAATGGGGCGTAAACATCCACTTGGTCTCCGAGCTGAACGGGATCTCGGCCACGCGCGGCCACTGAGCCCGCACCGCGGCAGGATCCACGCCGCATCGCGCCGCCGCCTCCACCAGCGCGACTTCAGTCGGATCGCCGGACCAGCCCCGCACGGCCGCCTCGGCGTCATTGCACAGCACCGCGGGCGTTAGCAAGGCGCGAAGCTCCGCCCCGGGTTTGGCGTCCAGCGCCAGGGTTCCGCCAGCGGCCCACGCCTCGACCACAGTCATGCGGTTCTCCGTGATCGTCCCGGTCTTGTCGGAGCAGATCACGTCCACTGATCCCAGCGTTTCCACCGCTGCCAGCTTGCGGATGAGCGCCTTGCGCGCGTACATGCGCCGGGCGCCCAGGGCCAGGGCGATGGTCACCGCTACGGGCAGCCCTTCGGGCACGGCGGCTACGGCTACGCTGATCGCCGTCAGCAGCAGCACCCGCGGGTGCTCGCCGTTCACATACCCGATCACCGCCAGCAGGCACACCAGCAGTACCGCGACCGCCGCCAGGCGCTTGCCGAGTTGATCCAGCCGCTTCTGCAGCGGAGTCTCTTCCTGGTGCGTCTCGTGGAGCAGCGCGGCGATCCGGCCCATCTCCGTCTTCATCGCTGTGGCCGTGACGGCCATGGCTCCGCGTCCGCGGGTTATCGCAGTCCCGGCGAACACCAGGTTCACGCGCTCGGCCAGGTCCGTCTCTTGTGCAAGAATCGCGCCGGCATCCTTGGCGACCGGATGCGACTCGCCCGTTAGCACGGCCTCCTGGGCTTCGAGATTGGCGGATTCGATCAGCCGCCCATCGGCCGGAATCACCTGGCCCGCCTCCAGCAGTACCACGTCGCCCGGAACCACCAGCCTGGACTCAAGCTCCGCAACCTGTCCCCCGCGCCGGACCCGTGCCGCCGGACTTGCAAGCTGCCGCAAATGCTCGACGGCCCGCTCGGCGCGGTATTCCTGAACGAACCCGAGAATCCCGTTCAGCAGCAGGATCGCCAGGATCGCGATCGCGTCGCCCCAATCGCCGAGCGCCACCGATGCCACCGCGCCGGCGCCGAGCAGCGCCGCCATCGCTGAACGAAACTGGGACAGCAATATCGACAAAGCCGTCCGGTGAGCGGCGCTCTCGATCTCGTTCGGACCATGCCGGGAGAGCCGCTCCGAGGCTTCGGCGGCGGTGAGTCCGCTGGTGTGGGTCTCAAGCTCAACGAGCGCCTGCGCTGCGTCGAGGCAGTGATACTGCTTCACTTCTTTCAGTATCGCCGGGTTCACGCTACGATGGAAGAGGAATGGTGATTCCGGCGAGTTTCCGCATCGGCGCGATCGAGATTTGCCCGGCCACGGTCCTGGCGCCGATGGCGGGGGTAACCGATACCGTCTTCCGCCGTCTGATCCGCGACCAAGGCGGATGCGGACTGATCATGACTGAATTCACCAGCTCACACGGCGTAGTAGCCAACGCCAACCGCGTGGGACTCGGCCGGATCGGCAAGTACTTGTACTTCGAGCCCGAGGAGCATCCGATCACGGCCCAGCTCTTTGGCGCAGATCCGGATGTGATGGCGGACGCCGCCCGCGTGTGCCAGGATCACGGCTTCGACGCCGTCGATATCAACTTCGGATGCCCGGTGAAGAAGGTCGTCCGGTGTAACGGCGGGTCTGGGCTGCTGCGGAATCTCCCGCTGGTCGAGGAGCTGCTGCGGAAGGTCCGCGCGGCGATTACGATCCCGCTGACGATGAAGTTCCGCTCCGGATGGAATGACCAGGAACTGGTGCATGTCCGGATGGCCCGCCTCGCCGAGGACTGCGGCTTGCAGGCGATCGCGCTGCATCCGCGCACGCGCGAGCAGGGCTATTCGGGCAAGGCCGACTGGACCCGCATTGCCGAAGTGAAGGCCGCCGTCCACATCCCCGTGATCGGCAACGGCGACATCGTGACGCCGGAAGACGCCGCCGCGATGGTCCGGCAAACCGGTTGTGACGCCGTGATGATCGGCCGCACCGCGTCCGCCAATCCCTGGATCTTCCGTCAGATCGCTGAGTTCGGCGCCACCGGCCGGTATTCGATTCCGGGCGAACAGGACCGGCACCGGCTCATGAAGCACTACTACGGCATGCTGGCTGCGTCGCCGGACCCCGAGACCGTGGGCAAGATGAAGCAGTTCGCCACCTATTTCACTCATGGAGTTCGCAACGGCGCGCGTCTGCGGCAGAACATCTACCACGCCGCCACCGCACAGCAGATCATCGGCCTGGTCGACGCGTTTTTCGATTCGGAGTTCGCGCTAGCGGCTGCATGAAGACGGTCCGCTTGATTACAGACGGGTCCTGTAAGGGGAATCCGGGGCCGGGCGGATGGGCGTGCGTCCTGAAGTACAACCACCACGTGAAGGAGATGTTTGGTTTCGCGCCGGAGACCACAAACAACCGCATGGAGATGCAGGCGGCGATCGAGGGTCTGCGCGCGCTGAAGGAGCCGTGCGAGGTGACGGTCGTCACCGACTCGGAGTACCTGAAGAACGGCATCACCAAGTGGTCCGAGGGATGGATCCGCAAAGGCTGGCGGACCGCCACCGGAGAGCCAGTGAAGAATAGCGACCTGTGGAAGGAACTGCTGAATCTCACCGGCAAGCACAAGACCCATTGGACTTGGACCAAGGGCCACGCCTCCGACGAGGAGAATAACCGGTGCGACGAGCTCGCGCAGCGCGCCGCGCGGGAGCAGGTCTCGAAACGCTAAAATAGAATTCCCGCCTCTCTTTTCACATGCCCAATTCCAACTCCTTCGGTGCCGCTGGAAGTCTGTCCGCGGGCGGCGCAACTCACAAAATCTACCGTTTGTCCGCGCTCGAATCGGCTGGTTTCGGCGCGATGTCCCGGATCCCGGTCTCGATCCGGATTCTGCTTGAAAATCTCTTGCGCCAGGAGGACGGATCACAGGTCCGCGCCTCGGATATCGAATTCGTCGCGGGCTGGAATGGACAGCCCGGTGAGCGCGAGATCAGCTTCATGCCGGCGCGCGTGCTGTTGCAGGATTTCACCGGCGTCCCCTGCGTGGTGGATCTGGCGGCCATGAGGGAGGCGCTCCAGAGCATGGGGAAGGATCCCAGGCGCGCGAATCCGCTGCTCCCCGCCGACTTAGTGATTGACCACTCCGTGCAAGTGGATCACTACGGTAAGCCCAATGCGTTCGACCTCAACTCGATGCTCGAATATCATCGCAACGGCGAGCGCTATGCCTTCCTGCGCTGGGGGCAGTCGGCATTTCGGAACTTCAGTGTCGTGCCGCCCGAGACCGGCATCGTGCACCAGGTGAATCTCGAGTATCTGGCGAAGGTTGTTTTCCGGAGTGCGGACGGAGCCGCCTACCCGGACACGGTGGTCGGTACGGACTCCCACACCACGATGATTAACGGATTGGGAGTGGTCGGCTGGGGCGTGGGTGGGATCGAAGCCGAGGCCTGCATGTTAGGCCAGCCGGTGTCGATGCTCTTGCCGCCCACGGTGGGCTTCAAGCTCTACGGCGCGCTGCCGCCCGGTGCGACCGCGACGGACCTGGTTCTGACCGTGACGCAGATGCTGCGCAAGAAGGGCGTGGTGGGCAAGTTCGTCGAGTTCTACGGGCCGGGGCTGTCCTCGCTGCCGCTCGCTGATCGCGCGACGATCGCCAATATGGCGCCGGAGTATGGCGCCACGATCGGATTTTTCCCGGTCGACCATTTGACTCTCGACTATCTGCGTCTGACCAATCGCCCAGGGGAGCTGATCGCGTTGGTGGAAGCGTATTCCAAGGAGCAGGGGCTGTTCCGGACGGACGCGACTCCCGATCCGGTGTTCAGCGACACCCTGTCTCTGGACCTGGCCACCGTGGTCCCCTCGCTTGCCGGACCCAAGCGCCCCCAGGACCGGATCAACCTCACCGACGTGAAGTCGAACTTCCTGACCGGTCTCGGCGCCGACCCTAAGTCCGGCGCGCAACTGCGCGACGGATCCGTTGTGATCGCCGCGATCACAAGCTGCACGAATACCTCCAATCCTTCGGTGCTCGTCGCCGCCGGACTGCTAGCCCGGAAGGCGGCCGCCCGGGGGCTGGCCTCCAAGCCATGGGTGAAGACGTCGCTCGCGCCCGGATCCAAGGTGGTCACCGAGTATCTGACCGATTCCGGGCTCCTCACGGATCTCGAAAAGCTCAACTTCCACCTTGTCGGGTACGGCTGCACGACGTGCATCGGGAACTCGGGTCCGCTGCCTGATGAGATCAGTGCCGAGATCAAGTCAAACAAGCTGAACGTCGCCGCGGTGTTGTCAGGCAACCGGAATTTCGAGGGCCGCGTGCATTCGCTGGTGAGGTCGAACTACCTGGCCTCGCCGCCATTGGTGGTCGCGTATGCGATCGCCGGCCGGGTCGACATTGACCTCGCCACCGAGCCTTTGGGGCAGGGAACGGACGGCTCGCCGGTTTACCTCCGCGAGATTTGGCCGAGCGCCCAGGAAGTGGTGGAAGTGCTCGAAAAACACGTCCGGCAGGACATGTTCGCCTCGCAGTACGGCGCGGTGTTCCAGGGCGACGCGCGCTGGAACGCCATCCAGGTCCCAGCGGGTGACATTTACCAGTGGGACGGCGCATCCACTTACATCAAGCGTCCGCCTTATTTCGACGCGATGGTGGATCCTTCGGCTTCAGTCGGGGACTTCGCCGGACTCCGGGCTCTTGCCGTCCTCGGCGACAGCATCACGACGGACCACATTTCTCCCGCCGGGAACATCGCGGTTGATTCCCCCGCGGGCCAGTACCTGATCAGCCTCGGAGTCAAGCCCGCGGACTTCAACTCCTATGGCGCGCGGCGTGGGAATCACGAGGTAATGGTCCGTGGGACGCTCGCCAACGTACGTCTCAAGAATCTGATGGTTCCGGGTGTCGAGGGCGGTTACACGATACATCCCTCGTCGGCCGAGAAGACGTTCATTTACGACGCAGCGATGAAGTATCAGGCCGCTGGCGTGGGAACGCTGATTGTCGCGGGCAAGGAGTACGGCTCTGGCTCTTCACGCGACTGGGCGGCTAAGGGTGTTGCGCTGTTGGGTGTGCGCGCGGTGATCGCGGAGAGTTACGAACGGATCCACCGGTCGAACCTGGTTGGGATGGGCGTGCTCCCCACCGAGTTCACGGGCGGGCAGAACCGCGAGACGCTCGGGTTGGATGGCAGCGAGACGTACAGCATCACCGGAGTCGCGGCGGCGCTGGCGGGATCGAAGATGGCCCGGGTGCGCGCCGTCAAGGCGGATGGATCGGGGGTGGAGTTTGACGTGAAGGTCCGGATCGATACGCCGAAGGAAGTGGATTACTACCGGTTCGGCGGAATCCTGCCGTACGTTCTGCATCAAGTCGCGGCGTAGACGTCTATAATGACAGACAGATGCAACTGATTCTGGACCATTTGGAGCAGCACGTCCCCGTCACGTTGCACGGGCCGGCGATGACCGACGAGGAATTCCTCCTGTTCTGCCACGAACATGAGGATCTCGATCTTGAGACGAATTCTAGAGGAGAGATCGAGATCATGCCTGTCGCAGGGACACGCACGGGTGCCCGGAACTCCGAGCTGTCCGGCCAACTCTGGCTTTGGAACCGCACTTCAAAATCCGGCCAGAGCTTCGATTCAAGCACCGGCTTCCGGCTCCCCAACGGCGCCCGCCGCTCACCGGACGCCGCCTGGATCCGCAACGGCCGGCTCCCTCGCCCCGGCGATCCAGAGCCAGTGATCTGGACCGTCGTTCCGGACTTCGTCGCCGAACTGCGCTCCCAGTTCGACACCCAGGCGCGGCTGCACGAAAAAATGATCGAGTGGATCAGCAACGGCGTTCCACTCGGCTGGCTGATCGACCCCTTCGAGCGGACCGTCACCGTGTACCGGCCCGGCCTCACGCCTGAGACCATCTCGAATCCGCACTCCCTCGCCGGCGACGGCCCGGTCGCCGGGTTCGAACTCGTCCTGGAACCGATCTGGGACAGCCCCGGCGCCTGACGCTCCACACGCCACACAGGGGTGGTATACTGCCGGATACAGTTGCACACCAGGAGGTCAACTTGAAATCCATCTGCTTTAGCTCGATCTGTCTCCTTGCTGGCAGCATCGCTTTCGCGCAGGACTACCGCGCGCGCGTTCAGGGCACCGTTACTGACCCCACCGAGGCCACCGTCGGTGGCGCCAAGGTCACGCTGCGGAACATCAACACTGGCATCGAATCGGTCAAGGAAAGCACGGCAAATGGCCATTTCCTGTTCGATTTCGTTGAGCCGGGAACCTATACTGTCAGCGTCGAGATGCCCGGCTTTGCCAAGGTCACCAAGGAGAACGTCCTGGTGCAGACCCGCGCAGACGTTACGGTCGACTTTTCGATCAAGCCTGGCGCCGTGGTGGAATCGGTCAATGTCACCACGACCGCGGTCCAACTGCAGTTCAACACGTCGACGCGCGAATTGACGATTGACCGCAAGCAGCTCACTGACCTCCCGGTGAAGGCGCGCAACCCGTTCACGCTTGCGCTGCTGGATCCGGCGGTCGTCAACCGGTACATCGGGTTCGACCGCAATCCGTACTTCATGTGGTCCTCGTCGTCGATCGACGTGGGCGGCAACACCTCGCGCAAGAACGATCTGCTGCTCGATGGCGCGCCCGTCCAGGTGGGACCCAAAGGGTCCTACGCTCCGCCCATGGACGCCGTACAGGAATTCTCCGTCCAGCAGAATTCAGTCGACGCCGAGTTCGGACACTCGGCCGGCGGCATCCTCAGCGTGTCGATGAAGTCCGGCACGAATGACATTCACGGCACCGCGTCCTACTTCGGACGCAACCCCAAGCTGAACGCCGTCACCGATCCGCTCGCCCGCCGCCCCAATCTGATCCGGAACCACATTTACGGCGGCACCATCGGCGCCCCCATCAAGAAGAACAAGCTGTTCACGTTCGCAGTGTTTGAAGGCTGGCGCACCAAGGAGCCGCTGAACGCGATCCGCACCCTTCCGACTGATCTCGAGCGCACCGGCAACTTTTCCGCCTCCCGCAACAACCGCGGCGGGCTCCGGACCATCTACGATCCGATCACCACGCAGTTGATCAACAACGGCGCGGCTGCACAGCGCACTCCGTTCCCGGGCAACATCATCCCCGCCAGCCGCATTGACCGCACCGCCGCCCGGATCATGCAGGACATCTGGCAGCCGAACAATCCCGGCGACGACGCGACGGGTATCAACAATTTCCGCCTTGGCTACTTCTGGTTCGTCAACAACTGGAACTTCTCCAACCGCACCGACTACAACTTGAGCGACAAGCTGAAGTTCTTCGGCCGGTACTCCCAGTTCAAGACCACCCTCGACCAGATCAATTACACGCCAAACAATTCGGCCGCCATGCCCAACGACAACGGCGGCGTCATGAACTCGCGTAACATCGCCGGCGAGCTGGTCTACACGATGAGCGCGCGGACGGTGATCAACTTCCGTGGCAGCTTCACGGAATTCCAGGACAACTACAACGCCCCCGCCCAGGCAGTTGGGCTCAAGGGGCTGGACGCGTTCTGGCCCGGCAACGCCTGGTATGCCAACTACACCGGTGAACAGCCGGCTATCTACTATCCCGGCGTCAACATCAGCACCGTCGGAGGGTCCTCGTCGTACGGCAAGGCAGGATACTGGTTCCAGGAACCCTCGTCGAAGAACTTCTCCGGCAAGATGTCGAAGTTCCATGGCAAGCACTACTGGAAGGCCGGGTCCGACTTCCGCATGCACGAAGCGCATGGGCAGTCGTTCAATTTCATGAACTTCAACTTCGGACAAGGGCACACGTCGAGCCAGCATCTGGTCAACGACCCGCTCAGCGGCGACGGCCATGCCACGTTCCTGCTCGGTACTATGGACAACTCCTCCGCGGTGTCGAGCCAGCCGCTGCAGCACCTGCGCTTGAACTTCTACTCGCTGTTCCTCCACGACGACATCCGGCTCACCCGGAACATTACCCTCAACGCCGGAATCCGGTGGGAATATGAGCAGGGCGCCCGCGATGAGCAGCCGCGCCTGTCACGATTCCTCGACCTGAACCAGCCGAATCCCGTGCTGCAGAACAGCCCGCCGAACTTCCCGGCTGATTTGGTCGCGCTCAACCGGCCCAACTTCAACGGCCGCTGGATTTTTGGCGACGACGAGGGAACCCGCTGGTTCAATCCGAGCAGGCGAGTGTTCCTGCCCCGCCTGGGAACCGCTATCCGGTTGAACGACCGCACCGCGGTCAACATCGGATGGGGCCGGTACATGGTGCCGCCGCAGACTACCGCCGTCACCATCAGCCGCATCGCCAACTTTGACGGATTCAGCGCCTCCACCACTGGCTTGCCGCAGGTCAACGGCGTTCCGCAGACCAGCTTCTCCGATCCGTTCCCTGCCGGCCGCAATCCGCTCATCCCGGTGGTCGGCAAGGGATTCGGCGTCAATACCAACCTCGGCGGCGCCGCGACGTTCGCGCAGCAGGCTTACAAGCCGGGCATCAATGACCGGTTCAACTTCACGGTGCAGCGGGAACTGCCGTTCAACTTCAAGGGCGACCTCACGTTCTTCATGAACCTCGGCCGCGATCTCGAGTACACGCGCGATCTGAACCAGATCAATCCGCAGTTCCGGTACGGTTCGCAGGCGCCGTTCCTGAGCCAGGCGGTTCCGAATCCTTTCTTCAACTACTCAACTGCGGCGAACTTCCCCGGCCAGCTTCGCAGCCAGGCCAACGTCTCGCGGATCAGCCTGCTCCGGCCCTATCCGCAGTACTCCTCGATCCAGCAGCAGTTCACCCCCGGGATCCTCAACAACTACAAGGCCCTCCAGCTCCGGATGCAACGTGCCTACACCAACGGATTCAGCTTCCTGATGGCGTTCAACTACAACCGCGAGCGGAACACTTTCTTCTTTAACGATATTGACCAGTACGCCGACAAGTTCACCTGGCTCAATTCGGACAATCCGCGGCACCGGCTCACGCTGTCCGGCACCTACGATCTGCCGCTCGGCAAGGGCCGCCGGTTTGGCACGAATCTGCATCCCGTGCTGAACGCCGTCGTCGGAGGCTGGTCCACAAGCAACATCTATTACTTCCGGTCCGGCCCATTCCTGCGCTTCCCGGCGGCGCTGGTAGAAGGTGACCCCAAGGTGTCCAACCCCGGCCCCCGTGCCTGGCTGAACCAAGCTGCGTTCCGGCCGCTGCCTGCCTTCACTCCACGTTCGAACCCCTTCCAATACGAGGGCATCACTGGCCCTGGATACTGGCTGCTCGATTCGACGCTGGCGAAGGAATTCAAGCTCACCGAGTCGAAGAAGCTCGAGTTCAAGATGGAGTCCTACAATTTGACCAACAGCTTTTGGTGGGGCAACCCGAACATGGGCGCGGGCGCTCTGGGGACCTCCCAGTTTGGCCGCAGCTTCGTGAAGAATCCTGAAACCCGCGGCCGCGAGTTCCAGTATTCGATGAAGTTCATCTTCTAGAATCTGATCTGTTCCGCAACACTCGAGCCGGGACCGCGAGGCCCCGGCTCTTTTGCCAAGTGCTGCACTTCCCAAGATCGGCTCGCCGTGATAGCATCCACCCCCTTACCGACTTCAAGCGCAACATGAGCGACTTCATGAACCAGATGAAGAAGACGCGTCGGCCAGTGGTGCTTCAGGACGCGGAGAGCTATCGGCAGATTCTCGACCGGTTGGACCGGCTCGAAGCGGTCGCGGCGATCAAGGTCGGTATTGCCGCCGCAGAGGAAGGACGCTCGAAGCCGGCGCGAAAGGCACTGGCGGTGCTGCAGGAGAAACTTGGCATTTCAGGTTGACATCACCCGGCCCGGCGCTTGCGGATGCTGAAGACTACGTACGGTTTATCCGCGACGTGCGGAAGGAACCGGAAGTCGCAGAGCGGTGGTTTCGTGGGCTCGTCCACGCCATCTATTCGTTGGAGGAGTTGCCAGAGCGCTGTCCGGTCATTCCAGAACAAGCGGAGTTTTCGTTTGAGATTCGGCATCTCCTCTACTTCTCGCATCGGATCATCTTTCGAGTTGACCCGACAGCCAAGCGGGTTATTGTGTACCGGGTCTATCACGGGTCCAAGCTGGGCCTCGGTAAAGGGGAGATCCCTTAAAAGCGGAGTGACCTGAAAGGACATGGCAAACATACCAGAAGGGCTCTGGTGCAAACCGGCCGAGATGAGAGAAAATGACGTAATGCCCTCCTTCGTTCCGGTTGAAGAGTTGTTCGCTGGCCGCCATTTCGACGCGGAGATTGTGGTGTTGTGCGTGCGGTG